>CAZIBE010000073.1:0-19758 GCA_964536685.1 uncultured Calditrichaceae bacterium | reverse complement strand
ACCCCAACCTTGGTCCCGACAAGTCGGGATGCTCTACCAACTGAGCTACTCTCGCCCGTAAAAAGCTTAACTTTTTACGCCATTCCCTTACACTTCAGGAGATTATACCTCGTTTTTTAAAAGCTCACAAACGAGACGGAAATATACAAGATTGTAATTTTTATGTCAACTATTTTTGCTGCCAGCGGTCTTTAATCTGCTTGGTTAGTTCCCTTTTCCTGCGATTCATTTTGCGTTGCGATTTTTGCGCAAACAACAACAGCCAAACAAAACCGACAGCTAATATAATCAGTATAATACTTTCCACAATTTTTCACATAATTGTGGAGACGCCGGGAGTTGAACCCGGGTCCGGACATGGACCAACATGAACATCTACAACCATAGCCGCTGATTAAATCTTATCAGATAATTGGTTCATCGGCAAAACCCATTACCTGACCAGTCCATTAATTATCCGAATTTATGCATGGACATCATAAACCCGGAATCCGCCAAAGTTCGGCGTTTTCCCAATCCCCGGCGAATCAGAGATTCGGGAAAACGTGGCAACGCTATTTAGGCTGCCAGTGCGTAATCGTAATCGGCATTTATCTTTGCCCTGACCAGTTTTACCCCTAAGGGGTCCGCCAGCCAGCGGACGGGATAGTCAGAAGCCCGGGTTGCCGTTCATATCCTTCTCATGCCCGTCGAATCCAGAATCGTCCCCATTAATATTTCAATGACCTTTTTATTTTAAAGAAGGTGACAATACAGTTCTGGCCGGGGGAAAGCCATGTAAACTGAAATTATGTCACCTTCTTAAAAAGTCTGTTAATCTACAACTTTTTAAAATTTACTGCAAAAATATTTGACGTCATTTTTACAACCAATTCAAACTGATTTAGTTCCGCGACAAATATCGCTTCCGGTCACAGCGCCAACTTCATTCAGACTATCCGCTTTCAGGATTTCAACCCTTCAAATATAACCTGTTTAAGTAAATTAGGCATTACAGGTTTTAAAAGAACTCTCAAAATATTATCCGAATGTACCTGCTCATCTTCCAATTGTCCCGAGATTAGAACGACTGGTAAATCCGCTTGTATACTATAAATTTTCTGCGCTAAAGTGTAACCGGAAAAATCAGGAATCCTTATATCGCTGATTACCATCCCAATTTTGTTCTTATTTTCTTTGAAAAGATTTAAAGCTTGCTCCCCGCTATTGGCGCTGATAACTTTAAAACCCAGCTGTTCAATAAAAATAGTATTCATCCTAATCAAAACCGAATCATCATCCACCAAGAGTATTAAAGAGCGCTCCCCTTCCTCCAATGTTTCGTCGGCAACAGGGACCGTCCTTTCTTCAGGTTCGATGATATCCAAGATTTTCAGCGCATGTTTACTGGCTGTAAGAATATCGCTTAAATAGGGGCTTTCCATTTTTTTCTCTGTTAAGTCCTCCGCCATAATTTGAGTAAAGCCTAATATGGCCGAAATATAACCATGCAGATTATGAAGTTGCTCCTCACTAAACTCGGCAGATGACGCCGCCTTCTGTTCGTGAGGAATTTCAGGGAAGGCACAAATTAAGCTTAATCCATCGCCTATACAACGCACCCAAAAGCTGTACTTCTGCCCGTTACCGGAGGCGGCAGGACCGACGCCGCTTAATTTTAAAATACGCTCTTTTACTCTACCGGCACAAAAAGCGCTATATTCCTTTAAATTTTTACTATCCAAAACTTCTTTTAAATTTCGGAGAGTATTAAATTCATCGGGAGAACTCTCAGTTTTATCGTGCGTAGCACTGATTATTTCGCCCGCATCATCCGCTAAAAAACAAGGAAGCGGTAAAATATCCAACCACTTGTTTTGTAAAATAACTTCTTCCGGTTGTGCCAAAATGTGTATAGTAACGGGTATTTCTTCAATCACATTCAAAACAGAAATATATCGTAATTCAATTTCTTCGCCGCTATCCATCTGTAGCTGAAATCTGCCTTGTGAATCCTCTTTCTGAAGAATCGATTTAATATGGTTCTCCCAACCCGGCTGTCCCTCAGATGAAAAGAAATCGGTCAGCTTACGACGCCCCACATCGTCCGGACTAAAGTGAAAAAACTGTTCGGCCCGTTTGTTTATCGAAGTAATCGTTCCTTCCATATCATGGGCCAAATACAAAATATCCATTTTATCAAGGGCATCTTTCAAAAGCGCAACTTCACGCCGGTTGCTGTCGTTCTCACCACGAAGAATAACCAGAGCTTCCTTTCTTTTATTCAATTCCGTTACAAGAATGATGATGGCAAAAACAGCAGCTACAAGCAGAAAGCTAAAAATGGGAATGTACATGGGTGGTCTGCTTCATTTTGATTAAATTTATGAGTTTGCGCTAAATAGTTCCTAACCCAAATTTCACGACTTTTCATTGATTAATTTTATCGTCATTATATATTTTCATTCGTGTAATTAACGGAATTCGCGATTTGAGGACTGGCGCCATTTATTTTTCCGAAAATAACGTTAAATCTGGTAAATTCCAAATACTCTCAATTATCTTACCCGGCTGGATATCAAAACGCTTTTCGTCGCCTGTTCTGTATTTCCCGGTCTGCACTAAACACGTTCTGATTCCCAGTGAATTGGCGCCAAGGATATCGGACTCCATATCATCGCCTATCATCAACACCTGATTGGGCGGAAGTTGCAAACTGTTAAGCGCCGCATTAAAAAAATCAGACGATGGCTTGCCCACCACCGTAGCCCTTGTATCTGCCGCAAATTCGAGCATAGCAACAAAGGCGCCGGCATCCATTTTATAGCCTTCATCGCTTAACCAAAAGCGATTCTTCTGCAAGGCCACTAATGATGCTCCGTTCAGCAAATGGCGCAGCGCTTCATTCAGGTTGCGATAAGTAAAACCCTCGCCCAAATCGCCCACTACGACACAATCAACTCCTTCTTTTTCTGAATTAAAGAAACAGGAAAACTCCCTGCTGGCGTCTTCCGTCAACAAAAAATAGCAGTTGGCCTCTTTCCGCGTTCTCTCAATAAAGCGCACTGCGGCTGTTACCGCAGTAAATAGTTCTTTTTCATCCACCGCGATGCCAAAAGCCCGGAGTTTATTTTGCAGTGTAGCTCTGCTTTTCATAGTCGTGTTTGTAATAAAACGAAAAGGAACCTGCAGCTCGCGTAACCAGCGAATGGTTTGCACAGCGCCTGCAATCACGTGAGAATCATTATAGATGACCCCATCTAAATCGATTAAAAGTCCTTTAATCATAATTGCCGGATACGTTTATATAGGGCGATATATTTAAGAATTTGTTTATCCCATGAAAAATCACGTTTCATGGCATTAAGCATAAGTTTCTTCCAGGCGGATTTATTTTGATAAGTAGTCAATGCATAATCCAATGCCCAGCTTAATCCTTCTGGTGTGTAATGCTCAAAGACAAACCCGGTGCCTTGCTGCGTTTTCCAGTCATACGGTTCCACGGAATCGGCCAGACCGCCGGTTTTTCTAACCACCGGAATGGCGCCGTACTTTAAGCTGTAAATCTGATTTAATCCGCCCGGTTCAAAACGCGAGGGCATAAGAAACATGTCGCTGCCTGCTTCGATAAGATGCGCCAGGGGATAATTGTAACCGCGATAAAACACGAATTTTTCTTTAAAATTGATTTGCGTGTGGTAAAAAAAACTTTCGTACTGTTCTTCCCCGCTGCCTAACACAACCATACGGATTTCTTGTCGTGCCAGAATCTCCGGTAAAACGGCCATGATTAAATCTATTCCTTTTTGCTCTGCCAAACGGGCGATCATTCCCAGTAAAGGAACATCGGGCTGGTAGCTCAATCCCATTTGTTCCAACAACTCCTTTTTATTTTTTTTCTTTCCGCTCAGCCGCTTCAAGGAATAGTTAAAAGGAATATGAGCATCCGTTTCCGGATTCCACTCATCATAATCGACGCCGTTTAAAATTCCTGTCAGATGGGATTGCCGGTGATGCAAAACCATTTCAAGCCCTTCACCAAAATAGGGCGTCTGAATTTCACGGGCATAAGTATCGCTAACCGTGGAGATGAAATCCGCCTGCAATACGCCTGTTTTCAGAAAATTCAGTTCACCCTGGTACAAATCGTGGCCGTCGAAATAAGCGTAGTGTTCGTTTAAGGATAAATCGTTAATTACAGCGGCCGGGAATTTACCCTGATAAGCGATATTGTGGATGGTCAGCAGCGTTTTGCTGTTGCTAAAGAGCTTATCCCAGGCATACAACGTTTTAAGATACACCGGCAGAAGGGCCGTTTGCCAATCGTTTATATGAAAAATATCAGGCGCCCAACCCATCTTTTGGCACAGCTCAATGGCCGCCCGCGCAAGAAGGGCAAAACGGATGTGTTCGTCGCTGTCGTTAGTATAAATCTGATTTCGCCCAAACAGCGTCGGACAATGAATAAAATAAACATCCGCATCGCTGCCGGGAAGTTTGGCCGTCCATACGGAATAGTCAAAGCGCCGTGTTCCCATCCAAATAGGGTTTGTACGGGCAAAACTCACTTCATGAAAATCATAGCTCTGTGTATCTATCACAGAATACAGCGGCATAACCAGTCGCACATCCATACCGTGGCGCTTAAGATATTTTCCTAAGGCTGCGCTGACATCCGCCAGCCCTCCGGTTTTGGCAAAAGGCGTAATTTCCGAAGTTACCAGACAAATCTTCATCTCAGCAGAGCGCCCTCCCCTTACCAGTATTTATATATAAGCAGAAACAGTATGGGAATTAACAGACCGACGCCGGTAAGCCACTTACCGCGGCCGGCCAATCCGTTTTTCCCCTTTAATACAAACAAACCGGAAACCGCCAAAAAGAGCAAGGCTATAGCATAAAGATCGGAAAAATACGTCCAGGCCTTTTTTGCATGATTGAGGTGCAAGTAATTAAAATCACGCAGTAGTGGACGCTCGCTCACTCTTTCCCACGTTCCGCTTCCCTTTTTCAGATTCACCTGAATGGTTTGATTCTCTAAAAAAATCTGCACTTCTTGCGGCGAAGGACGAAAGGTGCTCTGTGGCCTTTCCGTAATATGCAATTGCCGCAGAATGGCGGCGACAACGTCTGGCAATTGCAAATTCTGCGGCGCTTCTACATGAATCGTCGTTCGTTCAATAGAGTAATTGGGATTCCAATCGCCAACATGGTTTACGGCAATTCCTGAGACGGCAAAAACAACGGTCAGCCCCACGGCCAAATATCCGATATCGCGATGCAGAATATTATTCCATTTACGCCAATTAATTTTAGCCACTAATAATTCCTTTTATAGTAAACGTTATATTGGTTCACGCCGGTTCTTAAAGCAGCCCCCCCGTCCTCCCTTCCCTCTCTTAATCTCCCTGTCTGGGGAAATTAAGAAAGTGGCGCTATGTTGGCATTTCAAACTTTTTACTTGGAAAAATCAATATTAGCGCCTACGCCCTTAAGGCGGTAAATTGTTTTACCTTCGGTGATTTTTGTAGAGTCAAAGGGCTCGCCATGCTCTTCGGCATGGTGTTTCATGGATTTGACCATCTGTTCCTTGGAAATTACCAATTTTTCAACGATGCCTTCCACCAGAGCCATCTTGCCGCGCGCTTCCAAAGGGAAAACAATTTCACCGTCTTTTACCTTCACGCGAATCGACTGGAATTCCTTATCGCTGGCTATCTCCATCCAGCAGCCGCGCTTTTTGCAAACATCCACTACACGTCCTTTTACCAGAACACGCTTCCCGGTGAATTTGTCAGGGGAAGCTAAAATAGTCGAAATTTTTGTTGTATCCTTCAGACTAATTCCCTTCCCCAGCGTTTTCCACTTTTCCGCTCTGGCGGCAATGAATACAAAAAAGATCAAGCCAGCTATGATTAGATAACGACGCATAATATCTCCCTTATCTGAGTTACAAATGACTGAATTGTTTTTCATTTAGTTAGTTAAAACATCAAACGGCAAATATAAACAGCGGTAATCAAGCCGGCAGCATCGGCCAATAATCCGGCCGGTAAAGCATAGCGCGTTTTACGGATGTTCACCGCGCCAAAGTAAACGGCTACTACGTAAAAGGTGGTCTCCGTACTGCCAAACATGGTCGATGACATAAAGCCGATCAATGAATCCGGTCCGTAAGTTTTCATAAGCTCCGTCATTACACCGATAGAGCCGCTACCCGACAGCGGACGCATCAAAGCCATGGGCAAAACCGCCGAGGGCATGCCAATTAAATCGGTAATGGGCTTTAACATATACGTAAGCACATCCAGCGCGCCGCTGGCGCGAAACATGGCAATAGCCACCAACATGGCTACCAGATAGGGAATGATCTTCACACCCACATCAAAGCCCTCCTTGGCGCCCTCCACAAATACTTCGTACACTTTTACTTTTTTGCTATAACCATAACTCAGAAATACCAGAATAATTACCGGAATAGCCAAAATAGAAATCCAGTCGAGAATCAATTTAAACGTTTCCATTTTTCCGTTCTCTCCTTAGCTCAACTATTTTTTTCGGCTGTGCCTGAACGCCGTTTCTTTTGAAAATACTGTATTAATTTTACAGTGGTAACCCCCACTAAGGTAGCCATAGAGGCGGCAATGATCGCCGGTATGACAATTTTTTGCGGATTAGCCGAGCCCAGCGAAGCCCGAATGGCAATGGCCGTCGCCGGTACAATGGTTATGGCGCTTGTATTGATCACTAAAAAGGTAATCATATCATCCGTAGCCTCTCCCTTTTTGGGATTCAATTCATCCAGCTCTTCCATGGCTTTAAGCCCTAAAGGCGTGGCGGCATTGCTAAGCCCTAACATATTGGCGGCAATATTCATAACCATGGCGCCGATGGCCGGATGCTCAGCGGGAATAGTGGGAAAAAGCCGCCGGGTAATCGGACGCACCATCCGCGCCAAAATACGAATCATGCCCGCTTCTTCAGCCACGCGCATGATGCCCAGCCACAGCGCCATTACGCCGATTAAACCAAAAGCGATTTTTACAGCCAGCCCGGCGGCATCGATGGCTGCCGAGGTTACCTGTCCCAATTTGGTTTCTTTATTTAAATTTCGCTCGACTTTTGTCGCCGATGCAGGGGTATCCGCTTTGGTCAGTTGATGATAGACATCGCTGCCGCCGGCAATTAACACACTAAGAACGATCATCCATAACCAAATGTGGTTTAACATTACGCCTCCTGATTTTTTTTAAAGATATAAATAGCTTTCATGATAGCGAAAATATAAGTTGAGGTCAAGATTTTTTCTTTTGAAAATATCCGTCTTTAATTATAAAAAAATGAGTATGTATTTTAAGCGACGCCAGTTTTATCGTGACTTGAATCACTATGGTCTATTAGCATAACTATTATAATTTAAAAGTCAAAATTTCTATTCCGGAACAACTCTATGATTAATCCTTCTTTTAAATTCAACCGTGTGTTTGGTCTTAAATTATTAGACCGGCTGGACGGCACGTTCTTATCATGGTTGATTATTACAACCTTTGCCAGCATGCTCAGCATCGGAGTAGTCGCTAATCTGGATTATTCGGGTATTCATAAAAAAATGGACAAGGTTATCTTTGACCGTTATAAAAAAATCGTCAGTAAATTAATCATGACCAATATAGATACTCCTCCCCAAACCCAAAGCTCCCTTGGGGAATATACTGAAGTTCCCCCCCGTATGTCCGCAGCAGAAAAAAACAAAAAACAACGGATTCAGGCTACCCGTGCCGCCCAAAAATATATCTCAAAAAGTAGCGGCCGTAAAAAATTTGATCCCTATGCCGGTTTACCCGATGTGGACGCCTATGCCGTCGGTGAAGAAGATGCTTTAGATGAACTAAGCCATCCTGTTGCCAACTGGCCGTCAAAAAAAGGTATGGCCGGCGATGATGGGGATATTAACAATTATGACGCCGGCACACTGGATAATCCGCTTCGTCACCCTTTCAACTACGTCATACATCGTAAGGGAGAGATGTACATCGATTTAACGGAAGAATTAGTAAACGAACCCAAGGCAGCGCGCGGTTACCGCGATCCGGAAGAGATCGAACGGGTGGTTTCAAAATACCAGCCTATGATCGAACATTGTTTCAGGAAAGAAGCGCGCTTTGACGCCGGGCTGAAAGGGTATGTGAAAATTTCTTTCAAAATATCTTACGCAGGATATGTGATACCCGAGAGTATTCGAATTTTAAATTCATCGCTGCGTAATAAAAAAGTGGAACAGTGTATTAAAAATTATGTCCGGCATTGGCGCAGTTTTGCCCGCCTGGATGAATCCATGGGCATTACGCGCGTAGTTCAAAAATTTATCTTTAACTGATTTTAACACGCCGCTGTTTTTCATAGCGGCGCATCAGCGCCTGAAAAACTTTTTTACTGCGTTTTTCTAATTCTTCAAATGTCCCGTCATTTTCTATTACATAATCAGCCCATTTCACCTTGTCCTCCAACGGGATTTGCCGATCCATGCGTTCCTTGAGCTGCTTTTTGCCCATACTGTCGCGCTCGCGGACACGCTTTTGCCTCTGGATCAGCGGAGCATTAACAACAACAACGGCATCAAACATTTTTTCAATACTGATTTCATAAATCAAAGCGGCGTCAATTACTACAACCGGAAATTTACCGGAAAAACGGGCGCGTTCCATTTCTTCTATTAAAACTTCAACCATGCGCGGATGAACCAGTTGATTCAGCTTCAGCGTCTCTTCTTCATTACGAAAGGCCCGTTCGGCCAGCTTTTTGGCATCCAGCTTGCCATTGGCTGAAAAAATTTCTTTCCCGAAAGTAGCTTTCAATTCCCGCTGCAGACCTTTATCCTTCTGAATTACTTCCTTAGCCTTTTGATCGGCATTAATGATTTTGCAGCCCCATTGCTCAAAAAAATTACAAACCGTTGTCTGGCCGCTGCCTATGCCGCCGGTTATGCCAACAATCAGGGGATTCCTATATGATTTTCGCATTGTTTACCTCAGAATGATTATCTTACCCAGTTTTTTTTCTTTTCCATGCCGAATAACATACAAATAGACGCCGCTGGTGATATTGTGTCCCATCCGATCTTTTAAATCCCAACTCATTCCGCCAAAATTGAGATCCTCTGTTAATATCCTTACCGAACGACCGTTCACCGTATAAATACTGATTTGCGTATCTTGCGGCAGATGCGCAAATATGAGTTGCTCATTTTGTGGTTTTACCGGTTGCGGATAAATAATTACATTAGCCAGCGTTTCATCGGCCGTAAATAAATTAATTTTTCCGCTCTCGCTAAGCGCTTGTCCATCCCGGCTCTTTAAATTAGTCAATATTAAATAAGAACCCTGCCCCAATCCGCCGGTCATGCTGTGTTTGGATAAGTGCAGCGTCACTATGCGATAACTGCTGTCCGCAGCTACGATTTTCTGTACATGTCCCGCCGGTTCCAAACGATAATTTTCCGGATTTAAAACCGTGCTTCCGTCCATGTCCCCGCTAAAGCGTAGTTCAACCTGGTACCGACTTTTTACCGTGGCCTGCGCCAAATAAGGCGCGTGTGGCTGAACCGCCGCCGTAAAGCCGGCGCGTGCAAAGCGTACATCTAAGGGAACGCCGTAGCGATCAAATACATTCGCCACCGTGATTGTATCCTGAGTACAAAAACAAGAATCAAAGCCGCAAAAGATATGCCGCTTATCTTTCATAATCAAGGCCGAAAGCGCATTTTGCCGGGAACAGGTGGCGGAAATCCTCACCGGCAGCTCCGTTGAAAAGCGTACCGCTTCATTAAACTGCAACTGAAGTTGTCGCTCATTGAGCGATAGCACATTTAGCAAACGCGGCGGCCTGCTGGTATGGGCGGAATCTATGAGACTGAAACGGCTTTCAGCTACCGTGCGCTGCGAATCTACCGCAGTAACCGCATAAAAATAGGTACATTCGTTAGCAAGCGCCGTATCTGTAAACACAGTTACGGAATTGGTCCGGTAAAAGAACAAACTGTCGGCGCATCTGCCTTTGTAAAGACGATAAAACTCTGCGCCGCTCACGCTTCCCCACTGCAAGCGAATGCGGGCGCTGTCCAGCGGATCCGCCGTAAACGGATACGGAGCAAAAGGACGCTCGGTCGTTGCCGCGCTGTAGCCGACGATTTTCTCACCGTTATTATAATAAAATTCAGAATAACCGTCGCCGTCAAAATCGGCCGTTAGAATCGTATTGGTAACGGCGTCGCCGCGCTGCCATAAAGGCGTTATCTGTGCGCCGGCCGCGCCAAAAATGTACAGATTCGGATAAAATGCCGCAAACAGATACGGCTGGCCGTCAAACTCTGCCGTTTGCAGCCCGCTGTCAAAATCCTTAAGGCTGTGATAGCCGAAAATATTCAGCGTATCCACACACACAAATCTGCTTTGCGTAGGATCAAAACGAAAGCGCTGGATGCTGCGGTAACGGCCGTCAAATTCGTGTTCAAAATCCGGATTGGCCGGGCTATGACTGGCCACAAATAAATCGCCCGCCGCCGAAGCACTCAATAGCGCTGTGGCGTCAGATTGCAACACGCGCAGTGTATCCAGCAAATACAGTCCGGGTAAAGTAGTTCCCGCATAAATCAGCACATCGCCGTCGTAATCTCCAAAAGCGATTTCCTTGTGGCCGTCGCCGGTCAAATCCGCTACCAATACGCGCGGTATGCCGTACCGATTTTCTCCGTTGGTGGGATTTGGCAACTCCTGTACAAACACAAATTGTCCGTCCCCCTGATCCTCCAAAATCATATAAACGGAATCCCGCCGGCCGATGATTTCCCCGGCGCCGTCGCCATCCATATCGGCATACGCAGCCGCCCAAAAACTGCTATCCTGCCAAACCAACTTATCCGGAAACGATGCGCCATCGGCAGCCTCAAATAAAAGTGAATGCTGCCCGTAACCTAAAAGCATATCGCCGCGGCCGTCGCCGTCCACATCACCCGCATCCCGCGGAATAGCCGGAAAGCCCGTCCCTAAGCGTTGTTCAAAACGATTGCCTTCAAACTCGTAAATTTCCAGCGCGCCATAACCGCCCTGTTCTGTGTAGCGCGTCAAAATCGCTTCTTTTTTCCCGTCATGATCCAAATCAGTGGTTTTATCCAACAGATATCCGTCAGGAAGTTCCCAATCCAAAGGGACAAATTCCTGCCATTGAAATTCATCCTTAAATGTCAGCCGATAAAAGTTCCCCTGATTGGTCTCTTGTACGCGCAGTCCGCTGTAATTTTGAGCTTCGATATAAAATTGGTAGTTGCCGGAATATTGGGCATTGCTTAGTTTTATGCGCTGCACATTGGTTTCGTATCCAAAAGGAAGGCTCTCGGAAAAGATCTGCGCGCCCGGTGGACGCATATGCAGCGTTGCCTGGCAGATATCATCGCTGGTAAACGTGATCAAATAGGCCTGCTGCGGGCCGTCGTACATGGGAATGATTTGTACATCCGTAATGTTTGGCGCGCTGCGATCCACGTAAAAACTGCGCCGCAATTCGTCGTGCTGCCCGTTTACCAATTCCATCCACAAGCGGATGGTGATTAGCGTATCCGGTAAGGTCGTTAAGCGCAGCACGGCCAGCGTATCCTGCCAGACCTGTTGTCTGCTAAAGGTGCGCAGCGTCTGCCAGCGCTGAGGATTGACGCCCACGCCGTAAGATATTTCCGCCCGGTAAATATCCGGATGCAGCATACTGCCGATTATGACCATGCTGTCAGCGGCAGTGGATGTGTTGGGCTGCGGATAATCTATATTCAGAATCCCCGCTTGCGGTATGTTTAAGGCTCGTCCGGCGTTCAAGCGCCCGGCCCCGCTGTAACGGTCCCAGCCGTGATAGTAAATATCATCGGCCGTGGTTTTTAACACATTGCGTATCCGCTCGGCATCGTAATCCGGATGCAGCGAAAGAATAAGACCAGCTACGGCAGAAACCATGGGCGCACTGAACGATGTGCCGTTTACTGTGTTGTACTGACCGTTCACGGCCGTACTCACAATATCCTGTCCGGGGGCAATTAAATCCAGCGATTCGCCGAAAGTGGAAAACCCGGCGATGTAATCCTGCTCGGTGCTGGCGCCCACGGAAATGGTCTGGCTGAGCGTCGCCGGATAGTTGGGCCGATCGTCCCCGCTGTTGCCGGCAGAGGCCACCATGATCAGCCCCTGGCCGTAAGCATAGTAGATAATTTCCTTTAAAAAGCGCGACAAAGCCACATCGCCAAAACTCATATTAACAATACGCGCTCCATTATCCAGCGCATACAGAATAGCCTGGGCCACATCATCCTCTTCCAGATAGCCGCTGGCCGTACCGGCGCGAAGATTCATCACACGCACACCCGGAGCCACGCCCGAAATGCCGATGCCGTTGCCGGAGCGGGCCGCAATGATACCGGCCACCTGGGTGCCGTGACCGCTGCCAAATTCATCCATGGGATCATTATCCGGCTGCTGATAGTCTCCGGCGTCCGGGAAACGCGGCGCATCGGTAAAATCCCAGCCCACAGAATCGTCCACAAATCCGTTACCGTCGTCGTCTACGCCGGGCAGTCCGTCCACTTCGGCCTCGTTTTTCCACAGACTACCCTGCAAATCCGGATGATGATAATCGATGCCCGTATCGATCACCCCGATGATTATTTGGCTGGAACCCTGCGTTCTTTGCCAGGCGGCTTCTATATCTATTTTTTTGAGATACCATTGGCGGCCGGCCAAACTGTCGCCGGTTAGCGGGTTTACGGCAAAACGGCCCGCAGGCTCCAGATAATCGGCCAGATGACGATTTTTCAAATCATCAAAATAACGGTTAACGTCCGCCTGCGCTGCGTCCAATTGCAGCCAGGCGCTAAAACGGCCGGCCGCCTTACTGTGTGATATAGCTGCTTTTAAAAATATTTTATTGGCCTGAGAGGAGTTACTTTGCGGGGTCTGCATAATTTGGCGGCGCTGTTTAAGCCCGGCAGGCGTAAGATGTAAAAAATAGCTGGCGCCAAAGGCGGAAGCGATCCATAAATGCAGCAAAATAATGCCGAGAAGAAGCGATTTAAAATTTATCATGAATTACTTTTGAAAGGCGATGATTTTATCCAGAAAGTCGATCTTTTTCTTTAAACGAAAATTCTGAGGATCGCGCTGGTAAAGTTCTCGGAACACTTTACGGGCGTCTTCAAATTTTTTCTGGGCAATCAGAATTTCGCCGAAAGTGGGCGTTAACATTCTGGGATTTTCCAGGATTTCTTCAATATCCACATTTTCTTCGTCAAACGATGGCAACGAACCGGTTTCTTCAGCCGTTTCTGCAGGGGCTGCCGCGCCTTCGCTTGTCCCCGCTTCTTCCGGCGAGGTTTCTTCTGGCGGCGCCGGTTCTGCGGCTAAGATATCGTTTTCAATCTGCTGTAATTCTTTGTCATGCAAATCCAGGGCCTCTTCAATCGGCGGGACTTTCGCGCTTTCCGCCTCCGGTTCGCCGGCCGCAGCCTGATCATTTTCATCCGGCTGGCGGTTCTCATTAAAAATGACCGAAGTGTCTAAAATGGGACGCTCTTCAGCGGTTTCTTCCGGCTCCTCCTCCAGGGCCGGCATTTCTTCCGGCTGCGGAACTTCCATAACTTCTTCGTTTTCCCCGCCGGCGGTCGTTTCAAAGATGCCGTTCATTAGCGTTGAAAAATCGTCCTGTGTATTGTCGAACTGATTCAGATCAATTTTACCCATCGGCTCAGCTTCGGCAACTTCGCCCTCTTCAATATCTTCTAACAAAGACGTGCGTTCTACTTCTGCTTCCGGCATGTCCGCACTGGCGATGGGCATTTCAATCAGCTCGTCTTCATCCAGAATGGCCGGTTCTTTCGGCGCCGGAGGCTGCGGTTCTTCCGCAGGAATTTGCGCCTCTTCTTCCGAGATGGGAAGAATATCTTCCGCTTTGATAACTTCCTCTTTTTCGGCAGGAGTTTCTTCAAACAAGGAATCATCTACAACCGGGGCTTCTTCTTGCGGCAGGCTGATTTCCTCGGCGGCAGGGGCAGACTCTTCAAGCGGCCTTGCTTCTGCTTCCGGCGTTTGAGGATCTGCTCCAGCCCCCCCCGACCATAGTAAATCGGCAAGACCTTCCGATTTAAGGTATTTCATCAGTTCCATATTTAAGGGATCATATAAAGCATTAGTCAGTAGAATATCATTACCGGTTTTATGCATTTTGTTTTTAAAGTGCAAATAGGCCAGCCCCTTTTGCGCCTGAATATGATTGGGCATGTAAAAAAGGGTGCGTTCATACTCCGCCCGGGCTTCTTCGGGACGGTTCAGCGCCTGATAGCAGCGAGCCAGCACATGATGGCCTTCGCCATAAAACGGAAAGCGTTTTAAACCTTCCTCGCAGAGTCGAACGGCCTGTTCCACCTGTTTATCCTCTAAGAGGAGCGCCGCACGGTGCGCAAATAAAATGGAATCACTGCTTGCATTAGCAATTTTTTTCTGCACGTTAAGCATCATGTTCTCCCACTATTTTGTTACCAGCCACTGATGGTGGCGTTGACGATATCTTCGGCAATAATTACCAGAGCTTCTTTAATAGCCTGCTGCCGTTCTTCCAGCCCGGAGTCCGAGTTTAATGAAATTTCGTTGCGAAATGTTTTATTGAATAATACTTTGGACATACGGACGTCTTCGCATTTGACTTTAACGGAAACCGATAAACGCATCTCGGCCACACTCTCGCCCTCTTTTACGATGGCCGGCCGCGGAACAGGAATGGGCAGCACGGTGCCGTTAAGCACTAAATCCGCTTCGCTTTCATCGGCAATTTTCAGCGTATTGTCCGAGATGAACTGGTTAATAACTTCGTTGGTGATTTCTTCGGCAATACCCGGTTCCTGCGATTGTGAATAAAATAAGGGCACAGCCACCGTTTTTAAATGGGAGGGCAGCGAGCCTTTAAAGGAATAATATCCGCAGCTTGCGACCAATCCGCTTAGCAGCGTCAGTAACACTAACCGCGGTTTAAGAAAGGCCGTATTCATTGATTTTCCGGTAAAGAGTACGTTCACTGATTTGCAGGGCACGGGCGGTTTTACGCCTGCTGCCGCCATATTTTTTTAGCGTTTCTTTGATTAATTCACGCTCCATGGCGTTCATTGTTGTGGGTTGCACCTCCTGTTCGGAGTGCCCCTGTCGTATGGCGTCCAGTACGGATGCCGGCGCGTTATTGCGCATAGACTGCGCCTGCTGCATCAATACATTCAGCATATTTTTGATCTCGTCCATATCCAGTTTCAGGGCAATCAGCGTCCGGTAGATGAGTTCACGCTCAGCCTGTTCCGGCGTTTTGTTCAGCGGAACGGGCAAATTATCGGAAATGTACTGCTCTGACTGTAAATTTAAGGTATTGCGCACGTAATGGGAGCGGACAATCTCGCCTTTATTTAAAATAATGGCCGTTTCCACAAAATTGCGCAGTTCGCGCACATTGCCCGGCCAATGGTATTCGAGTAATACATCCACTGCATCCGGAGCAAATCCTTTAAAAGGAATATCATTTTTGTGTGTATAATCGTCGGCAAATTTTTGTACTAACAGCGGAATATCATCTTTGCGCTGACGTAAAGGCGGAATATGCAGCGTAATAGCCTTCAGACGAAAATACAAATCGCGGCGAAATTCATTATTCTGAACGGCATACTCAAGGTCTTTATTAGTGGCGGCAATGATGCGCACATCCACCTTAAAACTTTGCGTGCCGCCCACGCGCATCACTTCCGAGGTTTCCAGAACGCGCAGTAATTTAACTTGTGTGTTCAGCGGCATTTCACCGATTTCATCTAAAAAGATGGCGCCTTTATTGGCCGCTTCGAAATAGCCTTTCTTCTGTCCGATGGCGCCGGTAAAAGAGCCTTTTTCGTGGCCAAATAATTCGGATTCTAAGATGCCCTCCGGAATAGCGCCGCAATTCACGGATATGAGCGGCCTTGCATGACGTCCGCTTAAGCGATGAATCGCGTTGGCAATCAACTCTTTGCCTGTTCCGCTCTCGCCGATAATTAACACCGAAAGTTCGGTCGGCGCTACGGTAATCACGGTTTGCAACAGTTCTTCGATTTCCGGCGTACGGCCGTAAAAACCTATCTCTTGTTGTAGTTGTTCCAGCGAAATGGCAGAGTTCTTCAAGCGCATCCTAACGTGCTAACGTGTTAACAGACATAAACTCAGCTAATTTATTAATTCATGCCATGTAAAGCAATTGAATTAAAAAGGGGATAGCAAGCATACTATCCCCTAATCAATTAGTAAATTTTCTGGGTGCAGATCCGTTTAACGCAGCAACATCATTTTTTTGTAGAATGAATGCAACTGCCCGTCTTCACTGGTAGCCCGTAATCTGTAAATATAAATTCCGCTGGCTACAGAACGGCCGAAATCGTCCCGACCTTTCCAAACCACCTGATGCATTCCCTGCTCTGCCTGCCCGCTGTAAAGATTCTTTACCAGCCGGCCGGTTAGATCATATACATCAATATTAACCTGACATTTTTCCGGGAGAGTATAGGCAATTTCCGTTTGCGGGTTAAAGGGATTAGGATAGTTTGATTGCAAATTATAGGCTAACGGAGCAGCTTTTCCGGAAGTGGACATTACTTCATATTGCTCGGGCAGACGTACACGCTTTCCGTATACCCAGATTTTCGGGAAAACTTCCACCATATTCAGTGTGTTTGCGCCTTTGTCGTCGCCAATGTGCAATTCAAAAGGAACGTCTTCCGGGCCATTGAAATAGGTTGCAATCATATCCATGCCATAACCGGCATAACCGAACATACCTGTATGACCGTCTACCGTTACGATATACATGGATTCATCCCCAGTGGCATCTTCATACAAATAGATGGTGGTATCCCGGTGACCGAGCTTAAACGGACCAAATTCATCCACTATGCGGAACGAATTTACCGGTATGGTTTCCGTAAAATCACCAACTTTGAAAGTGACATTTTCATTTATAGGATTGAACCCGTTGGCATTATCATTCAAAATAAAATTACCCTGAAAAACGAGACGATGCGTATTATTGAAGTTGATGCGCGTATAATCCATATTAAGTTCTTTCATTACCAATTCTTTCGGCACATCGTTGATTACTGTCGAGAACGTTTCCTCACGTACAAATTCCGGAATATCTTCCGCGATAAAAGTACAGCCCTCTTCTACAAAAGGAAGCTGATTTTTGGGTAATTGTTTGCCATTTTTATTGTGAATCGTAATGGTGAATGTATATGAACCGTCTCCGGCGCCGCCGAAATCATCAAAGATGGCCGAGTAGATACCGTCATTGGCAATCTTATCGCCATTGGCGCTGGAACCGTCGTCTAATAAGCGGATAGTCGTAGTGCTGTTATCGGGGCGGATGACTACACCGCTAACATCCACACCGGTTACTGCTTCACCGGCAGTTACCGAAGCGCTAATGATCACCGGATCCGGATAGGAATATACACTCTTGTTAGAACCCGCGTACGTGGAAACGATATCGCTATGGCCGAAGGCTAACATATTGTAGGTTAGAGCGCTGTTACCTGCTGCGGACTGCACGTTTGTGGTCCATTCCCCTACTTCGGGATTTTTGAGGCGATAGTACTGATGCGCGCTCCCTTTAACATATTCAATATCCGAGCCGGCGGAAGAAGGATCTATTACCATACCTGAGGGGCTGGTTAAATTAAAATCCATATCACTCTGATCCGGATAATTTAATTCGAAAGTGATTTCGTTGGTAAACTGATCCACTAAGGTTTGATCGCTTTGAATTTCGTTAGAGGCAATTTCACTGGATGTGGTATGGTACACATCTTCGGCCCGGGTTTTAGCATAAATCAGCGAGAAAATCTGCGCCAATTGGCTTCCGTCGGCGGCAAAATGATAGGTCCCGCCGGTTTGAAAGGCAATATCGGACATCAAACCGTCGTCCACATCGCTACCCAGCCCGATGGAATAAACTTTAACACCGCGTTCTATAATATCCGGCAATACACTATAAGGAGATTCACCGTAATTATGTCTTCCATCGGAAAGCAGTACAATAACTTCGGCACATCCCAGAGGATTATTTCCGTTGTCGGTAATTTCGTTCAGAGAAGTTCTTAAACCGGAACCGATACTGGTAGCGCCGTCAGCCACTAATTGATCGATGGCCTGTTTGGCGTTATCTTTATCTTGTTGAACAACCAATTCCTGCATAGCATAATCAACCCGGCCACTATATGCATAGGAAGTAACGGCCATATTTTCTCCGAAATGAGCAAGGTCAACAAAAATATCGGCGCCTTCTTTGGCCAGAGCGATCTTGTCGCCCCACATACTTCCCGAGCGATCGATACAAACATCTAAACGCGTGCCGGGTTCAATAATGTTAAACTCGATTGGCTCATAGCCGCTTATATCGTCCGTCGGTTCTGCCGAGGGATATGCCAGGTTAGAGTTCCTGACAATGGTCGACCAGCTATCTTCGCCATTTAACAGTTCCTGTGCGGTCTCGTATAAATCACCGTTCACGTCCGTATATCCGGGTTGATGTGAGGTAGTCCAGCCTAAGCCGGGATCAGTACAAAATTCAGTGCGTTGATTCTTTGAAGCAATGCCAGAGCCTCCATCCATTATGGAAGCCACGGGGTCATCATTACTGACGCAATAGAACATATCGTTTTGTAACCAATCGCCGTTGCCATTAATCTTTCCACGATGTTCATCATATAATCCAAAGGCATAATGGGAGAAAGCCTGCAATAATCCAAATTGCCCCAACACATTTCCGGATGTGCTCTTATGGGATTCATAAGACGTCATATGTTCATTGGGGACGCCGAATGACAACAGCGGTGCATAGGCGCAGCCGTCACCAGCGTTAATCCACATATCCGCTTTTTCTTTGGAAAAATTACAGCGGCTAATTTCTACTTTACCTAACTGTAATTGTTTTTCTGTAGCGTTGTAAAGCTTTTTTGAGAATTCTTCAAACACCGGTTTCCACGAGTCCAAATCTGGTTCATCATAATTAACATATACAATAAGGTCAATTTTGCCTGGGTTTATAGCGCTATTTGCCGGAAATATGGGATAGATAAAAAACAAAACAAGAACCAGCGAAACTAATATTTCGATGGCTTTGGTTTTAAAAAGACACATCGCAACCTCCATTAATTTTTATTTAAGATTTTAATTAAATGTTCTTATGTTCCGGATAAGGTGGCGGTCTGCCAAAGTAAGAGAAATACCATAGAAGGATCGTTCGATTATGTCTATTACTGATTGAATAAATCAAACAGCTTAACATACGTCAAGACCTTGATTATTCTTTTGTAGCAAATCCTTTTAAAATTTGTCCTATGTTCATTGGGCATGAAAAAAATATATCGTGTTCGTTTACTCAGCACATCGCTTACACGCAAAAAACACGCCGGGCGATGAGTTTCAAATAAAATAGAAATGGCAAAAAAATAAATACCGTCTCCTGCAAATCATCAACTGCTTATGTCCATCTGAAAATAGTACAGTGCACAAATAAAGGGGCAATCAGCAAATTCAGATAGAACTTTTTTATCTTAGATGCTTACTGATAATTTTCGCAATAGAATCCGTTTTTAAGTTAGACTCGTAATTAATGGCCGTTCCCTTTCCCATTTTTCAAAACATTCCTACTATACAGTTTTATAAATAATATGAATGACCAGTTGAAATT
>CAZIBE010000072.1:0-19785 GCA_964536685.1 uncultured Calditrichaceae bacterium | reverse complement strand
AACCACTTCGTGGTGGGAAAATGACAGTGAGAGACCTTTTTAGAGTGAACTCAGAGTTTTGTTTTAAAGTTTAATTCAAAGTTTTTAACGCTGAACTTCTAAAGAAACTGCCGGCGCTTTGACACTAAGAATTAAATGTTTTGGCTGGGTCTGTATGCTGAACAGAAAATCCATATTTCTTCTTATTGTTATTGTTTTTCAATTAATGCACAGTGTTCCTTTGCGGGCATCTTTTGAAGGGAAGGAGGTTGGCAGCGCTTATCTGGGCCGCGGCGGCAGCGGCGTGGCGGCGCTTAGTTCCTCTTTTACCGTCTGTGAAAATCCTGCTGCGCTGTCCTTTACCGCTCACCGGCAATTGGATTTCTTCTTTAAAAATTATTACGGCCTGAGCGGTTTAAACCAGATGGCCGTGGGTCTGGCTTTTAAGCCCTTTGGCGTTCCCGTTGGGCTGGGCTTTTGGCAATATGGCAACAAACTATATCATGAAACCGCTTTGCGTCTGGCCGGCGCCTGGCGCTTTGGGGAATGCTTTAGTCTGGCGCTGCAGGGCGATGTGCTTAATTTATGGGTAAAAAATTATGGTTCCGCCACAACGGTAGGGCTGGGCATGGCGGCGCTGTACCGTATAAATGAGCAGTTTAACATCGGTCTGCGCATGGAGAATCTAAATCGTCCGATTATCGGACAGGCGCGGGAGACGCTGCCGCTGCATGTGGCCAGCGGTATTTCTTTTGCGCCGTTGCCGTCGCTCAAAGTTTTTGCGGATATGGTTAAAGAAAGCGACAGCGCCTTCGATTATCGATTTGGCGTGGAGTACCAAAGCAACCGCTGGCTGGAGCTGCGCGGCGGATTCCGTACGTTAACCAACAGCTATGCAGCCGGCGTCTCTTTTTATGCGGGCAAGGTACGCATCGATTACGGCTTTGAATATCATCCGCAGCTTAGTTTTTCACATTCGGTGAGTGTTGGCTATGAATTTTAAATCATTTTTATTAATAGCGCTGATGGCGCCATGGCTGGCCTTTTCGCAGAGTTCCCTGGATCGTCAATTGCAGGACAATCGCTCTCGTTTGCAGGATTTACGTCGCCAGATCAGCGAAATAAAAAAGCAGCTGACCAAAAGCCGTTCGCAGGAAAAGGATATTTTACAACAAATTTCGCTTATCGATCAGGAAGTTGCTCTTCTATCGCGCGCCAAAGGGGTTTTAACCAGACAAAGTCAACTCCTGCAGCGCAAGATAAACCACACCAGCGCGCGCTTGCAGACCACCACCGAACGGTACAATAAATTGCGTTCTCTGTACGCCCAACGCGTAGTTTATGCATACAAGTACGGCAAAGTGCGCAACCTGGAATTACTGCTCAGCGCAAGCTCGTTCAATCAGGCGCTGATTCGCTATCGCTACCTTAAAATCATTGCCGAGCACGACGCCCGCACGATAAAATCCATTTTAAAAAAGAAAAGGGAAATCCAGCGCATCAAAGCCGAACTTGCCGATCAACTGGCCGGTAAAAAGGAGACGCTGCGGCAAAAACAGATAGAGGAAAAACAATATCTAACGCGTAAAAATGAAAAGAAGCGTCTGGTTGCCGAACTGCACCGCCGGCAGCAGAGTTATTCGCAGCAGCTGGCGCAAAAGCAAAAGGAAAAAGAAAATCTGATTGCCATGATTGTGGAATTGGAGCGCAAGCGTAAATTAGCCGAACGCCGAACGGAGGCGGGACGGGAAATCGTTCATTTTGATTTTAAAGATTTTAAACGGGCCAAAGGCAAACTGCCCTGGCCGGTGCGCGGCAAAGTAATCACCCATTACGGCAAACAACGCGATCCTAAATCCAAAACCTATATTAAAAACACGGATATTGAAATACGCAGTAAGTTAGGCACCGATGTACGCTGCGTATTTAAAGGACTGGTGCGCGTGATTACCTATCTGCCGGGTTACGGCAATACGGTCATCGTGGATCACGGCAAGGGTTTTTATACCGTATATTCCCATCTGGATGAAATTTATGTGGACAAAGGACAGGGCGTGGATACCGGTCAAGTGATTGCCACGGTGGGCGATTCTGGCTCGCTGGCCGGCGCCAGGCTGCAATTCGGCATTTACGGCGGCCGTAAAACATACAATCCGGAAAAATGGCTGCGCCGGAACTGATTTAGAAGCGTTTACGCCTGGTTCGTTTATAGAGCTGCGGACCGGTGTGGATATCGCATTTTTCCGCCGGCCGGTATTTTACGTTAAAGATTTCCTCGTACACATCGGGGCAATACTTGGTGGCCAGTTTTTTACTTTCACGGCAAATCTTCAGATGCACCACGCCCGAGCATTCGGGAAATTTCCCCTGTTCAAATTCCAGCGAATCATACACCGTTTTCATGAAATCCGCCCAAAAGGGCAGCGCCGCCACAGAACCGGCCATACCCGGTCCCAGTGTGTATTGGTAGTCATCCAGGCCAACCCAGATACCGGCTACCATATCCGGCGTAAAGCCGATGAACCAGGCGTCGGAGTTGTTGTTGGTGGTGCCGGTTTTGCCGCCGGCCGGATGATAGAACTTAAAAAAGGTGCGGGCGCGTACGCCGGTGCCGTGATTAATCACATTTTGCAGCATGTTGTTCATGATATAGGTGGTTTCCGGCGAAAGCACTTCGCGGCTTTCGGGACGGGTTTTGTAAATGACGTTACCAAGGCGGTCTTCAACTTTAATAATGGAAACGGGCTTAACGTGTACGCCGTTATTGGCAAAAATGCCGTAGGCCGAGACAATTTCCAGCGGAATAACTTCCGAGCTGCCCAAAGCTAAAGAAGAAAAGGGACGCAGCGGCGTGGTGATGCCCATATCGCGGGCGTACTGAATGACTACTTTTGGCGTGATATCGGCAATCAGGCGCACGGCTACCGAGTTTAGCGAACGGCGCAAGGCTTCGCGCAGAGTAACCATTTTACCGCTGAACGTACCGTTGTAATTACGCGGCGTCCAGCGCGTGCTGTCGGGATTAATCTCCACTGTGGGCGCGTCGATGTACTCATCCGCCGGCGTGTAGCCGTTATCGATGGCGGCTGTGTATAAAAAGGGTTTAAAGGCCGAACCGGGTTGCCGGGGCATCTGCGTTACGCGGTTCCATTTGTACTTTTTGAAATCGCGCCCGCCGATCATGGCCAAAATATGGCCGTTATGCGGATTAATAGCTACAAAGGCCAGCTGCATGGTGGTTAATTCCTTAAAAGCGGAATCGCTTAAGGTTTGGCGCAGATTGTCAAAAGCGCGCTGCCGGCGCACACGCGCCTGAATAGCCGGCAACTCTCTTTTAACGGCGTCTTCCATGTATTTTTGCACGCGCGTATCCAGCGTGGTGTAAATGCGCAGGCCGTCTTCGTATAAATCCACGCCAAGCGAATCCTGCAGTTTGTTCATTTGGCGACGGATGTATTCGGTAAAGTAAGGAGCGGTCTGCATCTCGTAAGGATCGTGCAGCGTCAGTCCCAGCGGAAGTTGTTTTAAGCTATCGAAGGCCGCTTTAGTGAGTTTGCCGTTGTCTACCATAGAAAGCAGCACCACGTTGCGCCGTTTTAAAGCGCGTTCGGGATGGCGGATCGGCGAGTAAAGTGTCTGTCCCTTTAGCAGGCCGATGAGCAGCGCCGCTTCCTGGACATTCAGGTCTTCTACATTTTTATCGAAATAACGGCGGGCGGCGGCGCGGATGCCGTAAGCGTGGTTGCCAAAGAAGGTGATATTCAGGTACATATCCAAAATTTCGTTTTTGGCGTAAGTGCGTTCAATTTGAATAGCAGTCAACGCTTCTTTTATTTTACGGCTCCACACTTGTTTGTAACCAAAGTACAGATTGCGCGCCAACTGCATGGTGATGGTACTGGCGCCCTGGCGGAAATCCATGTGGGCGATGTCCACCATCAAAGCGCGGGCTATGCCTTTGAGGTTGATGCCCCAGTGATGGTAAAAATCGCGATCTTCTGTGGAAATTAAAGCGTCAATGACCGGCCGGGGAATTTTTTCGAAGGGCGTGTAAGTGCGGTTGTAGGTAAAAAAGGAATGGATTACCTCTCCGTCCGCGGAGTAAACCTGTGTGGCCATTTCGGGATCGATGCGCTCTAACTTGGTAAGAGAAGGCAAATCTTTGCTGAGCTGCCATAAAAAGATAACGCCGGCCAGAATTATTACGGCTAACAGGCCTAAAGAGGAAAACAGTAAAATTTTCTTTTTGGCGCTTTTGGGCTTATTGATTTTTGCAGCCGTTTTGCGTGTAGCCGTAGCTGAGATTTTCGTAGTCAACCGCGTTGGATTTCCGCGTTTTTGTCGTTTCATTTAACAACCTGTAGCAAGCTTCTTTTTTAAAAGATGACTTATAAGCGCCGTGTCTGGCACATCCCATGAATGTCATGTCCAACTTGATTGGACATCCAGTTAGTAACGGGTAGCGTCGTCAAATTCTGGATTTCCCGTTTGGGGGAAATGACGCTCTGTTGGGTGTTTATTTAATAAACAATCAACTTAAAGAATCGCCTTTCTCAAATCAAGTTTGCCTGTGCGTATCAAACGATTTTTACAGGGAACGGTTCCCATCCGGCGGGAATGCTATGCCTGCTGAGCGGAACTATCGTCAAACTTTACGGTTTATTGTAAGAAAACCGAAGAAGCCCGGGTAATTTTGGCGGGGATCGCTTGTTATTTCGGGGCACAAAACGTATATTAGGCGCCTTATTATGAGACGATTAAACTATCTGATTTCAGGCATACTGGTTGTTGTTCTAATTGCAGGCTGTACCTCCGGCAGAAAATTGGTACAGCTACGCCCGCATCGTAACGACTTTCGTTTAAAGGCGCGCGATTATTTTTTAGAAGGCATATTTTACGAGCAGCAATCGCGCTACAACGAAGCGCTGGTGCGCTACTATCAGGCGCTGCACCACGATTCCACTTCGGCCGCCATTTACAACAGCATTGCCGAAAATCATTTGCGTTTAGGCCATCTGGAAAGCGCTGAAATATTGTTACGCAAGGCCCTCTTTTTAGATCCTCAGAACACGGAAAGCCTGAATCTGATGGCCGAATGTCAGTATCGGATGGGCAACGACGATCAGGCCATCGCTTATTATTTAAAGATGCTGCGCATTAATCCGTACGACAGAGAAGCCCGCCAATATCTGATACTACTGTACCAAAAGAACGGGGATGAATTGGGCGCGGCCCGGCAAAACGAGGAAATTTTGCAGCTCTACGGACGCGATCCGCAATTAATGGAACGGCTGGCAAGCACCTATCTAAAATATAAAAAATACGATCAGGCGCTGCACTATTTAAATGAGGTGCTTAAAAGCGACAGCAGCCGCGCCGAAACCTTTTATTTGATTGGCTACGTTATGGAGGCGCGCCAAAAACCGGATAGCGCCATTATTTATTATCAGAAAGCGCTAAAGCGTAAAACGAATTATGCCCAGGCGCTGGACCGCATTACCATGTTGTTTCGCAGTCAGCGAAGCTGGCAAAAAATCATTGACGTTTACCGTCCCGTACTGGCGGCCGACTCCATCGACCGCGCGGCGCGCATTTTATCGGCCGAAGCCTATTATTATCTGGAAAAATATGACGAGGCCCGGCGGCTGTTGAAGCCGATTATGGAACAGGAAGAGCCGCCGTTAAGCGTTTTAGAGCTGGCCGGCCGTGTTGAAATGGAATCCAAACATTTTGCTCAGGCCGTCGCCCTCTTCCGGCGTATTTTGTCTCAGGATGAAAAAAATAAATTCGCCTGGCTCTTTTTAGCCTTTACGCAATCGGATATGAACCAGCCGGATAGCGCCGAAGTTTCTTTTAGGCGGGCGCTGGAACTTTATCCCGACGACGCCATGATCTGGTCGTTTTACGGCATGAACCTGCAAAAGCAGGAAAAATATCAGCAGGCCATTCAGGCCTTTCAGAAGACGTTGCAGTTAGAGCCGGATAATTCCAACGCGCTGACGAATCTGCCGCTGGTTTATGAAAATCTGAAGATGTTTGAGCAGTGCGACAGTCTCTACGAAATTGCCTTAAAACGCCTGCCGGATAATCCGCTTATTTTAAATAATTACAGTTACAGCCTGTCGGAACGCAATCTGCGTTTGCAGGAGGCCTTGCAGATGGCGCAGAAGGCTATCTTGTTAAAACCAAAGGAAGCGGCCTATCTGGACACCATCGGCTGGATATATTTTAAGCTGGGCAATTTAGCGGAAGCGGAAAAATACATCAAGAAATCCATCGAAATTCGCCAGACCTCGCCGGTGGTTGCGGAGCATTTAGGCGATGTGTATTATGAGATGAAAAATTATGATAAAGCCCGTGAATACTGGCAAAAGGCCTTAAATGAAGATTCCGGCAACCAGAACTTAAAAAATAAACTTAAAAAAGTCCGATGAATTTTTCAGACAAAAAACGGAACCCGGAACCCCAAAATCAAATTACGGAAATCCTGTATGCGCAAAATTTTTATATTATTGATTACACTCTGGTTTGGCGGCTTGTGGCTGACGAGCTGCGCTATTCATAAACAAATCGTTCCCAATACTACTAAAATCTCCTATCGTGATTTATTGGCGCACAATGAACAGTGGCAAACCCGGATCCGCACGCTGCAGGGTATGGCGCGGATAACGTTGGATTCGCCCCAATATTCGGGGAATTTTGGCGCCGACGTTTATTTAAACGGAAAAGATTCGTTGCTCATTAATGTAACCGGACCAATGGGACTGCCCATGGGTAAAGTTTTCGTTGCTAAAACACGATTTATTTTTTATAATCAGATTATGAATCAGTTCCTGACGGGTTCGCGCAGTGATTTTGAGGGGACGAACTTTTTTCAGTTTCCTTTGCAAATTACAGAACTGGGCAATGTGCTGTTAGCCCGCGATCCTTTTGATATCTTAAAAATGAGCGCCTATGAAATCCGCGACGGCATGTACTATCTGGAAGCGGCCAATGGTCATTATAATTACCATATCTGGTTCGATCCCGGCCTGATGCTCATAAAAAAGATCGAATATCTGGATCGGGGGCAGCTGGTTTTTTATAAAACATACGATCAATTTGAAAAATTTAATGGCATTTATTTTCCCCGTTCGGTAAACTTTGTACGGCCTGCGGAAAAACAGGGACTGGCTATTTACTACACCGATCTAAAACTCAACGAAGCAATCAGCCCGAGCGCTTTTGAAATTAAAGTTTCCGATAGCGCCAAGCAGATTGATTTATCCCTTGAACAATAACATGGTATGTGTATGGATGTTTCGGTTGTAATTCCTCTGTTTAACGAAGAGGATTCTTTGGCGGAATTATGCCAACGGGTCGTCGGAGAATTAGAGAAACTGAATAAAAAGCATGAAATCGTTTTTATCGACGACGGCAGCACGGACGGTTCTTTTGCGGCTCTCATGCAATTAAAAGAGCGCTATCCGCAGATTCGCATCGTTCGTTTCCGGCGCAATTTTGGAAAAAGCGCCGCTTTGTCCGAGGGCTTTAAACGGGCGCAAGGCGAAGTGGTAATCACTATGGACGCCGACTTGCAGGACGATCCGGCGGAAATTCCGGCGCTGATGGCTAAGTTGGAGGACGGCCTGGATTTGGTTTCCGGCTGGAAGAAAAAACGCCACGATCCAATCAACAAAACGGTGCCTTCAAAGCTGTTTAATTTTGCCACCCGTCTGCTTACCGGCATTAAAATACATGATTTTAACTGCGGTCTTAAGGCCTACCGCAAAGAAGTCATCAAAGCGCTGCCGGTTTACGGCGAACTGCATCGTTATCTGCCGGTGCTGGCCCACTGGCAGGGCTTCCGCGTGGGGGAAATTGTAGTCACGCATCATCCCCGTCAGTTCGGCAGGTCCAAATTTGGCGCGCGCCGCTTTTTAAACGGTTTTTTCGATTTAATCACGGTGTTATTCATTACCCGTTACCGCCAGAAACCGCTGCATTTATTTGGTTTTTTTGGCGTGTTGTCGGCCCTGGCAGGAATGGCTATCTTGCTCTATCTGACCATTATCTGGTTTCAGGGACAGGGCATCGGGCATCGGCCGCTGTTGTTTTTGGGCGTTCTGCTGGTTCTTGTGGGCGGACAGTCGCTCTCTCTGGGTCTGATCGGCGAGATGATTACCAGCACGCGGGATAATTCCATTAAATACGCCATTAAAGAAGAGATTGAGTAGGGCCTAAACTCGTTAGCAGCCCGGCGGCTAAGACAAAAATCATTTTGTAAACAAAACACATTATGTCTAATACATATCATTCCTATTCGGTGATAATTCCCTCCTTTAACCGGGCGGACGAACTGCGGGAATTGCTGACCTCAGTCAATGAGCTGGACTTTCCGCGCGATCAATTTGAGATTATCATCGCCGACGACGGTTCCACCGATAACACAGCGCAGCTGATTGCCGATGCGCAAAAGAGCTATGAATTCACATTAAAATATATTACTCAACAGCGTAAAGGTCCCGGCGCCGCGCGCAATTTGGGTATGGAACACGCGCAGGGCGATTTTTTTATCTTCATCGATTCCGATGTAATTTTGCCCACCCGCTGGCTGACGAGCATTGATCGCGAATTACAAAAAACACAAGCCGACGCTTTTGGCGGTCCGGATACCTATTTAAAATCCTTCTCGCCTTTGCTCAAGGCCATCAATTACACCATGACCTCCTTTATTTCCACCGGCGGTATGCGCGGGAAAAAGGGCAAAGCGCTGGCTAAGTACTATCCGCGTTCGTTTAATATGGGATTAAGCCGCGCTTTGTGGCAGAAAATCGGCGGTTTCGGCAGCCTGCGTCACGGTCAGGATATTGAGTTCAGCAATCGCATTATTAAGAGCGGAGCACAAGTTGTTTTTATCGAAGACGCCTTTGTGTACCATAAACGGCGCACCAGTTTAAAACGTTTTTTCCGGCAGGTGTACAACTGGGGCGTGGCCAGAATTAATTTGTACAAGATAGATAATTCCATGTTGGAGCCGCTGCATGCCGTTCCCGCTGTGGGCGCCTTACTGAGCCTTGTAATCCTGGTATTGTCGCCTTTTTTTGAATGGGCCGCTTTCTTGCTGGGTTTGGGCGTTTTGGGCTGGCTGGTCATTTTGCTGTTTTCCATGCTGGACGCCATATTGCGTTATAAAGAATTAATGCCCGCGCTGTATATCCCCTTAGTGATGCCCATGCAGGTTTACGGCTATGGATTGGGGTTCATCAATAATTACATCCGCCGCGTGATTTTGGGCAAAGGCGAAAAGGTGGGCTTTTACAAGAATTACTACAAATAAACTTAAATTTTAGTGGAGTAACCACAATTTAAATGGCACGTCTATTTTGAAATTTAAACTTCACTTACGGCGATTTAATCCGTCTGAATTAAATCCCATCCGGATGGGTTTTATTCCCCGACCCTTGGGTTGTTATAATTATTCAAATCCATTTGGATACCCCGTTGCTTGTACCAAAAGGCGCCCCTTTCGGGGCGGCGGGGTTGTTCATTATTAAAAGAGACGCGTCCGGGTTTGCAAATTGCTCGTTACTACTGTAAAATGTACGTTTCAAATTGATTCGCCATAAGAAAAGCGCTAAAAAAAAGTAAATCGTCAGGAGTAAGCATGGCTAAAAAGAAATCAAAACCCAAAACGCCGCAGGTAAAAAAAGAAGTTAAGGAACAGAAAAAATTTACCTTGCCGGAACATACGCAGAGCTATCTTTTACTCGGCGCAATTGCTTTATTGCTGCTAATTTTGTTAAAACCGCTGGTACTCGATCACTTGTCGCCCCAGGGCGTGGATGTAATCGGTTCAATAGGCAAAACACACCAAATTTCCCAATATAGCAAAGACACCGGCGAGAAAGTACTATGGAATCCAAACATCTTCGCCGGTATGCCCATCTATCATCGTATTCATCCGCAGGCCTGGTCGCTGGACAATCTGCTAAATCGTTTAGGCGGCTGGTTCAGCGCGGTGTTCATTTACTACCTGTTTGGCGTGTTGGGCTTTTTTCTTTTAATGCGCTATCTGGGGATGTCGCCGCTGTTGAGCGCCATCGGCAGTCTGCTTTTTATTTTGATGCCTCATTACAAGGCGCTGTTTTTAGTAGGGCACATGGCCAAGTTCGAGGCGCTGATGTATTTGCCCTGGATTTTTCTTGCGTTTATCTATTTTCTGGATAAACGCAGCCTGACGGCCACGGCTTTGTTTGCGCTGGCTTTTGGTCTGCAAATCCGGACGCAGCATTACCAAATTGTTTTTTACACGGCGCTGATGGTTTTTGCACTTGGCGTTTATCCTTTAATCAAGGATGTGCTGGATAAACAATATGCGCGTTTTGCCAAATCAACCGGCCTTATAATTGTTGCTCTGGCGCTGGCTTTGGGCATGGCCGCGCAGCCGCTTTTTTTAGCAAAAGAATATCTGCCCTACTCCAAACGCGGCAAAACTACCGTCGATATCGATCGGGCTGCTAAAAAGCAAAACGGATCCAATGGCGTTTCCATGCAATACGCTACGCGCTGGTCTACGCATCCCTCGGAAATGCTCACCTGGCTGGTGCCGCACTTTTACGGCGGCATGTCCGTCGAGACTTATGAGGGCAGCAAATATCCGCGTTTAAAGGGCCGGCAGGTACACACCTACTGGGGCTATATGCCGTTCACACAAAGCTTTGAATATATGGGCGTGATCACGCTAATTCTGGCTCTGTTGGGCTTGTGGGCCTTTCGCAAAGATAAGCGCATCTTTAGCTTGGCTTTATTTGCTCTGTGGCTGATTGTACTTTCGTGGGGGCGTCATTTAGAATGGTTCTATGCTTTGTTCTACGACTATGTGCCCTTTTTTAATAAATTCCGCGCGCCGATGATGAGCGTGACGGTAACCTATTTTGTATTTTCCGTATTTGCTGTGTACGGCCTAAAATATTTATCCTCACTGAAAAAAACTAAAGACTGGCTGAAAGAGTACAAACAACTATTGTATGTTTTAGGAGGATTTTTTGCTCTGGGCGTCGTTTTATTTTTATACGGGCAGGGCGCCTCGTTCGTGAAGGCCGGCGGCGAGCAATACCAGGGACAAGCCCTGGAAATCATTAAAAACATCCGCGCCGAACTGTTTACCAAAGACGTTATGCGCTATATCGTTCTGGTTCTAATCAACGGCGGCATAATTATCGGCTATGTAAAAGGGAAGATAAATTTTACCGTTCTAACTGTGGCGCTGGCGGTATTGGCCGTGGCTGATTTGCTGAACGTGCAATCCCATGAAAGCAAAAAATACAGCGACGTCAAAAGGATCGAACGTCGGTATTTTCGCCAGACTTCTACTGATACATTTCTGAAATCGGATTCGGAAATATTTCGTATTTTCCCGGCGGGTAAATTGTTTGGCGACAACCGCTGGGCCTATTATCATCAAACCATTGGCGGGTACACGCCCATTAAAATGTACACAATCGAAGAATTGGTGGAGAAGAACATTTACAAAGGCCCCGACCCCAAGCTGCCCATTAACTGGAACGTGCTGAAAATTCTCGATGTAAAATATGTGATTCTGGAAGGCGCGGTTCAAAATGAACATCTGCAATTGGCGCATAGCGATCCGGCCGCCGGGCAATACGCCTATCTGTTCAAAGATCATCTGCCGCGGGCCTTTTTTGTCGGCCGCACACGCGTCATCAAAGATGAAATCCAACGGCTGAAAACCATTAACAGTCCGTCTTTTGATCCTGCTGAGGAAGCCATTGTGGAGGAGCCGCTGAGCGCAGCGGTTGCAAAGCCGGATTCCGCCTTTACGCGCGTACTGAAGTTTACGCCCAACGAGGAAGAACTGGAAGTATTTAGCGATAAGCAGGCCTTATTAGTTATTTCCGAAGTGTACTACCCGCCGGGCTGGAAGATTTTTGTGGATGGCCGGCAGGTTAAAAAAATTTACCGCACCGACCACGCCATTCAATCGATTGTGGTTCCGGCGGGCCAACACAAGGTGCTTCTAAAGTTTGAACCGGATTCCTATTACCGCGATATTCGCATTGCTTATGCTTCGCTGGGTGTGATTTATATAGCGCTGCTATTTGCATTAATCGGATATATCGTACGCAATAAAAGGAGCCGGGCAGTAAGTTAACGAGGCCTTGTGCCGATGTAAGGGAAATGATTTATGCCGTATTCTTTTCATGATAATCGTGAGTTGTATTTTCAGTATCAGCGCGATGTTACCGCTGAATATATTATACCTTTTATCGAAAAGGACTTTGCTCTCTCTCAAAAAAGCCGGGTTTTGGAAATTGGCTGTGGCGAGGGGGGGGTGTTAAAGGCTTTTACTGATCGCGGCTGCCACGCCACCGGAGTCGATTTGAATTTGCAAAAATTAAACTTAGCCCGCAGCTTGATGCAAACGGAGTTGAGCAACGGACAAATTGATTTTATTCATAAAAATATTTATGATGCAGAATTTAAAGTGCGATTTAAAGCGAAATTCGATTTAATCATTTTAAAAGACGCTATCGAGCATATCCCTGAGCAGGAAAAATTACTTTCTTATTTACACACATTTCTGGCAAGCGGAGGGGTCGTCTTTTTCGCCTTTCCGCCATGGTACATGCCTTTCGGAGGACACCAGCAAATGTGCCGGTCTTTCCTGAAAAAAACGCCCTATTTTCATCTCTTACCTACATTTTTGTACCGGGCGATCTTAAAAGCAGCCGGGGAAGAGCAGGGCAGCATCAATTCTTTATTACACAACAAACGCACGGGGATCACCATCGAACATTTTCAACGCATCTTACGCAGAACGGAATATCGTATAATAAAAAAGGATTTTTTTCTGTTTAATCCTATTTATCGCTATAAATTTGGTTTAAATCCTAAAAGGCAGTATCGTTGGCTGGCGGCGCTGCCCTATGTTCGTGATCTCTTTACTACGGCGGTTTATTATCTTGTGGAACCGAACAAGCAGTTTATCAATGCCGCGGAATAACGGTTGTAATGAACGGAAATATTTTCGATTGTCCCAGGGTTTCGTGAGATGGGTTTGGCAGGCAGGACAGCCATTATGGAAATATTTAATCAGGAAAAAGGCGTAAATGGAGAAAACTAAATCCATTAATGACATTCAACTTAAGGAGAAGGCCTTTGTTCTGCTTTCCCCGGTTCATAATGAGATTAATGAGATCGAGCCGTGGGTAGAGTGTGTAAAAAAAAGCACATTTCGGCCCGATGTTTGGATAATCGTTGACGATAGCAGTACGGATGGAAGCTATGAAAAATTATTGCAGCTGAGTAAGGAACTTCCTTTTCTTTTTGTTTTTCGGCTAACCGGAAAGCACGAATATATGGGCTTCCATTATTCGGAAGTCTTACGGTTTGGAGTGGAGAAAATCAGTAAGCTTCGGCCTTCGATTGGATATGTGGGAATTTTAGATGCAGATATTCGCTTTGCTGCCAATTACTGGTTTAGGTTAAAACAAAAGCTGGATAGCCAGCCAGATATAGGTATTGTTTCCGGTACGTTGCTGGCTCCTCTGGATGAGCAATATCTGCAAACGGAACCGTTACAACGAAGCGATAATCCCCGGGGAGGAATGCGTTTAATCCGGGGAGATGTATTCTTTGCAATCGGCGGCGTAGAACGCAGCCGGGCGCCGGATAGTATTCAAAATGTGAAAGCTCGCTCACAGGGTTGGAAAACCCTTCTGTTGCAAGAGGAAGTGGCGGTATCTACGCGGCCTACGGATGAAAAAATAAACAGCCGGAACGGCAATATAAGCCGCGGACAACGGGATTGGCACCTCCATAAAAGTTTTTTTATCATTTTAATAACAGCCCTGATGAAAACCCTTAAAGGGGATCTGAAAGGCGCTTTTTATTATTTAAAAGGATATTTCTCAGAATTAATCACAAAGGGCGAGCGTTTTCCGGATAGCGCTGTTAAACGGTATTATCGTTATGATCGGCTCAGGGAGTGGGGATTGTTTTTATGGCGCCGGTTTAGCGGAAAGGCGCCTCCCTTTAAATATATTCCCGTTAAAAAATATAGTAAAAATGAAATATTCAGGGGATTATGTTAAACGTTTTAATTGTTAGTTATTACTTCCCTCCGATTAATAGTATTGCGGCCCGCCGCTTTGGGGAATTGGCAGCCTATTTCCCCCAACATGGATGTAATCCTCTAATTTTAACGACAAATTCTACGGGCGATTTGCCTGTGGAAATCGCTGCGGAAAATATCATCCGTATTGGTAAACATTGGCAGGAACACAAAAAGATAAAAGATAAAAAGGAAACCTTTGTCGTACCTAACCGGTTGGTTGCCCTGAAAAATAAATTTTTTGGCGAACAATTCTATTTACGAAGTTATGATCGCTCAATGTTCAGCTGGTATCGGGAAATTAAAAAACACTGGCCGGAAATTCAGGATACTCTTAAACATGTGGATGTTATTATCGGGAGCTACGGACCGGCGGCCGATTTATGGTTTAGCCGATGGCTGAGTCACAAATTAAAAAAACCATGGATTGCGGATTTCAGGGATTTGGGCGCATTACTTCCAAAACAAAGAAATAAAGTCGTGCTTGCCCTGGATGAAATGCTTGAGAAATATCTGTTAAGTTCAGCGGATACTTTAGTGACTGTATCCGAATATCTGGCAAACAGACTGCAAACGACATACAAAAAAAGAGCGCTAACTATTTATAATGGCTGGTATCTCGATCCGCTAACAGAAAATGGGAGATATCAGCCAATAGATAAGCGCTACTTTTTTTATGCCGGCCGCTTTTACGATCATCGAATGCCGGCCGTGATTCTTTTTTTACAAATTCTCAAAAAATATCCCGGCTTCTCGTTGCGGTTTCGTTCCTTAGGGCCTGAAAAGAATGAACAAGAAATATTAGCTTTTATCGAAAAAGAAGGCCTAAAAGATCAGGTCGAAGTTCTACCTCCGGCGAATTTTGAACAGGTTCTGTTTGAAGCGGATCATGCCTGTTGTAACTTGGTTTTTGAAGATCTTTCAAAGGATAATTCCGTTAGTATTGGCACCTTAACCGGCAAGTTCTTTGAATTGCTGCCCTTACATCCTCCCATTCTTTCTGTCGCCCGGTCTGATAATGAAATGGGAACTATTCTTAAAGAGACCGCCAAAGGAAAATTGGTTGAAGGCAAAACGGAAATCGATGAATTTTTTCAGCTTTTGCTGCATGATAGCAACCGGTTTTCGGGAAAGAGCACAGCTATTCAGAATTATTCAAAAGAACAACAGGCCAAAAAATTGTGTGCAGAAATTGTGAATATTCAAAAAGGTTAGGTTGGCAACGTCCCTATGGGCAATAAGGGGAATATTAAAAAATTACCACAAACTTTCTATTCTCGTCCCGATGTGCTGCAAATCAGCAAAGAACTATTGGGCAAATTCATCGTAAGCAATTTTAACGGCGAACGAACCGCCGGCATGATTGTGGAAACCGAGGCCTATGCCGGAGAGACAGACAAAGCTTCTCACGCATACAACGGCCGCAAAACGCAGCGCACGCAAATCATGTACCGTGACGGCGGTGTGGCTTATGTCTATTTGATCTACGGCATATATCATCTCTTCAATATTGTAACCGGCAGCGAAGACGTGCCGCATGCCGTTTTGATCCGCGCTGTGGAGCCAGCAGAAGGAACCGAAATTATGTTGCGCCGCCGCGGGCTGGCAAAGGTAAACCATCGTCTTTGCGGCGGGCCTGGTTTGCTAACGCAGGCTTTAGGAATTACCGGCGCGCATACGGGACTTTCTTTATCAGGAGACACTATCTGGCTGGAAGATAGGGGATTGTGTATCAATAAGGATGATATTTCAGAAGGGCCGCGTATCGGGGTGGATTACGCCGGCGAGCATGCAAAACTGCCGTGGCGCTTCCAAATAAGAGATAACATCTGGGTGAGCCGCCGAAAATCTTTACGAAACCTTTGAGGTCTCGTCAAGGGTAATAAGAAAACCGCATAGACCATAAACACTAAACAGCAAATTCCAAATCATAAATAAATTCCGACATTCAAAATCCAATAACCAAAACGGAGCTGGTTGGAATTTTTTTGGCTGTTGGCAAAAGTCATTTTTTATTTTTCAGAATTCGCCAACTGCTGCCGCAGCCAGCGGATTTCCGGCCAGATCATGATTAGCGTGATCAGTACGGCCGCTGAATCGGCCAGCGGAAAGGCGTACCAGAGACCTTCCAGCTTCCAGAACAACGGTAAAATTAAAATCAGCGGCAAAAGCAACAAGATCTGTCGTGAAAGGGCTAAAATAAACGAAGGCAGCGCTTTGCCGATGGCCTGGAAGTAGCTGGCGCTGATCAATTGAAATCCCACAATGGGCGTTAGCAAGATAATTAAACGAAACGCGTGTACGCCCATATTAATCAATTGCTGATCGGTCGTAAATACGGCGATAACCGGCCGTGTGAAGACCATCAGCAAAGCGTACAGGACGATAGAAATCAAAGTAATCCATTTATACGATATTTTGAGTACTTCCTTAACACGCTGATAATTGTTAGCGCCATAGTTATAGCCGGTGATCGGCAAGAAGCCCTGCACTAAACCGATCATCGGCATGAATATCACGCGCAGCACACGGTTAATGATGCCGTAAACCGCTACGGCCAAGGCGCCGCCGTAAATATACAAACTATGATTCAGAATAGCCGCTAAAACGCTGCCGGCGCCGTGCCGTCCCAGTGAAGAAGCGCCGATGGATAAAATTTCTTTTACAACCGAACGGTTAAGGCGCATATCCTTCCTGCGGAATTCCAATGCGCTGCGTCCGCTGCCAAAGTGCCACATGATGTACAGAAATGTGGAAAACTGGGCGATTACGCTGGCCAGCGCCGCCCCTTTAACGCCCCAATGAAAACCGAAGATAAAAACGGGGTCCAGAATCATATTAATCACGGCCGAAATAATCATCGTGTACATGGCTACCCTGGCATTCCCTTCGGCCCGTAAAATATTGTTAAAAACCATGGCAAAACTCAGGAAAGGCGTGCCGGCCAAAACAATGATAAAGTAATCGTAGGCTAAAGGCAAAATGTCGCCTTTGCCGCCGAAAAGATAAAGAATTTGGTGAGGAAACAGATAACCGATGAGCAATACAAAAAAAGCCAAAATCGCCGTCATGGCCGTCAGGTTGCCAAAGGCCAGGTCGGCCCGTTCGTGATCCTGCGCGCCAAGACTACGCGAAACCAGCGAAGCGCCGCCCATGCCCAGCGTTTGCGTGGAGGCAAAGATCAGCATTTGGATGGGCATGACGATAGATAAACCGCCGATGGCCAGCGTGCCCACACCGCGGCCCACAAAAATCGTATCTACCAGATTGTACAGGGCCATGACGATCATGCCGGTGGTGGCCGGTACGGACAATTTAACTAACAACGGGCCAATGGGCGCCCGGCCAAGATCCTGTGGCGTTCGTTTTGTTTTATTCATGTTCCTAAAAGTTTTAATTCAAAATAAAAGTTACGTTTAAATTCCATCTACATCAAATGTCAACGTTATTACCATTTGCAAAAACTCCTTTTTGGGACATAATGAAGTTACTTTTTTAATCCATATTTTTGTATATTTCGCCGGTTGATAAAACAGTAAATTAAAACAGAGAGCATTCAATGATTATAGAACAAAAATCCCGCACAGAAATTCCCGCCCAATATAAATGGCGGTTGGAAGATATCTTTCCCTCCGACGAGGCCTGGCAGGAAACATTTGATCAGGTTCATGAGCAGTTGCCGGCGTTAAAAGCATACGACGGCAGGTTTAGCCACACAGCCGGACAATTGTTGGCATTCGTCCGCGCCATGCACCAGGCGCAGGAAAAATTAGGCCGCCTGTTTGCTTACGCCCACATGCGCAACGACGAAGATAAAGGCAATCCCCGCTATCAGGAGTTGTACGACCGCACGTTGCGTTTGATGACTGAATTGAACGAGGCCATATCGTTTTTCGAGCCGCAGTTTCTGCAAATCGAAACGGAAACCATACAGGAATTCTACAGGCAGGAGGAGGCGCTGCGGCTGTATGAACACTATTTTGACGACATCCTACGTACGCAGGCGCATACCCTCTCGGCCAAAGAAGAGCGGCTGATGGCTCTTTCCGGCGAAATCCGCAATGCACCCGAAGAGATCTTTTCCGTCTGGGAAAGCGCCGATATTGTTTTTCCGGAAATAGAAGCAGAAGACGGGAAAATGGTGCGTCTCAGTGAAGCGCTCTACGGCAAATATCAGCAGTCATCTGACCGGCGATTGCGTAAAGATTCCTATATGGGGTTGTATGTGCCTTTTACGGAACATCGTCATACATTAGCTGCCAATTACGCGGCCATAGTTAAGAGCCATATGTTCAGCGCCCGGGCGCGGAGCTATGATTCCTGCCTGCAGGCCGCACTCGACGCCAATGCCATTCCGGTAACGATTTATGAAAATTTGGTAAACAGTGCGCGCACACATCTTAAACCGCTGCATCGCTACAATCGCCTGCGCAAAGAAGTGCTCAAACTGCGCGACGGCGTTCATGATTATGATTTGCGTGCGCCGTTATTCGAACAAAAGAGCCGCGAGTATTCCTGGGATGAGGCCAAAAACATATGCCTGCGAGGGATGCAGCCCTTAGGCGATGAGTATCTTACCGTACTTAGAGAAGGCTTTGAGCAGGGCTGGATTGACGTGTTTGAAAACAAAGGTAAACGCACCGGCGCCTATTCTTCCGGCACGTACGGCGTACATCCTTATGTATTGATGAATTACAACGGGACATTAAGCGATGTGTTTACGCTGGCTCACGAAATGGGTCATGCATTACACACCTGGTACACCATCAATAATCAACCATTTGTTTATGGCGACTATCCCATCTTTTTGGCGGAAGTGGCCTCCACGGCCAACGAGGCCTTACTGCAAACGTACTTGATCGAACAGGCGGCCGATAAAGAGCAGAAGTTAGCTTTTTTGAATTCTTATTTAGATAAATTCAGCCAAACGTTTTATCGTCAGGTGATTTTTGCCGAATTCGAGTGGCGTACGCATCAATTGTTGGAAGAAGGGCAGCCCCTCACCGCCGATCGGCTGGATGACCTGTTCGCGGATTTGTACGCCACCTATCACGGACCGGATTTTGTGCCGGATCGGGAAACGAAAGTCTTATGGTCGCGTGTGCCGCATTTTTATTACAATTTTTATGTATTTCAGTACAGCACCAGTTTTGTGGCTTCCACGGCGTTAGCAGCCAAAATTCTGCAAAAGGAAAGCGGCGCCCGCGAACGGTATCTGACTTTTCTGAAAAGCGGGAACAGCCGTTATCCGTTGGAAACCCTGCAACTGGCCGGTGTGGATTTAACGCAGGAAGAACCGGTGCGCATCACCCTGCAGTGGATGGACAAATTATTGGATGAAGTGGAAGAACTGTTGGGATAGATGGTAGATTCTCGGCGCCAAAATTTTAGGTTTATCTTTAAATTAAATTTGAAACCTGGAATTAGAAATAAGAAAACAGGAAACAGGAAATAAAGATTATCGCAAGGGTTTGCAGACCTCCTTTGGAAGAATTTTTTTAAATTCCGAATTCCGATTTCCTGATTTCTTTCAGAGGATTCCTTTAAAATATTTCCAGGTTTCAAAAAGATCAAACGTCTTTGCTTAGCGTTAAGGCTTGTGAAAAAACAACAGACTTGATATTGCCGCTTACTTATAATATGAATGACCAGTTGAATTAATTCATTGAAACATGGGAAAAACTCCTTAA
>CAZIBE010000071.1:0-19903 GCA_964536685.1 uncultured Calditrichaceae bacterium | reverse complement strand
AAAAATAAAAATCATACTTAGGCATAAGGGTTGTTTTTGAAAATGCCTGATTTGTATTGCTATCTTCTACAGAAACAACATGAATTAATCCATTTATATGTATTTAGGACAGCTTTGATCTAAAGTTAAGCAATACTTAGTAGTAGTTGACAAACAAGTCAAAAAATTGGCAAAATTATCCCATGTTTACTAATTCCCGATGAAGATATGAAGCGGTTGCAATAGTATTTACCAGCCGAAGCGTGAAGCAGTATTTCAGATATTTTAACGCATAGAAACGTCATTGAACTGTGTTCTGCGATTTTCTTTTGTCGTTTCCCTTTTTTCCTTATTTTTCAATCCATAAACAGTAATTATAAGATTAACTATGCCCATAGCGGAGCAAGCCATGAAAGTGAAAATTCTGGAACGAAAGCGATTGCTGGACAATTTTTTCCAGATAGATGTAGCCACATTGCAATACGAAAAATTTTCCGGCGGATGGAGCCAGGCGGTTAAACGGTTTAATGTGGAACGCGGCGAAGCCGTGGCTGCTTTGATTTATCTGAAGGATGTGCAGCGGTTAGTATTAATTCGCCAGTTCCGCTTTGCCGTGTATGAGCGCAACGGCGATGGTTGGATTGATGAAATCGTAGCCGGAGTCATCGACGCCGGTGAGAGTCCTCTGGCCTGCATTCGGCGCGAATGCATCGAAGAAGCCGGATACGAAATCAACGATTTCAAGAGAATTGCCGCCTTTTATTCCACGCCGGGAATCACAACGGAAAAAATTCATCTGTTCATCGGATACGGCACTTCGGCTGATAAAAAACATGCCGGCGGCGGTTTAGAGGAAGAGCATGAAGATATTCAGATTATTGAATTAACGCCGCGGCAAGCATACGAAAAAATTATAGGCGGGGATTTCGAAGACGGTAAAACGATTTTAGCCTTGCAGCATTTCTTTTTGCTGCATCCGGAGCTACAATTGCAATAGAGAGCGGTAGCTATTAAAATCCTCTATTATTTTACGCGTTCCTTCGGCCACACAGTACAGGGCGTTATCGGGAAAACTTACCGGCAAGCCGATTTTATCACGTAAATATTGGTCCAAACCTTTTAGAAGCGCACCGCCGCCGGTAAGCACAATACCGTGTTCCAGCAAATCGCCGGCCAGTTCCGGCGGAAGTTCATCCAGCGTTTTTTTAATGGCTTCTACAATGCTCTCCAGGACGTTTTTTAAAGCTTTTTCAAACAGACTATCTTTAATTAAAATTTCCCGCGGCAAACGGTTGTTATGATCGATACCGCGCACCGGGAAATCGTTTCCGCAGGCATAGTCGCACAGTGCGCCGTAATTAATCTTAATGCGCTCGGCGGTTAATTCGCCAATATGTAAATGAAAATGGGATTTAAGATAGGCTTGCAAGGCTTCATTCATCTCATCACCGGCGATGCGCAGCGTATTATCCACTACAACCCCGCCATAATTAATCACGGCAATATCGGTTGTGCCGCCGCCAATATCAACGATCATGTGCGCTACGGAACCAAAGACATCGAGACCAAGTCCTACGGCTGCAGCCATCGGTTCCCTGATCAAATAGGCTTTACGCGCACCGGCCGTAAGCGCGCTTTCGATTACCGCATTTCTCTCTACCGGAGTTATACCGGTAGGCACACCAATAACCACGCGATTGATTAAAAAACGGTTAATACCGACGTTGTAAATAAAAGTTTTAATCAAATCATCACCGGCGCGAAAATCGGAAATCACGCCGTCTGCCAGCGGCCGCACCACTTCGATGACTTTATGTGTTTTGCCAATCATTTCTTTGGCCGCCCGCCCTACTTTGTAAACGCCGCCACCTCGCTGGTAGGCAATCACCGACGGTTCGTTCAGCACATAACCGCGATTGCTGGCATAGATGATGGTGTTAGCCGTACCTAAATCAATACCGATATCTTTAGCAAAATATTTAAATATACCAAAGGCCATTTTTTACTTTATGTGTTGTTCGGCATTTAGTTAGCTATTAATTTTTAGCTCTCAGCCATCAGTTGTTAACAACCAGTAACGGAAAACGATTAACGAATAACTTGCAACTGATAACTGATAATCAACCACTGATTCCTAATTCCTGTTTCCTAATTGCTGGCAACTAAAACGTGATAACTTCTTTTTGAAATTGATTTGATATTTGACCATTGCATTTTGGAATTTACCAAATTCTACTTTCACAATTTGGATCCCATTAGTGAGTCTGCTCTAAAAACCAGTTTTTGTCATTTTCCCAACGGGACCACTTTCGTGGCGAACCCGATTCATCGGGATGAGAAATCTTATATCCTCAATAAAAACAATAGATTTCTCGTCGCCTTGCTTCGTGGTGGGAAAATGACAGTGAGAGACCTTTTTAGAGTGAACTCATAAGTTCCTTTCACCTAATACACTTTTAGTAGCCCACAGAAAGAGCTGTGTCAACGCCGGTTTTTAGTTATAACCCCCGGGTAAGCCCCGAGGAATTATTTAGATTAATCCTGTTTCTTAATCATCATCGTCCTTAGCTCACGGATGTTTCTTTGAATAGACAATAGGCTTAGGAGTAAGGCTATCAACGCGATGAGCACTACGCCCCCGCCCAAACCAATGGCCCCTTTATAGCGCGAGGTTGCTTTGCTTCTCTTTTTTTCTGCCAGAACTCTTTCCGCGTTTCTTAAATTAGATCTATACTCACTTTCGATACGCTCAATGGCATACCGCCGGTCGCGGTTCTTTTCTTCATATAGTTTGTAAAATTTGGCCAATGCTACAGGCTGATATTTTGCTTTGAATTTTGGCAACATGGGCAAAAACATGTCCGTGGCTTCTTTTTGCCGAGCAAGGTCATTATAATATTTGTAATATCCGGATATCATTATATTCAGAGCTTTTTCCCTGTTAGCCTTGTCAAATTTTGGCAGTACTTGATTAGCGTAAGAAATAAACGAAGCGCCGTCGCGTGGATTTTTCTTGGCAAATTTCGTTAATTTATAGAAAAAACTTGTCTTATCAACAGGAAAAATATAGACCGATTTCAACAACAGGCTCACAGTATTTTTTGTGGTCGCCATATTAGTCTTTGAAACGAGTAACAAATTCTTTAAAACATTATAACGATTCTTTTCGTCAAAGCGGCTTAAAATGGGAAAATAACTTTTAACTATGGCCGCTTTATTGGAATAATCTGACGCCTGAATGTTTCTAAAAACCTTACCTAATTTAGCCGGAATACCATATCTATCGACCACCCAATGTTTTCCGTATTGCCAGTGTCCACGGTTATCTTTATACGAACCATATTCAGAATGGCCACGATTTACCCAAAGATATTTTTGCGGAAGTAGCGCTTTCAGGCTATCGAGAGTCTGTTCATAGAGCACCTCTGCGGAGTCAGTTTTGATCACAGTTTTTTGAACTTTTGCTCTTTGTCCGGGCGCTTTTTCTTTTTTACCGGGAAGAACTGTTGCCAGTGCCTTATTTTTAACCGGCGTTACTTCGGCCGGTAAAAGGGTTGTTATTTCATCCGGCGTGACCGCCACAGGAGGAGGATACTCGGCCTTTTCTACTCCCGGTTTGAAGGACGGAGTTATCCCCCACAATAAAAACAATAAACCCACTATCACAGCTAACGTGCTTAGCCCCACTAAGATGTGGAAAAAAATATGCGATGTTTTAAAAACATATTTTTCTTCCAGCTTCTCCAAAAACTCAAATTTCATTGTCCCTCCCTTAAGTTAATCATAGATTGCATACCTATCGCAGATAAATCAGCGTGTTATATATACATATGTATTTTAAAGGCAGGAATGGAAAAAAATTAAATAATTTTTATGCGTTTATTTTGCGGATATTAGCTCCCAGCGCGTTCAAACGCTCCATAATATTTTCATAACCGCGATCGATGATTTCCACGCGGTCAATCACGCTCGGTCCGCGGGCCGTCAAGGCGGCAATCACCAAAGCGATACCGGCGCGGATGTCCGGACTACTCAGTTCCTGTCCGCGCAAGGCGCTGGGTCCGTTAACCAGCACACGGTGCGGATCGCATTGCGTTATTTCCGCCCCCATAACAATCAGCTTATCCACAAAAAACATACGCGATTCGTACATCCAGTCGTGGCAAAGAGTAGTGCCTTTAGCCTGTGTGGCCAGTACAATCATCGGGCTCATTAAATCGGTGGGGAATCCGGGCCATAAGCCCACCTGAATTTTCTTTGCTTTGGAAACTAACGTGGAGGGCTTGAGCTCCAGGGTGCTATCGTCTTTAAAATTCAGTTTTACGCCCATTTGTTGTAAGTAATAGGCGGGCATCATCAGATGTTGGCGATAGGCATCATGAATCACTAAACGCCCGCCGGTGCAGGCCGCGGCGATGGCCAGTGTGCCGGCTTCGATATGGTCGGGTACGATACGCAGCTTAAAGCCTTTTAGCTCGTTGAATCCACGGATGCGCATGTGCGACGTGCCCGCTCCCTGGATAAGCGCGCCCATTTGCGAAAGCGCCATCCCAAGATTGGTAATATGGGGATCGCCGGCGGCGTTATCGATAATAGTGTCGCCCCAGGTGGCGGCGGCCAGCAGCATAGCGTTCTCCGTAGCTGTTACCGAAGCTTCCTTTAAAAAGATATTAGCCGGTTTGGCATAAGGCAGTACCGCCGTGTAGCCGTCGTCATTTGCTTGTACTTTAGCGCCAAAGGCTTGTAGCACGTCGAAATGGCTGTCCACTTTGCGCCGGCCGATTACACAGCCTCCGGGCGGAGGCAGACGCACTTCCCCTTTGCGCGCCAACAGCACGCTAAGGAACAAAATGGACGCCCGTAAATTACCGCCAATTTGCGGATCGATTTCCGTTTTGTTTACGGAACCGCTTATTTTAAAATGATTTTCTTGCACTTTCTCCACGGTTTTGCCTAAACCGCGCAGCAACTCCAGCATAGCGCGCACATCGCGGATATCGGGAACATTTTCCAAATAACAGTCATCGTCGGTTAAAACCGTGGCGGCGATGATCGGCAGGGCGGCATTTTTATTTCCGGCCACTGTGATTTCCCCGTTGAGCGGACGGCCGCCCTCAATTATGAACTTTGACATGGGATTTCCTTGGTTTTGTTTATTTTTGTTTCATCTATTTTCTCTTAAAAGTTACTGAGAAAATAAAATCATTATTACTTCTTTATTATTCTTTTTTAATTGTTCTTCAGAATTTCCACTTCTAACTGCAGCTCGATTCCCAACTCTGCTTTAGCTTTCTCCCGAATCAGTTCGACCAGCATTAGCACATCTTTTGCAGTAGCGTTACCCAGATTTTCGATAAAAGCGGCATGTTTATTTGAAATAACGGCATCTCCGGCGCGCGTCCCTTTAAGCTTTAACAGGCGATCGATCACATAGCCCACCGAAGGCGTAGGAAGATTCAATAACTTTTGCTGCCCGGCAGTGAGGTTACGAAAGACGCAACCTGCCGAACGCTGTGGCTGAAAGCTTTTTTTTGCCGCCCATGATTTACTATACGCACGCGCCGCCTGCACATCCCCCCGTTTAAGACAAAGTTCCGCCCAAAGCACAATGTCTCTGCTGCGCTGCAACCGCGACTGATCATAGCCGAATTGGAACCAATCCGTTTCCACTTCCTGTTCGACGCCGTCTGCGCCCAGCAAGCGCGCGCGCTGCACTACCTCGGCAAAAAAGTGACTGCCGCCATGAAGATTCATATAAATAGCGCCGCCTACGGTTGCCGGAATGCCGGCAAACCATTGCAGCCCGCTTATGCCCTCGCGGTACAGGCTGTTCATTAAAGACGTTAAGGACACACCGGAATCAACCCGGACTATCACAGATTCTTCCGTTGATTGAGCCGCCGGTAACTTACCGGCTCCTTCGGATTCAGAGCCCTCTCCTGGGCCTGGCTGGCCGCCGCTACAGGGCGCATCCAAGATGCGCCATTCCCCTGCAAGATTTACTATCGCCAGCCCGTCGAAGCCCTCATCCGCCACGATGAGATTGCTGCCCTTACCGATTATTTTGAAGGGAATATCATAGCGTAAGGCTGTTCTCACTGCCTTGGCAAGCTGCCGGTTGTTTTGCACCTCAACCAGCAAAGTGGCCGGACCGCCGACGCCCAGTGTGCTGTAAGCGCTTAAAGGAATTTTTTTTTGTACGCGAATTTCCCAGGACTTAAAACGTTCCAGAAACTGATTATATTGGTCCATTTCCCTTTCCTGCATCAGGCTTATGAATATATGGTGGAGAAGTATTTGTAGCCGGAATCCGGAAATATAGTTACTATTTGAGCTTCACGGTTCACTTCACGGGCCAGTTTTAAAGCGCCGTAAATATTAGCTCCGCTGGAACCGCCGCCAATTATCCCTTCATATCTTGCCAATTTCAATGTATACTCAAAGGCCGTTTGGTCATCTATCTGATACATATCGTCCAGATACTCAAACCGGGCGGTTTTCAAAATAAATTCATCTCCCAAACCTTCAAGCTTATACCGTTTTGATTTCACCACTTTATTATGCTTAAAATAATCGTAAAAAACAGAACCAAGCGGATCGATACCGATAATCTTTATATTGGGATTTTTTTCTTTTAAATAACGCCCCGCGCCAAAGATGGTGCCTCCGGTGCCGATGCCGCAAACAAAATAGTCAATCTGGCCGTTCATTTGTCGCCAGATTTCAGGCCCGGTTGTTACATAATGCGCTTCATTGTTATCCAAATTATTATGTTGATCAACATAATAATAATTGGGGTTTTCTGCCGCGAGCAGTTTTGCATAATTATTGTAAGAATGGTCGTCTTCCGGCGGCAGGCTGGCGTCTACCAGTAAAACTTCCACTCCCAGATGCTGAAGCATCCTTATTTTTTCCCTGCTGGTGGTGTCACGAATTACAATTTTACATTTATATCCTTTTTGTAACGCCACAATGGCTAAACCCATCGCTGTATTGCCGGATGAATTTTCTAAAATCGTATCACCCGGTTTAAGCCGGCCTTCCCTTTCAGCCTTTTCGATCATATATTTGGCAATACGATCTTTAATACTGCCTCCGGGATTTAAAAATTCCAGTTTGCCCCAAATAACCGGTTTTGCTTCTTTAGCGATCCGTTCCAATCTGACCATTGGTGTATCACCGATGGCGTCGAGTAAGCTACCATTTCTAAATCGATGCATTTCGTTTATTCCGTTTAAAAAAGTTTATTTTTTTCAAATTTAAAACAAACTTTTAAGGTAAAAAATTGAAACAAAAATCTCAAGCTTCTTTTGATTTAATTCAAAAAATTAATTTCTGCCTTTTTTACTTTGGTCTGTTAATTCACATCTGTCCTAAATAATGTTTTTTAATTACCGCTATCTTTAGATAGTGGTCAGTAAATGACACAGAAGTGTTAAGGCTTTAGCCTAACACAGCAGCGGGATTTACTATTTTAGGGCTAAAGCCCGTTATTGTTTGGATTTCATCACCCACTATCTAAAGATAGTGGCTATTCAGAAAAAAATATAAATCATACACAGGCATAAGGGTTGTTTTTGAAAATGCCTGATTTGTTATGCTATCTTCAATAGAAACAACATGAATTAATTCATTTGTATTTATTTAGGACAGCTGTGTTAATTTATTTAATTTTCACTAGTTAGCCCTCTCCCAAGTATGGGAGAGAGATATCAACATTTTTCATGTTTTTGTGATATATTTTTGCTGAGTAAAGGCGCTAATCATAAATTTTTTTCTGACAACTTGCGGTAACACGGAGCGCTGATTTTTCGGCGAAATACTTCGTATGCTTGCATCTGAGATAGGCGAAATGAGAAAATGATACGATCAGTTTCCACAAGCCCGACCAGCCATTTTACCGAATCCGCTGCGCTGTTGGGGAGTTTCCTGTTTGGTCAATCCCATAATCCCGAACACCCGATACCATCGGCCCAAATCCTGATATCTATATTTACAAAATATATCTGCTTAAATCCTCGTCTTCCACAACGGAAGTGAGCATGCGTTGTACTTCGCCTTTACCGATTTTGATTTGCTCTATTTTTTTATCGGGTACATCAAACAAAAGCTCTTCTAACAAGGTGGACATGATGGTGTGCAGCCGCCGGGCGCCGATATTTTCGGAGCGTGTGTTCACTAATGTAGCAATGCGGGCGATTTCGCGGATGGCGCCGTCGGTGAAGGTTAGTTTAACGCCTTCAGTTTCCAGCAAAGCGCGGTATTGAATGATTAGGGCGTTTTTAGGCTCGGTCAGGATGCGCACAAAGTCTTCTTCGGAAAGGCTGTTTAGTTCCACACGAATGGGGAAGCGCCCCTGCAATTCGGGAATTAAATCGGACGGTTTGCTTACATGGAAGGCACCCGAAGCGATGAACAGGATGTGATCGGTTTTAACCATGCCGTATTTAGTGACCACTGAAGTACCTTCGACCACGGGTAACAAATCGCGCTGAACGCCTTCGCGGGAAACATCCGGTCCGTGTTTGCCTGAGGATGGTCCGGCGATTTTATCGATTTCGTCTAAAAAGACGATGCCGGAATTTTGCACGCGTTTAATGGCGATGCGCACAACCTCTTCCATGTCGATTAGCTTTTGAGCTTCCTGCTGTGTGAAAATCTTAATGGCTTCAGAAACAGTGGTTTTGCGCTTTTTTACCTTCTTGGGCATCATGCCGCCAAAAAGCTCGGAAATATTCAGCCCCATTTCTTCGATGCCCAGCGGCGAAAAAATCTGCATCATGGGCATGCTGTCGGCCGGTACGTCTATTTCAATCAGACGATCGCTTAGAGCGCCGTCCAACAGTTGCGAGCGCAGTTTTTCTCTGGTGCGTTGATGGCGCAGTTCCAGGGCGTCTTCTTCGTTCATCTCGCCGACGGGTTTATTGCCGGCGGAAAGTGGCGGCAGTAAAATATCCAGCACACGCTCGATGGCAAGATCGCGCGCCTTGTCTTCCACCGAAAGCGTTTTTTCTTCGCGCACCATTTGCACGCCGATTTCCACCAAATCGCGAATGATGGATTCTACATCGCGGCCCACATAGCCCACTTCCGTAAATTTGGAGGCTTCTACTTTGATGAAGGGCGCTCTGGATAATTTGGCCAGCCGGCGCGAAAGCTCGGTTTTGCCCACGCCGGTGGGACCGATTAAAATAATATTATTGGGCATGATTTCTTCGCGCAGGTCGGCCGTTACCTGCTGCCGGCGCCAGCGGTTACGCAGGGCGATGGCTACCATCTTTTTGGCCTGATCCTGCCCGATGATGTATTTATCTAATTCATTAACGATTTGATGCGGCGTCAGTTCGTCTATTTTCATTGAATGCTTACTCCTGTCACAGAACTTCTACGGTGATATTATTATTTGTGTAAATACAGATATCGGCGGCGATTTTCATGGCCTCGCGGACGATATCTTCCGCCGGTAAATCCGAAAATTTTACCAGACTGCGCGCCGCCGCCAAAGCGTACGGCCCGCCGGAACCGATGGCTACAATCTCGTCGTCCGGTTCGATGATTTCTCCGGTGCCGGAGATGATAAAGGTATTTTTATTATCCATGACCGCTAACAGCGCTTCCAGGCGGCGCAGGTATTTATCAGAGCGCCAGTCTTTGGCCAGCTCCACAGCGGCGCGGGATAAATTGCCGGAATAGCGTTCCAGTTTTTCTTCGAAACGTTCAAACAGCGTAAATGCGTCGGCAGCCGCCCCGGCGAATCCGGCTAAAATTTTATCATGATATAAACGACGGATTTTAACGGCCGAATGTTTCATAACCGTGTTTCCCAGGGTTACCTGACCGTCTCCGGCCAGGGCCACCTTGCCGTTGCGGCGAATGCCTACAATGGTGGTGGCGTAAATTTTAAAAGCGCTATGTTCGTAATTTGTATTCATAATGTAGTCCTTGCGTTATCTAAGATAGCATTATACAAGAAAGAGGCCTATTGGTTCATTTAATTCAGAATTCACTTTGCGAATCGCTTAAACTCCGCGGCGCAAGCGGGCAACGGGTATGCCTAATTGTTCGCGGTATTTGGCGACGGTACGCCTGGCAATGGGGAAGCCTTCCTGTTTTAGGACGGCCGCTATTTTCTCGTCGCTTAAAGGTTTGTGCGGATTTTCGCCGGCAATGATTTCTTCTATTTTATTTTTAACAATGCGCGTGGAAATTTCCTCGCCTTCATCGTTTTCGATATGTTCGTTAAAAAAGTATTTCAGCTCAAATACGCCAAAATCGGTTTGAACATATTTACCGTTAGCCACGCGGCTCACCGTGGAGATATCCATGTTGATCATCTCTGCAATTTCGCGCATGATCAGCGGTTTAATATATTCCGGCCCTTTTTCGAAGAAGTCCTGCTGCTTTTCGACAATGGCTTCCATGACCTTTAACATGGTGATGCGCCGCTGGTAGATGGAATTGATGAACCAGCGCGCCGATTCTACTTTTTTACGGATGTACTGGCGGGCTTCCTTATTGGTGTTCTTTTTATCGAAGAGCATTTTTTTGTAGGCGTTGGAGATACGCAGCGGCGGGATGTTCCAGTCGTTTAAGCTGATGACAAAGTGGCCGTCAACTTTTTCTACGATAAAATCCGGCACAATGTAATTAGTGCGGGCGTCGAAAATACCCTCGCCGGGTTTAGGGTTCAGCTTGAGAATCTCGTTGATGCTCTCCTGTAGTTCTTCTTTGCTTATCTGCAGGTTGTCGAGGATTTGCTGGTAGCGTTTGTTTTTAAAATCATCGAAATAATCTTTTAATAGGCGGTAAGCCAGGGAATTGGTTTGTTCTTTTTCTTCCAACTGTACCATTAAGCATTCGCGCAGGTTACGGCTGCCTACGCCCGTCGGGTCCAGTTTTTGAATCTGCCGCAGCACGTGTTCCACTTTTTCTTCGGGGATTCCAAAATTGCGGGCGACGTTTTCCAGCGAAATGCTGGCGTCCAGGTAGCCGTCGTCGCGAATGTTCCAGATGAGATATTCGCCTACGGCAAACTCCTTATCGTTTAAGGGAAGGATGTGCAACTGCTCCATTAGATATTCGGGCAAGGATTGTAAGGAAATTTCCGGCCGTTCGTATTCTTCCTGATTCTTATCGCGCGGGATACGGATTTCGAAGGCTTCGTCGTCGTTCAACAGGTTTTCCAAATCGGTGTCCTGCTGCGCTTCTTTTAACTCTTTACGGTCGTAATCATCGTCTGCCTTATGGTTGTCGTCCATCATTTGCAAATCTTCGGCGACTTCCTCCAACTCCTCAGGAGTGCTCTCGATTTCGGTATCTTCTAATTCTTCTTCCTGTTCTTCGCCCTCTTCCAGAACGGGATTCATCTCCAGTTCGCTCTTAATTTTTTGCTCCAGATTCAATAGAGGAAGCTGCAATAAAGTGGATAATAGTATCTGTTGCGGGGTCAGTCGCTGTTCCAGACGCAAGTTTTGGGATAAGCCGATCATAGTATCATTTTTCCTGAGAATTCTCCCACTGATTAAATTGGCATAATTTATGTAGGGAAAATAGCGATTTTGCTAAAGTGAGTCAAGCAAATCGGAAAGGAAAGAATAAGCAGTGCGACTCTCCGGCTGACAAGCGACGTGGAATATCAATTATCAGTTATTCACGCGGCTCAGAGAGTCGCGCTACTATTAACGTGTCGAGATCGTACCAAGGAAAAATGGTTGTATCTCTGGAAACAAATTTCTCCCTGCCGCTGTATACAATTCCGGCAGAGACATCAAACCCGTTTTCTTTCCAAATGTTTAAAGCCTTTTGCAAGGAGGGTATGGCATGGGGATGGACGGTCATGCCGGATTTAACCTCAAGGGCAAAAATTTTACGGTTTGTTTCCAAAATAAAATCGATTTCCTGGCCGCTATGTGTTCTCCAAAAATTAATCCTTGCTTGCTGACCATGATTAAAAAATCCTTTAACTAATTCGGAGAACACCCAGTTTTCAAATAGTTCTCCACGTAAAGGGTGGGTTTCCAAATGTTTTGTATTCAGAATCCCTAACAAATTGCAGACTAAACCGGTATCGTAAAAATATATTTTTGGGGTTCTAATTATTCTCTTACGGAAATTAGCATGGTAGGGTTCTATCAATCGGACAATATAACTTGCCTGCAAAATATTTAACCATTTGACGACCGTTTTATGATCAACGCCTAATTCGCTGCCCAAACGGTTGGTATTAAGTAACTGTCCCACCTGTCCGGCCACAATACGCAAAAATCGGGTAAAATTATCCAGATTATGAATCTGCGATATTTGCCGGACATCTCGTTGAATATAAGTTGCTATGTAGTCAGCGTACCATCTCGCTGGGCGGAGCCGCCGATCGAATATGGGAGGATAAGCGCCCTTTAGTACTATCTCATTGACGTTCTCAGATAAAAAGCCGCCTCGTTTAAGCTCTGTTAAACTAAAGGGCAACAACTCCAATAAAGCGGTGCGCCCGGCTAAACTTTGTGTGATGCTGGAAGTAAGTCCAAAGTGCTGGGAACCAGTCAAAACAAAACGACCTGGTGAAGGATGCTCGTCAATTTGTACTTGTAAAGACGAAGTCAATGAAGGCAGATGTTGTACTTCATCAAACACTGCGCCATCTCTATAATTTGCTAAAAAGCCCTTAGGGTCTCCCAAAAAATACTCCCTTAGCAACGGATCTTCAAAGTTAATATAGGGCAATGTTTTAAAAAAATACCGGGCGAGCGTCGTTTTTCCGGATTGACGCGGACCGGTGATGGTAATTACAGGATATTCGTTAGCACAGACGGCTAATTCGTCTTCTATATCTCTTTGAATCATGACATAAATATAATAAGTGATATTTGGGAATGCAAATCCCAAATATCATTTGGTTTAAGGTGGTGTGAGTCTCTGACTCGCAAGTGATGTAGAAAATCTTAAATTACAAAACGCCTCGGAGAGTTGTGCTACGCTAAAATCATTTCCACAGGGGGTTGGCGTAGCAGTAGATGCAGCCGTACGGGCAGGGCTGTTTGCGGTAATCTCCGATGTCGATGGATTTGCTGCAGCCGCAATCTTTGCGCGTTGGTGTGCGGGCTTCGGAAACGCGTTCAGCAGGCGCCAGCGCATTGAGCAGATGACCGTCGATGCAACGCCCTTTACGCACGCCGGGCGCCTGCAGCAGGGCGTCGTTGCAACATGTGTACAAATCGATGTTATTTTCGGCCGCTATGGTCTGCATGTCTTTTATGATTTGCAACATAGCGGGAGTTGCTGGTTGCTGCAAGGCGTCATCCGTGAATTTCCGTTTAAATCTGGATTGGAATTTTGCGTATGGATAGGCAAAACTGGTGTAACAGCGCGTGACGCCCATTTGGCTGATTTCGCGGCAGAGGAAAGCAAAATTGTCTTCGTCATGGTTGGAAAGCTGGCGGTCGTTTTCCTGCCAATAAACTAACGGGTCATAGCGCCAGATAATGCGCTCTGCGCCATACAGCTGCGTCAGTCGTGCCAACTGCTCCAGCGAACGATTTGGGTCTATTGGAACTTTTTCCAGCTTTGAGGGCGGCAGTATAGTAAAATGGAAAAAGAGTTGGTAGGCGTCAAAAAAACCGTGATGCTTCAGAAACGTTCGATAATTACGCGACCAAAAGACAATCCAGCCCACGGCGGAGGGGCGTAAATCGACCAGACGTGTTTGTTGAGGATAAAAGGGATTGGCAACGGTTACGTGTCCCTCCTTTACGGCTTCCATGAACCATTTCAGGTAAAAGGCGGGAATGTCCGTTCGACGCGAAGCGGAAATGACGGTTTTCATTTTTTTTGCTAATAGACCGGATAACGGGATTGCGCATTAATGTTACTTACAACACGTCTTTTAACGCCTGGGCAAAAATCTCGTTTTCTTCCTGTAAGCCCACGGAAATACGGATACAGTTGGGCAGACCGAATGCTTTTAACGGCCGTACGATGACGCCTTTATGCAGCAAGCGGTTGTACACTTTATTCACCTGTTCTTCGCTGTCCAGAACGATGGTAACAAAATTAGTGTGCGATTTAATGTACCGCAGTCCCAATTCCTCGAACAAACTATAAAAAAAGTTTTTACCAAGGCGCGTCAGATGCTGTGTTTGTTCCAGGAAATCCACGTCGTTCATGGCGGCGACGCCGGCGGCCAAAGCCACGGAACTGGGTTCAAAAGCTAATTTGATTTTCATTAGATTGGAAATAAAAGATTCATGAGCGAAGCCGTATCCCAGCCGAACGCCGGCCAGACCAAAGGCTTTGGAAAAGGTGCGCAGTGTGATGGCATTATCCAGACGGTATTGCATGGAATCCGGATAGGCCGGGTCTTCATGGGCAAACTCAAAATAGGCTTCGTCCAGAATAACCAGCACGCGCGGCGGCACTTCTTTAATGAAGGATAAAAACTGATTCACGCGGAAAATGGTTCCCGTGGGATTATTGGGATTAGCCAGATAGATGATCTTGGTTTTGGGTGTGATGCGTTCTGCTATGGCTTGCAGATTGATATGATAATCTTTTAGCGGCGCTTTGATTAAATTGATACCGCGCGACTGGGCCTGAATATCAAATGCAATAAATGAGCCCATGGAGGTGACGGCTTCTTCGTCATCCAGTAAAAAAGTGCGCATGATCAGCGAGATGATTCCTTCCGAACCGTGGCCTAAGAAGACATTGTCCATTTTAACATCATAACGCCCGGCTAAGGCGCGGCGCAAAGCAAAGCCATCTGATGCCGGATAGCGATTTATGCCGGGGAGGGCCTCCTGCATGGCTTTTAAGGCTAATGGCGAAACGCCGATAGGATTTTCGTTGGAGGCCAGTTTGATAATACGTTCCAGTCCCAATTCGCGTTGCAGCTCTTCGATGGGCTTGCCGGCTTTGTAAGGCTGAAGCCGGCGGATATGTTGTGGAACCAGCGGCATAAAATTGTTCCTTCAGTTTAATCGATTTTTTAGGTGTGAGAATATAAGCAAAAAAAACTTAAAAAGGTACTGGAAAAGGAGGAAAAGTTTAGTGTGTGGGATGGAAGGGGAGGGCCGGTAAGATTTACAATGTAGTAATTTGTTTGTCCCACGAATAATTTTGTGGGTTGCGGAAGGCGCGTTTTGTCTTTTAACGGATTTGTCTACCGACGGATCTGTGAGCTTTGCGACGGTTTAATAAAAAAAGCCTGAGCAAATTACTCAGGCTTTGTATAAGTGGGCGGTACTGGATTTGAACCAGTGATCTCTGCGATGTGAGCGCAGCGCTCTAACCGGCTGAGCCAACCGCCCAATGGATCAAATATAAGAAAAAATTTGGAAAAAATCACCTAAAGATTTGGGTAATCTGATAAAATTATTGCATGTGCAATTTGCCGGCAATTTCGCTAACAGCTATTTTTCTGTTCGGCCGGCGCATCTTAAAGAACCGTTCGTCCGGCGAATACTCGGGAATGATTTCCTGTAATTTACGGTAGATGCCGTCAATATTGTAATTTCGGGCATATTCTTCCAGAATGGTCAGATTACTGCTCATTAAATCCCAGTGATTATAGTGACTGCCGATGGCTTTGGTAATTTTTGAGTGATCGGTTTTGAGAGGGATCTCGCCATGATTCCACAACTCTTCCACTAATTTTTCGCCGGGGCGCAGGCCAATGTATTCGATGGCAATATCTTTATCCGGGTGCAGACCGGAAAGTTTAATCAAACGCTGGGCAATATCGATTAGCTTGATGGGTTCGCCCATGTCCAAAATGTAAATATCGTTGCCGTTGCTCATTTTAGCGGCTTGCAGGATAAGTTTAACGGCTTCCGGGATAGTCATAAAAAAGCGCTGCATCTCGGGATGGGTGATGGTAATAGGACCGCCGGCGGCAATTTGTTTTTGGAATAGCGGGATCACGCTGCCAAAGCTGGCCAGCACATTGCCAAAGCGAACGGTAAGCAAGCGCATACGCGACTGAGCGGAGAAGGATTGCAGCACCAATTCGGCCACGCGTTTGGTTGCGCCCATAATGGAAGTGGGATTGACCGCTTTATCGGTGGATATGAGCACAAATTTATCTACACCGGCCTCTTCGGCCAATGCCATCATTTTGTATGTGCCGATGATGTTATTGCGTACGGCTTCTTCCGGATGCAGTTCCATTAACGGTACATGTTTGTAAGCCGCGGCATGAAAAACTACTTCCGGCCGCATTTCGGCCAGGATGCGCCGAATTTTATCGGTATCCAGAATATCGGCGATAATAATTTCGTAATCGGTGTGGCCGTTCATCTGCTTTAAATCGTATTCCAAAAAGAACAGGCTGTTTTCCGTGCGGTCTAAGCAGATCAATTTTTTAGGCTGTAATTTAAGTATCTGGCGCGATAATTCGGAACCGATGGAGCCGCCGGCGCCGGTAATTAACACTACTTTGTCGTGCAAATAATTTTTTATTTCGTTAAAATCTATTTCGATGGGTTTGCGATCAAGCAAGTCTTCCACTTTAACTTCGCGGATTTGCTGAACCTGTACCAGCCCGTTAACGATTTCGCGCGGGCCGGGAACGGTTTTAAAATCGATGCCGGTTTGTTCGCAGAGGTTAACAATGCGGCGCATTTCTTTGGGCGACGCCGAAGGCGTGGCGATAATGATTTCATCGATGCGGCTGCGCGCGGTTACTTTTACCAGATCATTGGTGGAACCGATGACTTTGACGCCGTGGATTTTAGTGGATTGCTTTTTGACGGCGTCGTCGATTAAGGCTACCGGATAAAAGCCCAGCGAGGCGTCGCTTTTCATTTGGCGGATGATCATTTCTCCGGCTTTTCCGGCGCCGATGACCAAAACGCGCTTTTTATTGGAAGCAAACCGCGCCTGTACTTTAAAGAGAATCCGCGGCAGGGAACGGGCGGCGGCTAAAAAAAGAAAACTCAGCATCCACGATAGGAACAAAACAGAGCGGGGCACGGCTAAAAGATTGGCGAAATAAAGATAGATAATAAAGCCCATCCAACCGGCGGCCGTAGCAAAAAAGAGGTTGATGATGTCCTGAATACTGGCATAACGCCACTGGCTTTGGTTTAAACGCATCAAATTAATGACGAATAAATTAATCAGTACCGTAACGATGATGGTTTGCCGGAAGAGATGCATGCTGTCCCGCGGGATGGTAAAATCGAAGCGGATGCTGTAAGCAATAGTATAAGCCAATGAAAGCAGAACTAAATCAACAAAAAGCTTAAGCACTCTTTGTACAAAAAGATGCTCGGCGGAATTGATGATGACTTTGTTTAATCTTGTTTCGGTTTTTTCAGACATAGGGTTTTCTTGGCGTTGGTAAATTTTTTACGCTAATAATATAGTAATTATTAGCAACCAAAGTGTGCGTGATTTCACACTACATGTAAAAATAATTAAACTACATGACTTCTGAGGCGCTATTTTCCCGTTCTATTCTTGGGGTTAGATTATTACAGCGTTGGGAAATTAGGAAATGGAGGGTATAAAATCAAGCTGGATTTTTTAGTGGATTGATTAGAATAATATGGAAAGATTTAGAAAACACGCAAGGGGGGCAAAGAGGACGAAAATAGAGGGTGATTAGTGGGCGACGTCTTTGTGTAAAAACCAATTGATTATTGTGTTAAACAGAATTTTTATATTCAGGATGAAGGAGCGGTGGTGCAAATAATATTCGTCGTATGTTACTTTTTCCGGGATGGATAACTCGTCCCGGCCGTTGACCTGCGCCCAGCCGGTAATGCCTGGTTTGATGGTATGAACGCCGGCTGCGGTGCGCAGGGCGATTAAATCGTCCTGATTGTACAGCGCCGGACGCGGCACAGACAATAAATTGGCAAAATAAAGATAAATGATAAAGCCAATCCACCCGAGAACCAAAGAGGCCAGCAAATTAATTGTATCTTGCAGACTTACATACCGCCATTGACTTTGATTTACGCCGAAGATATTAATAAAAAACAATTCAATAACAACAGCAAAGCCAATGGTGTGTTTAAAAATAAAAAAATGTTTCGGTGGAATATTCAAATCAAAGCGCAGGCCAAAGGCAATAAAATAGGCCAGCATCAATGCAGAAGCATCAATAAGCACTTTAAAAAAAATAGTCAAAATACCTCGAAAATTAAGAAAATTAAGTATTTTTTGCTTCATATTATATCTCTCATCAGATAATCACAAATAAAAAGTATCAGAAATATCAAAAGTATGATGTGCGTATTTGCACAATAATCCTTAAACAAATTTTATCTTATCAAATTAAATAAGATAATTACTTCCTTGTAGGCCGATATGGGAAGGAATTTAAAAATTTTGGGGCAAAAATAAAAATTTATTCTTAAAGACGGGATTCAATAAGCGAGCAGATTTGATCGAGTTGAGATTCGGTTAATGCCGTCCCTGAAGGCAAGCATAGCCCCCGCGAAAAAAGCTTTTCCGAAAAACCGTTACAATAACTGGGCGCGTCTTTAAAAACCGGCTGCAAATGCATGGGTTTCCAGAGTGGACGTGATTCGATATTGTATTTATCCAATAAAACTCTAATTTCATCATGACTCGTTTTTGTAATTTTGGGATCTGTAACCATGCAGGTTAACCATCTATTTGATTTGGTATCGTTTAATTCCGGTTGAAAAGTAATGCCCTCATATTGCTCCAGGCGGTTTCGATAAAACTCAAAAATTTTTCGTTTTTGCTCAACACGTTGCTCGATGTACTTTAATTGTCCCCGTCCAATAGCAGCAAGGATATTACTCATCCGATAATTATATCCTACTTTTGAATGCTCATAGTGGGGAGCGCTATCACGCGCCTGCGTGGCCAGAAATCGTGCCTCGCTTATGTAACTTACATTATCCGAAAGCAGCATTCCGCCGCCGGATGTGGTAATTATTTTGTTGCCATTGAATGACAGAATGGACAGATCTCCAAAGCTACCTGCTTTTCTCCCTTTGTATGAACTTCCCAGAGCTTCTGCTGCGTCTTCTATTAAGGGAATTTCGTATTTATGACAGATAGAAATAATTTCATCTAATTTAGCCGGTTGCCCATACAAATGGACGGTTATCGCCGCTTTGGGCTTCTTCCCCTTTTGAATTCCATCTTTAATTGCCTGTTCCAATAACTCGGGATCCATGTTCCAGGTTTGCGGCTCGCTATCAACAAATACAGGCACAGCCTTTTGATACACGATGGGATTTGCCGATCCGGAAAAAGTAAACGACTGGCAGATAACCTCATCTCCCTGCTCTACGCCTAATAAAATTAAGGCGAGGTGAATCGCAGCCGTTCCAGAACTTAAAGCAGCGGCATGTTTAACACCGATATAAGAGGCTACTTCCTTCTCAAAAGCATCAACATGAGGCCCAAGCGGAGCAATCCAGTTACTTTCAAAGGCATCTATTACAAATTTTAATTCTTCACCGGACATGTGAGGCGGAGAGAGGTAAATCCTTTGACTCATATTTTCCCTTGTACGTTATTCGTAAAAAATTAATGTATTCCTTAAATAAACAGTAAGTTGGTATCCTATCAGTCAGATATCATTTCCGAACTTTAATTATGCGCCCAGGATTGCCCCTGACTATTGCATTATCCGGAATATTTTTTGTGATGACACTGCCCGCCCCAATAAGACAACGCGAGCCAACCTTTTTATAAGGGACAATGACCGAATGCGCTCCTACTAAAGTCAAGCTACCCACCTGAACGCCACCGGTTAAAATTGTATTTGGTGCAATATGACTAAAATCTCCCACAAAACAATCATGTTCAATTATAGCGCCCGTATTAATAATGCAATGTCTTCCAATTTGGGCGTCAGCATTTATTATTACGCCAGGCATGATAACCGTGCCTTCACCAATTGTGGCCGTTTCGGAGATAATGGCGTCTGGATGTATTAATG
>CAZIBE010000070.1:7744-20031 GCA_964536685.1 uncultured Calditrichaceae bacterium | reverse complement strand
AAATCCCGATTTATCGGGATGATACCGATTACCTTATTTGCGCCACAGGCGCCCCCTCAGGGTAAACCATTTACTGATCGGTCTATAAAACAGTAAACAAGAAAGAGAAAACCGTTAAGCCTGTAAGCGATTTTCTTCCTTTATCATGTTGTGCTAAGCGATTAACAAATTGCGCATAACTTAAAACGCAAAAGCTAATCGTTACCATTGGAAGGCTAAAAGTACTATCTAACTGAAACCTATGAAAAAATAATAATTCTTCCCAAAATGTCATTCCGCACTTGATGCGCCACAAAAGTGGCCCCTTGGGGGAATCCGGTATTATCAACAAATTATGGATTCTCCCAAAGGGATGCCTTTGGCACCGCTTTTCCCAAAGGGAGTGCTTCGCACTGCGGGAATGACATTTTGAATGATTATTTCAAAGGTTTCTAACTATTTATTTTGCGCAAGCTCTGTAGCCATTAAAAAATTATGCAGGCTCAATATCATGGTTTTTTAGCCAGGCGCGGGCCGATTCTTCAAATAATTCATCACGCATTTGAATAAAGCTGCGGAACAGGTTGGGATTCTCTCTTAGCTTTGCGTTAAAAGATTTGTAGCCTAGACCTTCATGAATATCCTTCCATAATTCTTCGGCTAAGAGCGGTTTGCTGTCTTCAATGGAGCGTGTAAAACGCGACATCAAATCGAAAGCGACCTGCTCGAACATATCCGGTAATTCCAGAAAATGATGCGAATCCGGCAGAATGCGGCGAACTAGTTTATTTATATCGATATTGTTAATATCTTCTGCTAAATGAAACAGTTGTTTCACCACTTCAGGATTGGTTGGGATGTTCAAAATCCGGCCGCTTTCCAACTCCAGATAACACTTCATTTCCAACTCGGCGCCGCGGTGTAGCACAAAGGCCAGCTCGTCCAAATTTATTTTGAGTTGTTTCATAATTTTCAGCCTGGAATGAATCATCCGATTTCGTTTAACAATATATGGTAAAATATTAGCCATAAATTCAATTCATTACAAGCTAAAAGAGGAATATTTTAAAACGCCTCACTCACTGGGGGAAGTTTGATACCAAGGCCATTCCGTTCTTGTAACAATATTAAGTGAAGCTGTCTTTGATATGGTGTAAACTTAGTTTATCTTCGCAACGGATGACGGTAAGTAACTGAGTTTTACATGTCTTTGGTTAGTTCGTTGGATAAATTTGCTTGCCGTCCTTAAATCGGGCAACCAGCTCAAATTCATGTGCAAAGAGATTTATTTGTATTGGCAAAATGTGCCGGTGTCGTTACTTCTATATGCGTTCCTATATATTTGCGGATTTCTTTGGCTGACCATTTTTCAGGATTAAGTTCACGGAACAGCCAATGCTTTGAATCGTTGTTCTGATCTCTGATGCTTTCTTGGAAAAGTTTTTCAAAAATTACGCGCACACCTACGCTGCACACCTTTTTCTTCCTCCCAAAATCAAATATCTTTACTTTTCTTTGATACCGATAACCTAAAATTTCATTTATGGCAATATCCAGTAATTGGCCGATATCGTAATCATACCCTTTCATTTTTTCTGCAATCTGCTTCATTGTTGTAAGATAATCCGGTGACAATTCAATTAATTTTAGGCGAAATATGCTTAGTTCGGTCAGGCAATATTCTTTAAGCGGCTTAAAGGTGGCTTTGGGCAATTCAACGGAAAAAGTTTCATCTGCATTAAAAAACAGCATGGTATGTGTATCGCGCCAATCGGAATTTTTACCGAACAATGATTTCTGATGCTGGCGTATGGCCAGCTCAGCCAAAGTAAGCCAGAATTTCCACCAGTAATGGCCCATACTCACCTGATTCACAACATCGCCGGACTTAAGAATCTGCAAGAGTGGATCACAAGCGGATTGGATGCTGGCTTTATGCTTACCCATTCTATTCTCCTTTATATTTTACGGAGCGGATGATAGTGCCGCCGATTCTTTTGATGTTAATGGCGCCGGTTTCAATTTAAATACCCATTGTGGTAAAAATACGCGATAATAATCATAACATTCACTTCCATCGCCGCTGTACAGAACTTAACGAGAACAAAGCGATATGTCCGGGCAAGTGAAGATGCTCAAAATCATTCCGGCAGGAAATTCATGATAAATCTTCGATACCGTCCGGAAGATCGCTCAGGTCGTCCATGAAATCTTCCGACATGGAAAGCAAACGATCCCATTCTTTAAAAAACTTGATATTGGTTTTAGCTAAACCGACAATAAGTTTATGAAACAAACGATTCGGCCAGGTAAGTTCTTTTTGGTATTTGCGAAACAACTTTAACAGTTTACTAACTTGTTTTGTGCTTTTGGAAGAGGCTGCCGGAGTGCCCCTGATGGCCCCGGCAAAACTGACAATGGCTTTGGTTCTGGCGGCAATGGATGCGCCGTTATCAATTCGCAATATCTCCATGATTACCGCTGTACCTTTACTGTATCCAAAAAAGATGAGTGGGCCGGATTTATCCCTCTCATCATTAAGAATCTCAATCACTCTTTCTGCGCAGGCGCGGTTACTCTCAAAAGAGTCGGCATATGTCGCATATATAATTTTGAATCCCATTTCTTTTAGCCAGGGAATCTGCATTTGAAAAGCTTTCTCCTTGAGTAAATGATGCCCGAAACCGGGAACAATGACCACCGTCCACGATAGCCCTTCTACCTGATCGCTGTTCAGGTCGGCCACAACGGGAATATCGCCGGCAAAATGGGTTTGATACAGACGTTGATTTATGTTGAGATCAATAAGTTTGAACGAATTTTCAGACAGCCTATCGTATTCCACACCCTGGGGCAGAAAGTAAAAATAATCTGATAACTTTTTTTGTTTTTGCTGCAGATAGTACTGAAAAATCTGACCAAAGCGGATTTTCCATTTATCATTGTTTTCTGGCATAAAACGCCCCAATATTTTAAGGTGAAAACAGCATCTTGACCCATCTTTGACTTTCGGGACCTGGAATCTTGAAACCCCTTTCCGGATTACGTTTAGGAAATTTCTTGTGATACTAATTTATTATCACCATTTAAAGTGAAAACTCCTGCTCCCGGAAATGTCTCTTGTGCGCTTACATCCCTTTTCTTTAACCAGCCGCCGGTATTATAAAGATAAATAGGCTTGGATTGTGTTTCTCCAAACGGTCGGGCTATGGGAGGTCTTGGTTCTTCCAACAGAATGGGCTGGTGCGTATGCCCAAAGATAACGCGCGTTGGTGGATCAATATGAATACCTTCTTCAAACTCAAGGCGATCGATTTCTACCAGGGAAGATGAATAGAATCTTTTAAAACGGGCATGCACTTCAGGATTGTTGACGAATTCTGCGCTGAAACGAGTTTCCTGCTTTTTTTTCAGATCATCCAAAATTGAATTTTTAATTTCCTTAAAAATTTTATCAGTAATCAGTTCCTTATACACTTCGTACCAGGGAAAATTTGTTTCTTTATCTAATTTTTTTTGCAGCCGTTCCAGGTATTTTTCAACACGAGCTAAATTTTTGTCTTTTACTTCTCTCTGCACTTTGCGGGCTATCCGGGATAACGGACCGGCCATCCCGACTCCGGTGCAGGCCAACTGGTTAAGGGGGAAATTTACTCCCACCAGTTCCCGCAAATCATATTCATCTCCTAATTGCAAATCTTCCTGGGCGATTTCCATTAAAAGCTCGCCTGTATACGACCAGTATTTTTCCAGATAATGTCCGTGCGTTAATAGATAATTCCCGGATTCTGTTATCAGGTAGAGGTTGGGATAGGCAAAATTAAAGCGCGTACGGGGACTGGTGATATTATCCAAAAACAAACCGCCATATTGTGGGCCTTCTTCATTTTGAGTAACACCGGCTAAAATAAACGGCCTGGAATTTCTGTTGCCTGTGCAGTCCAGGATACCGGGAACAGACATACGAAAATCACGGGGAGGATTACTTTTATCGATTTGTTTTATGATGTTTACCTGATGCTAAACAATATGCCATAAATCGGCATCGTGATTCCCGGGAACATAGATAATTTCATTAGCGATTTTATCTTCCTGAATCTTTTCAAAAAAGACCTTGGCAGCTTCATAAGCTTTTTGATAGCCGGCAACAGAAAAATCCAGAATATCGCCCAATAAAATGAGATAGTCATTTTCTTTACCCGCTTTAGCTGTAAATTGATCATAGTTATCACAGATTTCCCAACCACCGTTGTCGGTCGGCTTTACCATGGTACTCATGGGATCGCCCAAATGCGTATCGGAAATAATGGCCAGTTTCATGGGATGTTCCTCCTCATTTATTAATGAAGTCTCATCCGTGAAGATAAATTAGTTTGCCATGAATTTTTAAATATTTACAGCAATTTCTTCGATTCCCGATGCATAAGCAGCGGCCAGACCATCGGGATTTTCCTGGGCCTTGCGCCGATCATCGTCTTTATCAATAAAGAAGGGCTCCACTATAATGCAGGGTGCATTTGTATATTTAAGCAGGTAACCACCGCGGTCTTCACTGGTTTTGGGTTTTATACCGCGATCCCGGAGCTGCAAAAAACGAACGATGTTCGCTTGCATAATTTCGGCAGCAAGCTTTCCTTTTTCAGATGCATGGTGATACAGTGTTTCGCTGCCGGAAACGGTTCCATCAAAGGCATTGCAATGCAGACTGACAATAAAATCGGGATTCAACGTATTAATATCTTCCGGCAGTAGGATGTAGGTACGCCTGTACACGCGTATTATTCTTACTCCGGTTACATTCTGATCGATTCGTCTGGCTAAGTCATTGTTGAAATCAAATTCCGTGATATTGGAATTTGTATTCCGTTTTCCCGGCGATTCGGCCTTATGGCCGATGACTAAGACACAGAGTTTTGGCATGCAATATCCTTTCAATAGGCCGAAGAAGTAATGCAATCTGTCCCAGAACTTGTGGGCTGTCTCGAGCGGCCATATTTTATAGTTTACAAGCTGCGCCGTTAAAGCTGCCATAATTGGGAAACCGCGCATAAAGTCACACTTGTCCAAAATAGATTTTCAGAAACAGTGAAATCGGCAAAAACGCTAACCCATCCCCTTTAGTTCCCCTTCCCTAATACATTAGGGAAGGGGATAGGGGTTGGGTCAAAAATAGGGCTGAGCTATAAATACTATTTAATAGTGTGTAACTCTTTAAAAAAACAACTAATATTTTTCAACTTTTAACTTATTTTGGACAGCAATGAGTTAAAATAAATAACAGGCTCAGGATATGAATGGTAAAAATCTCATCATCTGTATCGATGGTACGGGCAATGATGCCCTGGATGCCAATAGCACCAATGTGTTGAAGCTCCATCAAGCCATCGATGTAAACGAAGCAGACAAACAACAATCTTATTACTTTGCCGGTGTTGGGAATGAGGTCGAACATAATTCTTTTGTTCAGGCGAAAGGCAGCATCTTTGGTTATGGCGCGGAAAAAATCAAAGATGAAGCTTATGCAAAACTGGGTTCCGTTTTTACATCGGGAGATAAAATATTCATTTTCGGCTTCAGCCGTGGGGCGGCCATCGCCCGGGAATTAGCCGTGCAGGTCGGTAATGAAGGTATCAAAGACCAGCGGGCAACAATTGAAATGCTTGGCGTCTGGGATACCGTTGCCGCATTTGGCATTCCCATTGACGTGGGACCACTGCATTTTCAGGAAATTAATTTATTCAAAGACTTTAGCGCCGCTGCTTATGTCAAACACGCATACCATTTAGTGTCGATTGACGAAAGAAGAACGCCGTTTAAACCTACATTGATGGTTTCCGGAAAAAACGTGGAAGAAATCTGGTTTGCCGGTGTGCGTTCCAATGTGGGCGGGGGCGCGGCAGATTCCCGCCTGTCAGATATCACGCTGTCATTTATGATGAACCGCGCCAAAGAACACGGTATTAACTTTTTACCTGGGGCCGCTGATACACTTAATCCCGATATTCGCGGAAACCTCAATAAAACCAAATTGGATGAAAAGCTTCCTTCAAAACCACGTAAGATTCAAGTTCTTACCCAAAGTCCCGGCCAGAAAGAGCCGGCGCCGTCTGAATTTCTGCCAAAGATTCATCATACCGTCTTTGAACGAATGGAAATGGCAGAACTAAATTACAATCCCGTAAATATTAACCAACTTAGAGATAGATATATGATTGTAAACGTAAATTAAGTTCCCGCGGGTACTTTAAAAGGAAATACGGTTTTATCCCCCCCCATTTACGGACACTTTGCCGGGAATGCTGCCCTTAACAAGCAGGAACCTTGTTAAGTACGTATTGACAAGAGGTCGCCATAAATACCTAACGACTCATCAATTTACGCTTAACAAGTGAAGGAGTTGTGTCATGCAAAAACCAATTTCAAATGTTGCCATCGGCACCTGGCCCACCCCGGAGAGAATACTTGAGAACTTTAACCTCGAAAGCTTTTTTCTCGATCAGTTAGTGGACACAAAGGTAATAGACCCCCAAACAGATTTAAATCTTCGCTTTCAACTGGCCATTGATTCCATAAAAAGAGCGGAAGTCGCCGGGTACTTTGTTGATGGTGTCCCGGCTGAGTGTAAATCCAAACCCATTCCGCCCTGGTGCCTGGTTGCGGGAGTGATTATTGACGATGGAAGAATGCTACTGATCGACAATCTGATTGCCAATGGTGCCCTCCCGGCTCAAACCCAACGATTCTGGAAAAAATTTATCTACGAAAAGCATTTTGCCCAATCCTTTCCAACTCTTCTCCGCCATTTTAAAGTAAAGGGCTGGACGGCAGAAAAATCTTTAACCTTGCTTGATCATATTTTTGAAGCAGTCTCCGGCGTCGCTTATCCAATACCGGGCAGCGATTTAGACGAATATTGCAGGAAACATCCTACATCCCCTGTTTGCAAAGTCGCCGGAATCGGCTTCGATACCGTTCATGGCAGGAATCTGGCAATGGAACTCACACTTGTGACATTTTTGGAGCAGGAACATGTTATTCGGCCCGAACAAACCCGTGCAATTTATGATGCCTATCTAAATAAAGTAAATCCGGTTTCCACTGCATCTGACATCTCTATTTATGCTGGTGTTGTCGTCGTTGACGGTCTTGTTCTGGACAAAAAAACGCAGTTGCATATCAAAAACACTCTGGCATCAGCACATGTTGGATATATCGATCCGGATAACCCGCTGGCTGATATGTGTACCGGAGCTAATCCGCCTATAATTTGTCACTTTATGCCATTGCTGTCCAAAATAAATCATATTTCAGACAGGTTTTGTTGTAAATATTTATGTTACATACTGTGATTTTCCATTTTTGGGTTAAGCCCCCTACTTTTAAATGTACTATGCTGTCCAAGAAGTTAAGTAAACAGGCTTAATTGATCCCCCGAATGCTGGTAAGGTTTTATGAAATATGGTTGATTAATCCAGTCCCATAAATCTTTATAGGTCAGCAGGTTGAAACGCAGCATTGCAACCAGATTTGAAAGCGACCATTTTATTTTTGCTTTCATTTTTAGATATTTGAGAATCAGCATAGCGATTAATGCTGTCCAAATCTGAATCATAACGGCGTTATATGATGTTCCGACAAACGTTTTGATTCTTAAATTTTGTTTTATGGCTTTGAAAAACAGTTCTATTTCCCAGCGGTCTTTGTAAATTTTTGAAATGGTTGTTGCACCAAATTCAAGATGGTTGGTTAACAGGGTGATCGATTCCTTTTTATCATCATCCCATACTTCGACTATTCGCAGATTATGCGGGCATTTGTCTTTGGAATAGAAACCGTCCAATTCAATAACCCAATCTTTAAGAATATTACGGCGCTGTGGCAGCGGATATTCACAGATTACCCGATACGAAGCATTCTTTTTTAAGCGGGTTACAAAAAAGACGCCTTCTTTAGTCCAATCGCCAAAAAGCTGATAATCTAAGAGGCCCCGGTCAATGACGACAATGGTACCGGCATCAAAGGATAAACGCCGCAAAATGTTTATCTCGTGAACCTTCCCTTCAGTAACATGGACAAATTGCGGTAGGTAGCCGTCATGGTCTAAAAGCAGATGAAGTTTTAAGGCGCCTTTAGCCCGGCGATATTTTGCCCAGTCAAACAAACTAAGGCAAAGCTTAATCAGGCTGGCGTCAAAGCTGTACAATATATTTTTGAAACGTAATTTCCCATGACCTGTGAAGGCTTGGCGGCATCTGCCTAAAAGTGCGTAAAACAATTCTTCGTAAAGCTGCCAGGGACGATGCTCATTAGCGTAAGCTAAAGTAGAACGGCTGGGCGCTTTTTTTAAACCAAGATGATTGATTTTACCCTGAAAGGTTGCCAGACCGTAACAAATTTCACGCAGGCTTTGCGCTTTGCCTAATTGGCAAAACAACATAGCCACAAATTGATCCCAACATGAGAAGCCTTTAATAGCTTTGTTGGACTTTGTATCGGATACGAACTGAATAAATTCAGTTTTTGGAAATAATTGTAGAATCTGACTGAAAATGCTCATAACTTTGTTCATGGGACGGGTCTCCTTATGTTATTTTTTTTTTGACAAAACAAATTTACATAATTGGAGATCTGTCTTCTTACTTATAAATGAACTTTATTTTAAAAACTTATTTTGGACAAGTGTGAGAAGAAATAAGAAAAAAGAGCAAGAGTAAGAATATGAATGACCAGTTGAACATAATTAGAATTATTTAAATCGTTTTGCATGGATTCCGGCTCTCCGCTTCGCTCCGGCCGGAATGACATGCCAAGACTGCGTCATTCCCGCGAAGGCGGGAATCCATATCTGGCCAAAAGCACCAATTTTTGACCGAAAAGAGGAATATTCTTAACAGCTTGGGAGTTCTCGTTTTTAACTGGTCATTCATATTAAGAGATAAAAAGTAAGAGTGAGTTAAATGGGAAAAGCGTCATTTTAATATTATACCGATCAGTAAATGGTTTACCCTGAAGGGACGCCTGTGGCGCAAATAAGGTAATCGGTACCATCCCGATAAACCGGGATTTCGTACCAAACACTCAAATCTCGGGACGAAATGGGTTGTATTCAAACCATTTCTATTCGAGTATATTTCAAGTATCAGGGGAAGAGAGTTGCGGAATAATCATAAATTTTTTGTTTTAGAACAACATCATTGTGGAACCTGTTTTATTAAATTGAACGGTGTTATGTTTTCGTTTACCTTAATGGCAGATTCTGTTAAATTGAGGTTGAAAAAGGTGTAAACCAAAGATTGTCCTAAAAAAAACAAAATTACAGAGCATCTTATATGAAAACCAAATTATATGTTCTTCCTGTTATCATTCTTTTTCTTTTTCACAATTTCCTCTTTGGACAAACTTTTATAGCAAGTTATGTCTATGACGGCCAGACTATCGAACTATTTGCTTTGCCCGATCAACTTGCCGTGGAATTCAGTGCAAATTATACTCCCGCTGAACAACGGAGCATATTACGGCAAATCCTTCACGGCGGTTTTAAGATCGATTTTCCCATTGCCGGACAAGGCATGCCGCTGGTGCGTCTCAATCAAAAGCTTTATGGTAACGCCCTCAACGAAACGATTGAACAACTCCTTGCCAACCCGCAGATTTCCTCAGCCGCTGCGGTATTTTACCGGCGCGGTAGCCGTATTCGCCAAACCGTCAACCGTACCTTCTTAGTGCGTTTTAAAACAAATGTATCCCGGCAACAAATCGCGAAAATTAATGAAATCAATCACACAAAAATTCTGAAAGAACTGCCGCAGAACACCTTTTTACTACAAATATCTGCCGGGCAAAACTTGAACGGCCTGCAAGCGGCAAATATCTTTACTGAACAGGAAGGCGTGCGCTGGGCGCAGCCTAATTTTTACTATATGAACTGGGAAATTTTAAACTACACGCCCAACGATCCCTACTGGTCGCAGCAATGGGCGCATAAAAACAGCGGTCAAACGGTGGCCTCCGGCGCCAAAGGCGATTTCCCGCAACAGGTAAACGGCTATGCCGACGCCGATATGGATGTGGATTTAGCCTGGGATGAATTAACCAACAACGGCGGTCAGGCCGGCGGCAGTTCATCCGTTTTGGTGGCGATGATAGACAGCGGCGTGGATTTGGATCATCCTGATCTTAATGATAATCTGTATAGCGTCGGCAAAGACTTCTCGCCGGATAGCGGCAGCGACGCCAACGATATTCAGGGACACGGCACCAGTACGGCCGGTATTGTGGCCGCCGAGGGCGACAACGGCATCGGCGTGGCCGGTATTGCGTACCATGCTCAGATTTTACCGGTTAAAATATTTTCTCTATATGGCAGCGCCGATGACGCCAACATTGCCGCGGCTATCGATTATGCCTGGCAGGAAGGCGCCGACATACTCAGCGATAGCTGGAGCGGTACATCGCCTAATTCGGGCATCGACGACGCCATCCACCGCGCCAAAACGCAGGGCCGCAACGGCAAAGGCTGCGTTATTGTGTTTTCCAGCGGGAACGGGGGACATGGTACAGTCAGCTATCCGGGCTATTTAGATGATGTCATTGCCGTGGGCGCATCCAATATGTTTGATGAAAAAAAGAATCCCGGCAGCCATGATTGGCAGCGGAACTGGGGCGGTAATTACGGCAGCGCGCTGGACCTGGTGGCGCCGACCATCGTGTACAGCACTGATATTGCCGGCAGCGATGGCTATGATGCCGGCGATTATTTTGATCATTTCGGCGGAACGTCGGCATCCTGTCCGCAGGTGGCCGGGGTAGCGGCGCTGATGCTCTCGGCCAATACCGGCCTGACCTCAGACGAAATACAAACCATGCTGCAAAAATCCGCCGATAAAATTGACCGTTATGCATACGATACTAACGGTTGGAATGAACATGTGGGTTATGGCCGCGTCAATGCCAGGCAGGCTGTTAAATTAGCTTTAAACGAAAACGGCGACCGGCCGGCCATCTCGCATACCATGTTACAATCTACATCATCGGTGGACGCCCGTGTGGTTAGCGCCGATATTTCCGATGATAACGGTATTGCTTCCGCGGCATTGTTTTATCGCACCATTTTCCAGGGCGCTACCAGCCAATGGCAGCAGGTACAGGATACGGATGGTCCGGCCGGCAGTACCTATGAGTTTACCATCCCGTCACAGAGCTGGGGCAATGAAGTGCAATATTACCTTACTGCTACGGATAATTCAACGGAAGCCCTGAACGCCACCTTTCCGTTTAGCGGAGAAAACCTGTCCGTGCCGCCCAAACTTCTGCGCTATTTTGTGGGTGATTTTGCCGCGCAATCCTATGCCAGTTCCGATGTGCCCGTATCCATTGCCGACGACAATATCTATTATACTTCTACCCTAAATGTTCCGGATACTCACCAAATAGTGGATGTGGACGCCACCATTAGTATTTCCGACCATATTGAAGATTTGGCCGTGGCCCTGGAAGCCCCGGACAGCACGGCATCGGGCATTGTAAACCATAATGGCCAGCCGGGTGACGCTTACAGCAATACTACTTTAGACGACGAGGCGAGCACGCGCATCACCGACGGCAGCAGTCCCTATTCCGGAACATTTAAACCGGACAACGCTCTGTGGGAATTAGATGGCGTTAATTCTGCGGGCGACTGGACGCTGCGCGCCTTCGACGATACATATTACAATAATGGCGCTACGCTGCAAAACTGGAGCATTAATATTACCTATATGAAACCCATCCATCCGCCGGTAGTCAGCGATATTCCCGATCAAACCATCGCCGAGGGCGGTACGTTTACTTCTTTTGATTTAGATGATTACGTTACGGATGATGATAATTCGGATAGTGAAATCAGCTGGACGGCTAGCGGCAATCAGGATTTGATTGTTACTATCGATGAGGCTACGCATGTGACTACGGTGCAAACACCCAATTCCGACTGGAACGGCAGCGAAACAATTACTTTTACCGCTACAGATCCTACTTTACTCTCAGATAGCGATCCGGCCACCTTTACGGTTACCGCGGTGAACGATGCGCCGGTAGTCAGTGACATTCCCGATCAGACTGTGGCTGAAGGTGAATCATTTAGTACAATAGCGCTTGACAACTACGTGAGCGATGTGGACAACAGCGATGCAGAAATGAGCTGGACATATTCCGGCAATACGGATTTAACGGTTAGCATCGACGCCAACCGCGTGGCTACCATAACGCCGCCCATTGCCGACTGGAACGGCAGCGAGACCATTACCTTTACGGCAACCGATCCCGGCGGC
>CAZIBE010000070.1:0-7644 GCA_964536685.1 uncultured Calditrichaceae bacterium | reverse complement strand
CCGGCGGCCTGTCGGATAGCGACACGGCTAAATTTACGGTTACCGCAGTAAACGACGCGCCGGTGATTACATCTCAACCGGACACCATTACCGTTCAGGGGCAGTTGTATGAATATCAGGTGACGGCTACGGACGCCGATTCAGGCGATGTGCTGACTTATAGTTTACTGACTGCTCCGGCCTTTTTGAGCATTGACGCGCAAACAGGCTTAATCAGCGGCACACCATCCAACGTTGATGTGGGCGTGCATGACGTATCCGTACAGGTGCAGGATCAGGCCGGAGCCACCGATCGCCAGGATTACCGCCTGCATGTGGAAAACGAAAACGATCCGCCGGTAGTCAGCGATATTCCGGATCAAACCGTGGATGAAGGGCAGAGTTTTGCACAAATACCTCTGGACAATTATGTGAGCGATCCGGACAACGGCGATGCGGACATGAGCTGGACGTACTCCGGCAATACGGATTTAACGGTTTTTATCGACGCCAACCGCGTGGCTACTATAACGCCGCCCACTGCCGACTGGAACGGCAGCGAGACCATTACCTTTACGGCAACCGATCCCGGCGGCCTGTCGGACAGCGATGCCGCAACGTTTACTGTTAGTGCTGTAGACGATCCACCTAACTTTATCCAACCACTGCCGGTTCTGACATTTAACGAAGACGATTCCTTATTCGTAGCTGACAGTTACTGGTACGATTTCGTTGAAGACGCAGACGATCCCGATAGTGTGCTCACTTTTACGGCGCTAAATAACGGTGAAATGGTCTGGGAAAGGGCAGAAGGCAGCGGACGCTGGTTCTTGTCCGCAGCTGATTGGTTCGGCAGCGATACGCTCTCTTTTACCGGCAGCGACGGCGCTCTAAGCGATACGACGCAATTAATCGTTCACATCCAGGCCGTAAACGATGCGCCGCTGATAGTCAATTTCCCGGACAGCATGTCCTTTAAATCGGGCGATACATTGCATCTTTTTCTAACGCCGTTTGAACAGGATGTGGATACGCCTAACGATCGCCTCAGTTGGAAATTTAGCGTTAGCGACAGTAATATGCATGTGAAGTACGACAGTTCAGAGCGCAATTTGGCGCTTACTGCAGTGAGTTTAGACAATCCCTGTACGCTGTTCGCCGTTTTACAGGATGACAGCGGCGCTACGGCTTTGGATACGGCTTTTGTTTCGGTTAAACAGGACACAACGGCCATTAAAGGTGCTGACGGGCGATATGCCGGCGCTTTCCACTTGTATCAAAATTATCCGAATCCATTTAATCCCACCACAACAATTAATTACGAATTAAGAATGATGAATTATGTAGAAATCATCATTTACAATGTTGCCGGTCAAAAGGTGGCGACACTGGTTCGTCAAAAACAGGCGGCAGGGAAACATAGCGTAATTTGGAATGCCAGTGCTTTGGCAAGTGGTGTATATTACTATCAATTGCTAACCGAACAAGGATTGGTACAAACAAAAAAGCTTCTTTTAATTAAATAAGTAAGCAGAAATGTAGCGCGACTTTCCAGTTCGCATACAAGCCAGAGCCAAAGACTCGCGATCGGCTTAGCGCCACGCTCAGAAACAAAAAGGAAGGTAAACATCTTATGATAGTAAACTTCTTAAAACAAACGAACATAGGCCTTGTTTATATTTTATCGTTGATGGCATTTACAGTGTTTTCATGTTCGGGTAATCAGAATATGGTTTCGCTAACATCTCCGGACGGCTCCATTCATCTTACCTTTCAAGCCGGCCCAAAATCTTCAACGTACAGCGTGGAATACGCAGGAGAAAAGCTAATCGCGCCTTCTCGGCTGGGTTTTGTGTTTAAAGACGGCTCCTCCCTATCCGCAAATATGAGAATCGTGCAAACCCGCCAACGTACGGTAAACAGTAGCTGGCAAACATTGTGGGGCACGGAGCGCGCTATTCGTAATCAGTACAATGAAATAGAAACGGAATTGCAGGAGAAAGAATCCCCGTACCGTAAACTGACTTTAATCTTTAGAGCATACAATGATGGCCTGGCTTTTCGTTATTATTTACCTCGGCAAGACTCTCTAAGCGACATTCAGATAACCTCCGAAGAAACGCAGTTTAATCTGGCGCAAAACGATTCTGCCTGGTGGATTCCTGGTGATTACGACAGCTATGAACATCTGTACCGGCACACACCGGCTTCACAAATCGATTCGGCCGATACGCCCGTTACCTTCGAGACAGCGGATGGAACGGTCCTATCGATTCATGAATCTGCGTTAACCGATTACGCCGGGATGACCCTGCGCCGTCTGGACGGCAGCCGCTTTAAAAGCAATTTGGTGCCCTGGCCGGATGGCGTAAAAGTAAAAGGTCAAACGCCGCTGAAATCCCCCTGGCGCGTCATTCTTATCGCTAAAGACGCAGCCGCGCTGTTAAAATCGCATTTAATAATAAACCTGAATCAACCATCAAAAATTGAGGATTCCTCCTGGATTCATCCCATGAAATACGTGGGCATCTGGTGGGGCATGCATATCGGTAAATATACCTGGCACAACGGCCCCAAACACGGGGCGACCACCGTACGCGCTAAAAAATATATCGACTTTGCCGCTGAGCATGGCCTGCAGGGCGTGTTAATTGAGGGCTGGAACGTGGGCTGGGAATCGTGGCTGTCCGGTATTAATGTGCAGGATTATACTAAGCCTTACCCCGATTTTGATTTACAAGAAGTGGTGCGTTACGCCCGCCAAAAGGGCGTTGAAATCATTGGCCATCATGAAAGCGGCGGTAACGTGCCTGAATATGAACAGCAGCTGCAGGCGGCGCTGGATTACTATCAGCGGCTGGGAATTCACGCCGTCAAGACTGGTTATGCCGGTAAAATGCATCCCAAAGGTCAGCGTCATCACGGGCAATGGATGGTGCGCCATTACCGCAAAGTAGCAATAGAAGCGGCCAAACGTCAAATCATGATAGACGCGCATGAGCCGATTAAAGCGACGGGTATTCGCCGTACCTGGCCAAACTTCATGACGCGCGAAGGCGCCCGGGGAATGGAATACAACGCCTGGTCCGAAGGCAATCCGCCGGAACACACCACTATATTACCCTTCACGCGCTTTTTGGGCGGTCCGATGGATTACACGCCGGGAATATTCGATATTAAGTTTGATCCAAGCGGCAAGCACCGCGTGTACACAACGCTGGCCAAACAACTGGCTTTATATGTGGTGCTCTATTCGCCGATGCAGATGGCGGCCGATTTAATCGAAAACTATGAAAATCAACCGGCTTTTAAATTTATTGAGGATGTGCCGGTGGATTGGGACGAGACCGTACCTGTTGACGCTAAAATCGGCGATTACGTGTCAGTCGCCCGCCGGCAGGGGACCAACTGGTATGTGGGGACTATCACCGATGAGCAGCCAAGAACCGTTGAAATACCGTTAAGCTTCCTGGACAAGGGCAAAACTTATCAGGCCACCATATACGAAGACAGCGGACAAACCGACTACGATAAAAATCCAACTGCGATCAACATTCGTACTATAAAAGTAACGGCTTCCGATACGCTGCAAGCGCGTATGGTTAAAAGCGGCGGCCAGGCAGTGGAACTGCGAGCGGTGGAATAGGTCGCTGTTTTAAGTAACTATTTTTTTGACTATTGTTTAATATGGATAGCCGGGAACCGGTAATTAGGAACCGCAAAAGGTTCCCAATTACCGATTATCGCCTGATTCTTATTCCGGTTGCAAAAACCGCCTTACTATTTCAACAAAATCATGCGTCGTGTTTGGCTGCATCCCCTGTCTGTTTGCAAGCGATAGAGATACATTCCACTCGGCAAACCGTTTGCCTTAAACGTTACAGAATGGCGGCCAGCCGCCTGGTTTTTATGGATTAGTGTGGCTACTTTTTGGCCGATCATGTTGTAAACGCTCAATTCCACAAAGCTGAAGGCTGACAGCTGATAGCTAATAGCCGTAGAAGGATTAAAGGGATTAGGATAATTTTGCTCAAGCAGAAAATTTTGCGGTAAAGCTGATTCCTGATTGTCTCCGACAGCAGACGGTTCGTTGATCGTCAGCGCTTTGATGCAGAAATTAGCCGTAGAGTCTTCGCTGTAAAAATCAAGCCAATCGCTGCCTGAACGGAAATAACTCTCTCCCGGCGCAGCGGACGATTCCACAATGGTTCGCGTGGCGCTGGCGCCTAACAGCACCGGAACCTCCGATGTGTGGTCGTACGGCTGTCCGCCTTCGGATAGCCACAAGTAGATATAGAAATCATCACCGGAAAAAAGCGGCACAGCCTCTGGCAAATCAAAGGTATGAAAGCCATGATGAGCGATACTGCCGTTGACTTCGGCCAGTACGCCCGAGAGCTGGTTGTCTTCAAAATGATCGTAAACGAGGACATCAAAATCAATGCTGTCCACTGCCGTGAAAAAACTGACAGCCATCAGTTTGCTTCCTGTTTCCGCCTGAAAAGCGTTAAAAGCTTCGCTGATATCGGTTCGTGTATCCCGCCAGCCGTGGTAATCGTGATAATAGATTTTATCGTACGCCATGGCTTCCACTTGCTGAAAGGAAACCGCGCCCATTTCAGGATGCTGACAGGCCCATTTATCGTAATAAGAAATCCAAAAGTAACCATTCTCACCCCAGTCCGTGCCCCAACTGTTTTTCACCAGCCAGGCGCCGGGATAGGGCGCGCGCGTTTCTTTAGAGTCGTCCCAGCCAATGATGGTAACGGAGTGATTCGGATCTTCCTCCCAGGTAGGCGGCTGGAAAAACGTGTTGTTGTACATGAGCGCATCGTCATAATACATGCAGGTGGCGATGGCTCCTTTTCCCATGAGTTTGGTTTTTATCAGATCGATATGATCCAGATTAGGGCCGGCCGTGTACCATTCGATGTCACGGGGCGAAAAATAGTGGTAGGAGCTGTCATCGCGCAAAGGAGGTTCATCATACGACTGACCGTCTTGATCGCGTACAGTGCCCTCTCCGCGGGTTAAGTAAGCTGACGCCACACGGTAGTCGCCGCCCTGGTGCACTTCCAGCCCGCTGCCGGAAGGCGGATCGATGTCATCGTTATTGTGCTGATTAAAACCGTTCCACCAGTCCAAATGGTATTCCGCCAGATTCGGCTCGCCTTCTTCGCCGGCTAACGCCCAGTTGCCGGTCATTAACAGATTGCTCTCGATAGAGGCCATAGTGCCGTGTGTCCAGCAGGTGCCCCCTTGTTGATCTTTTACCGAGGTAACATAATTATGCCCGTTGTAATCTCTTAAATCAAAAGAAGAGGGTAAATCGCCAGCCCAAAGAATGGACGTAAGCAGGAGGGAAAGGATCACTTTTTTCATGATTGCCCCACAAATATGTTTACGGATAGCATCTAAAGAAGTACAATAAGAGTATAATTAAATAATATGATAAAATCAATGATGGCGGTAATCATGAGGAGAAAGAGAAGGAAGATTTCAGTACGATCGCTTGAATACCAAAATTTAAAAAGTTCAGTTAAAAATATCTATAAAGAACATTAAAACAAATCGGCCAGGGTACTGTTGATTTGTATGCCTTTGAGCTGCTGTTCGATTTTATCCAGAGCCAATTCCAATTGGGCCGGATTGTCCTCCAATTTGAGAGTGATAATCAGTTTTTTGCGCATAGCCCGTAATTCGGCAATACTTTTTTGATACAGAATGCGCAGGTTTTCCAGTTCATCCATTCCGGTGTGGGTCTCTTCCGCTTCGTCCTCTTTGGCGGTTGTTTTAAGAGCAACAAAGTCATCGAGATATTCTTCCAAATCCACTCTGTTAATATCGATTCGCGTACCATATTTTTGCTGAAATTGTTCAATGCGCGATGTGTACAGTTCAGAATCGAGCGTCTCTAAAAGTTTTTTCTCTTCCTTTTCGATGCCGCGCAATTCATGTTTATATTGGCGAAATTTTCTGTGCCGTTCCAGGTGGCTGTCCAGATATTCGCTGTCTTTTAAAATTGGATACTTCTTAAGAAGCTCGTCTTTATCTTTTTGTTGATCGTGAATGAGCTTTTGCAGCAAATGAATTTCTTCCTGAATACGGAAAATTTTTGAGCGCCATTTGTAGTTAGAATGACCGGAAACGGCCAGAATGGCCAAAAACACAAACAGTGTCTCGGGAATAATAAATAACCAAAAGGGGCCTAAAATCAGCCAGGGCACCACAAACAACAGCGGAGGAATAGAGTACAAAAGAAATTTTTTCAGGCGGTTGTGTTCATGCAGTTTGGTTTCAATATCGGCAATTTCCTGTTCGTATTTTTTAAGATGGGATTTTCTGGAGGAAATATGAATATCCAGCTCTTTAAACCGATTAGCATCGCGGCCAAAGGCATCGGGCAGATTACGGTATTCATATAAGTCCGTATCCAGAATATTTTTAAGGCGGTCTTTCTTAAAGCGGATAGCGCGTAGTTCCTCTTCATGCTGCGCTTTTACTTGCAGCAAGCTCTTCCACATTAAAGCATCGGCTCGCAGGGAAAGCGGGTTGAAATCTTTTATTGTAGGAAATTTTTCGGCAATGAGACGTTCCTGGTTGAACTTTCCGGCGCCATCGCCTCGCAAGAGATAAATAAACTGTTTTAACTGCTTTAAATCATTCTCCAGCAGGTCGGATTTGTGGATGATCTTTAGAGTCTGAAGAATGCTTTGGCGCTGTATGTTAAGCGTTTCCAATGGATTGGTGGATTCCAAATCGGAAAGGATGCCGAGCATGCTGTTGGCTTCGTTAACGGCATATTTAGCGGCGCTAAATTTGAATTGAGGGGTAAGTAAAATATACAGACTATTTAAAACCGCTTTAAAATCAGTGCCCGCTGTTTTAGCCGCCGGTAGACAGATTTCTATAAAAAGCTTTTTATCCACAATCAGAAAGATAGATTTCAGCATCTGCAGGTAGGGACGGGAATAACCGTTGTCAATAAAATCCTTTCCCTGAAACACAGGGCGCGTCGTTTTAGTATCAGAAAGGAGGCAGGCAATAAAATCTGTCTCAAAATCTCGTTCAATCATCAGAGTACGATCCTCTGTACGCAGAGTGATAACGCCCGTGAAGGTTTTATTGATTTCGGTATCGCCGCGATAGCGTTCTTTTTCTTCCTGAGTGAAGCCAAAAATAATGCCTAAAATAGCCTGGAGTAAAAATTCTTTTTTTATTTCCGGGCGTTCCTGAAAGAGAGTCGAAATCGCCGGTAATTCTAATTGGGTGTGTTTTTCAAAATTCCTGAACCCGGATAATTCTAACGTAGTAATTTCCATCCTTAGTCCTTACTATCATCTATGATTAAACATCAATAAATACAATAATAATTTATTTTGCATGAGTCAAGAATTTTTGAAGTGATTTTGATTTTTAAAACAATATAAATGATTTGAATCACCCAATTTGTATGCATAATCATAAATTCGCACAAAAAAAAATACATTTATACTGTTGAGAAAGAAAGGGCAAAAAAATAAGGAACTCTTACTCTTTATCCATTAGTCGTTGGCGTGAGATTAAAATAAAGAGAAAGAAGTAAGCGGAAGATTGCTTTAAAATAGTAAATAATATGAATGACCAGTTGAACATAATTAGAATTATTTAAATCGTTTTGCCTGG
>CAZIBE010000069.1:0-20515 GCA_964536685.1 uncultured Calditrichaceae bacterium | reverse complement strand
TAAGAATTGGGTATCAGGTATCAGGAAGAACGTCTGGAAAGAAAGTAATAAAACAAGTAAATCTCAGTGTCCTCTGTGCGCTCGGTGGTCAATTAGCATAAAGAAAACAGGAAAGAGAAAAGCGTTAGGCGTGTATGCGTTAAGCGTATTCCCTTTCCTTTGCACAACGCTGAACGCTTAACTCTTAACAAAAAACAAACTACTGAAAACTGATAACTAAAAGCTCTCCCTTGCTCCGCAAGCTCTCTGCTATTACATTCTATCTCAAAAAGGATGTAATATGCGTTATTTGTTCTTCATTTTACTAATATTCATATCAATTTGTCCGGCACAGGAATTTCGCGAGGTCGCCCGCATAGGCCAAAACGGCCAGCAAGCGGGACAGTTTAATCAGCCCACAGCACTGGATGTTACTGCCGAAGGCGCCTTGATTATTGTGGACAGCGGAAATAACCGTTTGCAGATTTTCGATGCCCGCGGGCGTCTGCAGAAAACCGTGGGCGGTTTCGGGTTTAATTACGGACAGTTGAATGCGCCAAGAGACCTCTGGGCGCGTCTGGTAATCAATATCTATGTTTCGGATTTTAATAATCAACGGCTGGTACGCTACGACCGTAATTTTCGCTTTTTATCGGATTTAAAGAGTCAGGATTCCTGGGATGAGGAATTCCAGTTTGCCGAGGTTTCCAGTTGCGCTATCAATTCGCAAAATGATTTATTCCTGCTGGACCACAGCGAACAGAAAATTATAAAATTTAACCGGCTGGGCAGTCCCGAGCGTATCTTTGGCACGTATGAATCGGGCGGAGGAGAATTAGAGGATGCCCGGCAACTGGATATTCTAAGTAATAAGTATCTGTTAATCAGCGACGCCGGCCGGCAGTCCGTTTTGGTATATGATTTTTTTGGTACGTTTATCAAAGAAATTTCCGACAGCAGTTTTAAAGCGCCGGCCGGCCTGGCCGTTGATGATAAAGGGGGAATCTATTTAGCCGACCCAGCCGCGCGCAAAATCTTTTATATTGCCGCCGACGGGCAAGCGGTAAAAGCGCTGTCCTTACATCTCAGCAATCACCTGAAACATCCCACGGATATAGCCTTATGGCGAAACCGCCTGTATATTCTGGACGGCGATCAATTGCTCATTATGGAACAGATGCCTTAGTGAAACGGATTAAGATGACATATCTGCCGGTACTGCTGTTGCTGGCGGCGCTGACCCTGCACGCCCAAACCCAAACGCACGTGTTGCCGTTCCGTTGGCAGGTGGATACGCTAATCGTCGTGCCCAATGCGGGCTACCACTATACTTTACCGCAACGCCACCGCCCGCAGAAGCAATCTTTAAAAATATTTAAAAACGGTCTGCTTCTTTTCGAACAGGCCGATTACCGCTGGCAGGGAAGAAACATCAGTTTTTTTACGTCGCTGCAAAAAGGCGATTCTCTGCGCATCCGCTACCGGCGCCTGCCTTTTGACCTGCCGGACAGCTTCCGGTTATATGCCACAGATACGCTAAGTACGTCCGCAAAAGAGATCGCTTCTCTTAAAAAAAAGAAGAAGTTACGCTTAAAAAAAATTCGTTTCGAAAATCCCTTTGCCCATAAATACCGCGGCCTGCACACCAACGGCAGCATCATGCGCGGCATTCAAATCGGCAGCAACCGCGATATGACGCTTAATTCCGGTCTGAATCTGGAATTATCGGGCAAGCTGACCGATAATCTGGAAATTGTAGCGGCGCTTACCGACGAAGCCACCCCCATCCAGCCGGAAGGAAACACGAAGACTCTGCAGGAGATCGACAAGGTCTTCGTCAAGTTTAAAAGTCCCTATGTGCAGGGCACGGTCGGCGATTTTAATCTTAAATATAAAGAGCTGTCGTTTGCCCGTTTAAACCGCAAGCTGCAAGGGATTACACTGCAGGGGCGCTACGGCGGCCATCGTCTGGGCGCCACTATTGCCACCACCCGCGGCTATTTTAATCATGTTCAATTTTTAGGACAGGAGGGCAATCAGGGGCCGTTTCAACTCACCGGAAAAAACGGCGAGATTGAAATTGTAGTTTTGGCCGGGACGGAAAAAGTTTGGCTGGACGGCAAGTTGATGACGCGCGGGGAAAGCAACGATTACGTTATCGAGTACGGTAACGGGCAAATTCGTTTTACGACTAATCGCCTGATTACAGGCAGTTCGCGCATCGAGGTTGATTTTGAATATTTCCCGGCGGTACAAAAATACAACCGCAACGTGTACAGCGTGGTCGGCGGCGGCACACTGGGCCATAAAAATCTAAATTATAAATTTGCCCTTTACCGTGAAGCAGATGATCCTGACCAGCCGTTGGAGGCGGGCGGCCAGTTATCGGCGGAAGAAAAAGCCGCGCTCAAAGCAGCCGGCGACGATCCCCTAAAGGCTTTTGTTCCCGGAGCCAGCGAGCAGGCCGCGGGTAAAGGAAGCTATATGGCTAAAGACACGCTTTTTAACGGAGCCTCATATTCCATTTACGAATATGTGGGCGCGGGCAACGGCAACTATTCGGTCGTATTCTCCTTTGTGGGCGCCGGGCAGGGCGACTATCAACGCGATCGCTTAGGTGTGTACCGCTGGGCCGGTCCGCAGGCGGGCAGTTACCGGCCGATTAAATTACTGCCTCTGCCTTCCAGCCACGATTTAGCCAGCGCTCAGTTGGAATGGCGTCCCTCTAAAAGAGTACAACTGCAATCGGAATATGCCGTTTCGCGCCGCGACGGCAACACTCTTTCTGCGCTGGATGACGGCGATAATCAGGGCGGAGCGCTGCGCATGCACGGCAAAATTAGCAGCATGCCGCTGCACTGGCGAGGCGCTTCGCTGGGACAGTTTAATCTGGATTTTAATCTGCGCTATGTAAATCAAAGGTTCCGAGCCGCAGATCGTATTCGTGTGGCAGATTTTCAGCGCTATTGGAATATTTTACCAGATGCGCAAACGGCGACCGATGAATTCAGCTTTCAGGCGCTGGGCGACTATCGACCGATGAAACGCTTTAAATTGGATTTTAGCGCCGGCCGTCTCAAACAGGGCGGGCAGGAATCGCAGCGTTATGCGGGCTCGCTGCTTTACGGCGATTCAACATCTTTTTACAGCAAGGCTCATTTTGAAGAAATAACCAGTAAACTTCCGGCCCGGCAAATTGTCAACAACTGGCGGCGCTATTCCGGGCAAATAAGCCAAAGCTTGTGGAAATTTCGTCCCGATCTGCTTTACCGCGGCGAATGGCGTAAAAACGAAGAACAGGGGCGCATCAGCGGATTTCGCTATGACGATCTGGGCGCGCGTTTAAATCTGCTCAAATGGAAATATATGGACGGTTTTGTGCAGATGAACCGCCGTTTTGATTTGGTGTACGATGTGCAGCGCGCCGGCGGTTTGATTCCGCAGGCCGTTACCACCACGCAGCAGCTTATTTTGCGGCTGCTGAACGTCAGCCAGACTTCGGCAACGCTAAAGTTTATTCACCGGAAAAAGGATTTTACCAGCCGTTTCGAAAACATCAAAATAGATACGCTTAAACTGCTGTACAGCGACGCCAGCGTGCAGGACACCTCCTGGCAGGACCGCACTACGGATATGGCCGAATTAAACATCGGACATACGCGCTGGAAAAAGTCCTTAAAGTTCTCCTGGCAATACCGCGTGGCTTCGCAGCAAACCGCTCTAAAGGAAAAAGTGTACATCGATGTGGGGCAGGGACGGGGCAATTTGCGTTACGATGAAGATCTTAAAGAATATGTACCCGATGCCGACGGAAACTATTTGTTGTTTATTCTTCCTTCCGGCAGGTTCGAACCGGTAACCAACTTGCAAACGGCCTGGCATATTAGATGGGATGCTTACCGTTACTGGAAAAAACGGAAGGGAGCGCGCAAATGGCTGCGGCATCTCAGCGCTGAAACCTCGGTGCGCATCGAGGAAGAGACGCGCGAAAAAAATGTCCAGTCCATCTATTTGCTGGATTTGAGTAAATTTCAGGGCGCGCAAACGGTACGCGGCCGCCAGCAATTAAATCAGGATTTATATGTACTGCGGCACAATCGTAAACTTTCCTTCCGTCTGCGTTATCGCTATCAGCGAACCCAGAGCAATCAGTTCCTGAGCGCCGACGAGAATCAGAGCCTGCGTAACCGTGAATTTAACTGGCGCACCGATTGGCGCATTACGCCTAAATTAAGAAGCCGCACGCAGTTGGGCGTAAAACAGATGCTGCGGCGGATTGTATCCAATCCTCTGCGCAATCGCGATATTCAGGGGCAATACGTACAGCAGGATGTGTCTTATCGTCCCTGGCAGCGCTGGGAAGGGGGCATTGAGAGTCAGTACGGCAGGGAAGAGAACCGTGTGCAGAACTATCCGCTTAGCTTGTGGTTTGCGGTGCTGCGGGCGCGATTAAATTATTCCATTGCCGGTAAAGGCCGCGCCAGCGCGCAATATCAATATCAGACCGTTCGTCTGATGGATAATCCTTTAAATCTGGCCGTGCCTTACGAAATGGCTATGGGTAAAAAGGAAGGCGTTTCGCAGAATTGGCAATTGCGCATCGAATACACAGTAGCTAAGAATATTGTATTTAGTTTTTTCTATAACGGCCGCCGCGACGCCGGTTTTGAGCAAACCATTCATACGGGACAGGCGGAACTGCGGGCATATTTTTAGGCTCTCAGCTTTGCCAAAGGCACACCTTCGGAAGAACCTTCGGAGCCGCCTGCGAGGCAAGGCCTCAAGAGGCAATCCGGGAAAAATGACTTTGATAAGCCCAATTATTGGTCAACCGGTCATTTATATTATTTGATTATGTCTTTTGACCAAACCGTTTTCCATCCATTGCCCTCATTGTACATTAGCGTATTATTACCGCATACCCATGATATGGATGGTAATGGATTAAACGATATTTTTATTACTGGCAATTATACCAGCATTGAACATTATAATAGTATTAATATCAAAGAATACAGCGAGTTAAAGAGTGATGGTATGAACGCCGGCCTTAAGTATTATAAAAACAATTTGTTTATTGTTGGAGTAACAAATGCTTATATAAATAGGGGTCTGTTTATTCACGGCATAAGATAGTCAGTTTTTATCTTAATGATTAAATTAACAGGCTCCATTTCAAAACCCCGCTACTTATTACTTAATACTTACTACTTAATACTTACAACTTTCCTGTTTTCTCTTTTCTTACTCCCTATTACCTGATTCTTAATTTTTATTTTCTGTTCAAGCAATCGCGCGCCGTGCCAGATTTTCGTAAACGCTGAACGGTATTTTGAGATTGCCAAAGCCGATAGCCGGCTTAATGTCCGGTTTGGCGTCGCCGTGGAAATCGCTGCCGCCGGAAACGGCCAAATCGTTCTGCGCCGCAAAGTCTATCAGCCATTGCGTAAAGTAACGGTCGTGGCTGGGATAGTAAGCTTCTATGCCGTCCAATCCCAAGGCCTGTAATTTTATGATTTCCTCGCCGAAGCGGGGATATTTAGTATATCCTAAGCTAATGGGATGGGCTAAAATGGCCAGTCCCCCGGCCTGATGGATCACATCGATGGCCGGTTTGATTTTTAGTTTTTCTTTGGGAACGTAAGCCGGTTTGTCCTTCGAAAGGTAATCCCGGAAAGCCTGAGCGACGGACTGTACATAGCCTTTTTGCAGCAGCAAATGAGCGATATGCGGCCGTCCGATGCTGGCGCCTGCCGCATACTCGTCCAGTTCTTTTTGTGAGATTCCCACGCCCAATTGCTGCAATTTGTTAACAATCTTTATGCCGCGCCGCTTCCGCGCCTGTCTTAAGCGATCCAGTTTTTGCCGCAGCTCACCGTTACTATCGTCGATGAATAAGCCCAACAGATGCAAATGCGCCCGTCCTTTCAAAGAAGGATATTCAATGCTCAGTTCCACGCCGTTTACGACCTGGACGCCAATTTGCCGCCCGTACGACCGGGCCTCATCTAAACCGTCAATGGTGTCGTGGTCGGTAAGCGCCAGCACGCGCACATCGTATTGCTTAAAGAGGTCGATCAGCCGGCTGGGACTCAAAGAGCCGTCGGAACAGGCGCTGTGCGTATGCAGGTCGATGCGCATTACAGGTAGCCCAGATTTTTTAGGCGTTCCTGAATGATTTTATCGGCGTCGGCGGCTGTATCTCCGCCGGTCGTGTTTTGCCGATCCAGAAAATCTTGCAGGGCAAAGGCGATTAAATCATCCATAGATGAAAAAACGCTGTTTTTTAGATGTGCCTGCAAACGGCGGTATAATTCTTGCGGAATCAGGATTTCTTTATTCACAATATCTTCCTTTGAAAATATACAATAAAGCCGTCTCTATAGAGATTATGTAAAAACACCTTGTTAAATGTCATTCCCGCGAATGCGGGAATCCATAACTTGTTGTTTTTTATAGAATCCCAATCAAGTTGGGAATGACGTCTTAGGCTTGATTACACATTTTCACACAGCCTCTATAATTTAGGTTATTTTACAAGTTTTAACCGAACCATTCAAACTTTTATGCGTATATCCCATTTGTTGTTTAAAAAACTACGATGACGAGACAGGTTGCAGGGTTTGCCAATTATTGGTAGCTTAGCGGCGTCGCAAATAATGATTAAACGGAAAGAAATGTTTTGCAGCAAGATAAAATCATTGAAGTTCACGGACTGACCAAGAAGTTTAAACATCTGACCGCCGTTGACGATTTGGAACTCAACGTGTACCGCGGCGATGTGTTTGGTTTTTTGGGGCCCAACGGCGCCGGTAAAAGCACGACTATCCGCATGTTGCTGTCTTTAATCCGGCCGACCTCCGGCAGCATTGCTATTTTCGGCAAACCCTTAAACGCCCATCGCCGGGAGATTCTGCAAAAGATCGGCGCTATCGTCGAAAAACCTGATTTTTACCTCTATCTGACGGCCTTCCAAAATCTGGAACTGCTGGCTAAAATTTCCGGTCGAACGGTTAGCAGGCAGCGTATTAGGGAGATGTTAACGTTGGTGAAGTTAAACGAGCGGGCGCACAGCAAAGTAAAATCCTTTTCCCACGGGATGAAACAGCGGCTGGGCATCGCTCAGGCCCTGCTGCACGATCCGGAACTGATTATTTTAGACGAACCCACCACCGGCTTAGACCCGCAAGGCATGAAGGAGCTGCGCGATTTAATTCTTTATCTTTCTAAAGAAAAGGGCAAAACCATATTTTTATCGTCGCATATTTTAAAGGAAGTCGAGGATATAGCCACGCGTTTGATCATCATTAACAGAGGAAAGACGCAAGTACAGGGCGCCGTGCAGGAACTGCTCGGCAAAGAAGAGGTCAGCGTGACCGTGGAAGTGGACAACGGCGAAGCGGCCCTGCTGGCCCTAAAAGGTTCGCCCTGGCGGCAGGCGCTGGCGGTGCGCCAAGGGCAAAAATTGGTTTTCAATGTGCGGCGGGAAGATATCCCCGATTTGAACCGCTGGCTGGTTGATAGGCAGATCAAAATTTCAGCGCTGATTCCCCGCCGTTCGCTGGAAGAGTATTTTCTGAAAATTACCGCGGAGCGCCCGGCATGATTACATTGATTAACATCGAATTAATGAAGATATTTAAAAAGTGGCGCACGTACATTGGCTTTTTGGCCATCGGCGTTTTAGTGCCCATTATTCAGATTGCCACCTACTACGAAGGCTCCGGTTATCTGAACATGGCCATGCGCAGTTTGCGGCAGCAATTCGTATTTGTGGGTAATTTGCTGAACGGCTACTTTTTGGGCAATCTGATGCTTAACGCCCTGTTTATTCATATTCCCTTTCTGATTGTCCTGGTAGGCGGCGACTTGCTGGCCGGAGAAGCCACCTCCGGCACCTACCGGATTTTACTGACGCGTCCCGTTTCCCGCTTTCAGGTAGTAACCGCCAAGTTGATTGCCGGCTTCATCTACACGTTTTTACTATTGCTGTGGATGGCGCTGCTGAGTCTGGGGCTGAGTATCGTCATTTTCGGCGCCGGAGAGCTGGTTTTTATTCGCGATAAAATTTATATCATCGCCGCTAACGATGTGCTGTGGCGTTTTGCCTTTGCCTATTTATATGCCATACTCAGCATGTCCACCGTGCTGGCCCTGGCTTTTTTGTTTTCCTCTCTGGTGGAAAATGCCATCGGCCCCATTGTAGGCGCCCTGGCGGTGATCATCATTTTTATGATTATTTCCAATCTGCCCATTGCTTCGCTGGAAAATATCAAGCCGTTTTTGTTTACCACCTATCTGGATAAATGGATGGAATTCATGAAAGATCCGGTTGACTATTTTCTGGTTGTAAAATCCGCTGCTGTGCTGTTATTGCACAGTGCTGTTTTTTATTTCATAACCCTGTTTACATTTACCAGAAAGGATATTTTATCATAAATGAAATCTGTGATTAAAATTGCCTTGCTGCTTTTTATCTGGCAAGCGGCCTTTGCCCAGGGCGCCGACGGTCAGGCTATTTTGCAAAAAGTCCGGGCTAAATTGAACCGTGTGCAGGATTACTCGGTTGATATTAGGGTCAAAGTGGATATTAATTTTCTTAAAGTTAAAGAGATGAATGCGCGGTTGTATTACAAAAAACCGGACAAAACCAAGCTGGAAGCCAAAGGATTCGCCCTGATTCCCAAAGCCAGTCTGGATTTTTCCGCTACACGTTTGCTGAACAGCGATTTTATATCCGTGTTTGTAAAGAATGATACGGTGGATACGCGGCCAACAGCCGTGATTAAACTGATTCCCCGTAAAGAGGGCGGAAGGATCATCCTGGCTACTTTGTGGATCGATGCGCGGGATTTTGTCATCCGTAAATTGGAAGCGGCCACCAGCGATAACGGCACTTTTGATGTGCGCTTCAAATACGGCGCGGCCATAGAATATGGCCTGCCCATCGAAAGCGCTCTTTCTTTTAATGTCAAAAAAGGCGGCTTTTCGCATTTTGGTATGCCACAGAAGGAATCGGGCGCTTCCGGCTCGCTGAGAAAAAAATTAAAGAAACAGATGGAAGGGCATGTGCAGATATTCTATTCCGGCTATACGATTAACAGCGGCCTGCCGGATAGTTTTTTTGAAGAAGAGCCAGAAGAAGATTATGATTGAGGAAAAGGTATTTGAACACTCCTGATACAAATGAATAACTCCGTCCTTCCGGGCGGAGAAAAGATAACCTCGTGCCGTAACATGGGCTTCAGCCCAATTTATTTTCGGGCCAAAACCCCTTGTATATAGAAGGGGCTTTTTTCTCGGCCATGAATGGCCGAGTTAGTCATACGCTATGTTCAGACCTCTGTCCCATAGTGGATTCGGTTACTTAAACTCCGTCATCTCACCTGACTAACACCGTCATTCAGGGCGGGACACTACGCAATCCGGGAATATATTAACTGTTACGAACCCCTCTAAAATTAGAGATTAAAAACTATATTTTACCTCGACAAAGACCCGCGAATAATCTTTGTTGCGTCCAAAGGGGCTATCCTTAGGACCGCCAAAAACCGTGCCGCCGCCGTAAATGTTAATACCGTCGGCAAATTGATAATTCAAAATAGGCAGCACAAAAAAATCACCGTCCTTTAAATTGTACACCGAGATGAGTTGCAAACTGGTAAAATCGTCCAACTGATATTGAACGCGTCCGGAAAACGACTGTGTATATTTATCTAAAAGCGGCATATGATTTTGCCGTCTGACCGGGTTTTCGTAAGCAGCATCGAATTTTAACAAAATATCCTGAACAAACTGCCAGTTCAAAGTCAGATCGTTATTGGGTAAATAATCCGCTCCTAACACATATTTGATGTGCGGATTTTGCAGGAAAATATCCCTGCCGTCCGTATCTTTGGTTAAATAGTAAGCGCCTTCGCCCTTGATGGCCCATTGATTGAAAGTAGTAATAAAGGCTGCTCCGAACACCTGATAGCGATCGTATTCCATATTTTGCCTAAACAGGTGTTGCATGGGATCAAAGACCACGCGTACAGTCGGATTTTTGTCAAAGCCGTTGTAGTAACTAAAGGAGTAATCCACAGTCCACAGATTAAAATCCATTTTGAGGCCGAATTCTGAATTGCTTAAGCGGTTTTCCGGAATTTGTACCGGCGATTTCTCTACGGGCAGGCCGGTCATGGAATCCGGAAAGGCCAGGGGGATTTTATTGGCCTGAAAACGCGGCACCAATACGGCTTCAAAAGAGACGGGACCGGCGTAAATATCCGCTTTGGCCGCCGTTACCGGCAGGCGGTAATCTTCGATCTCTGCTGAAATGTTTACGTAGTCCCAGGGATTGATGTTGTCCGTCGGATTAATCCAGTCTGTTGTGCCCCAAAAAATGAATTGCTGCCCGAGGCGCAAATCCAGCCTGCTGAAAAATAAATCCACGTAGGTTTCCACGGGATAAATACTAAAGCCGCTGGCGCGCCGGCTGTTATAGGCAGGGTTCGCCTGAGCGGCCTCGTAATTGAAATCAACGGCGGAAAAAAAAGCAGCCCGATCGCCCAACGTACCGCTTAGACGCAGTTGTACGCGCGACCCCAAATGATCCAGCGGATAGGGCGCATTCAGGTTGGGATGGGCAAAAAACTTTACATAGCCGTTCATCCCGGCATTTTGCGCGCCTAAAGCCAACGGCAAAAGCAACACAAGCGCAAGGAATATTTTTTTAAAGAAACCCATCATTTTCCCCGCTGTAAATATCTTTGACTAAAGAAGCTTTTAGGGATGTTTTGATTAACCTGCAAATTGCTAAAGCGCATCTCGCTGCGGTGCTTGTTCTGCACATCTTTCATGAGCATATCGGTCTGGAACCATACACCGGAGATCTTTTCAACTTTAGGCGCCTCTAATTGTTTCCAGAGGCGGCCGGCGCGGTCATAATATTCGCTTTTAACGGTCATCCATATATCTTTGCGGATCCAGCGTATAATTTTGCCGTAACCGGTATCTTTGGCAATATCCTGCGAAACGGGCAGGCATTCCAGTTTAAAACAATCCTGTCCGTTCACTTCTTCGTCCGCCAGTCGTTTGTATTTCCAGTCGTTTAGTTTAGGCTTACCGATGTCGTAATAGGTAAAATCGGAAGCCATGAAATTACCGCCCTTTCCGCTGGAAGCAATACGCTTTATGCGCCGTAAGGCAGGCAGATAAAGGTAGCGCTCGTCGTCGCTGTTTTGATGTTCAACGGTTAAAAAGCCGGTGCCCTTCACGTCGGCCGGCGCCACAAAACGCATCAGCATATCGCTTTCGTTGTCGTTGCGTTTGCGGCTGTACATTTTAATCTGACGGATACGTTGCTGGCCGCGTTCGTTGGTTAGTATTAACTGTACGTTGCCGGCCATATCCTGCCAGCTGGTTTTATTTAACGCTCTTTCCATGATCTGCCGGCCGCTCAGTTCTTGCGCCTGTAAAGCGGCGCTAAATAAAAACAAAAGGATGAACAGCAGTTTCATTTTAATGCTCCTTTTTTTAACTATCGGATCTCAGTAATTAACGGTTAGCTTTAGTTTTAGGCGTCAGTTCTTGATTCTGTCTTATGCCGAACGTTATGCATTATTCGTTGAGAAAACCCTGTCCGGCACAATTAACACTTATACGCTTAATGTATTTCTAATTTCTATTTTCATGGACGGAAAGCATTCCGTCCCTACCTTTTTATCTTTTCTCTTTTCTGATTTCTATTTCCTTCCCACTTATTCCTTAATACTTAATACTTACCCCTTACTCCTTCTCCAATTTATTTTAAATTCATCTTAAAAGTCAGAAAGAGCACCGGCAAAATGGCGATAGCGCCAAAACAGGAAGTGAACATGGCGATAGCAATCAACAGCCCCATCTGTTCTACGCCGGTGAAAATAGAGAACATCAATATGGCAAAACCTAAGCCCACGGTGATGGCGTTCAGCAAGATGGGCACGCCGGCATCCCGCAAAGTTAAACGGATAGCATCTTCAATAGAGTTGGATGATTCCAAACGGTAGCGGTGAATGAGGTGCACGGCATAATCCACGCCCACGCCGATGGCAATGGAGGAGGTCAACATAGTTACAATATTCAAATGGATACCGGCCCAGCCCATAAAGCCGAAGTTGAAAATCATGGCGAAAAAGAGCGGGATGACATTCAACAAACCCAACTTGAGGGAGCGGAACAGGATGGCCGTTACGGCGATAACCAACAACAGCGAAACTAAGATACTGTAAAACTGTCCGCTCACCACCAAATCATTGATGGCTAAAAACAGCTCGGAAGTGCCGGTCAGTTCCACGCGGGCGCTGTTAAAATTGTGTTTAACCCAGCTGCGCGTTTTATGATCCAAAGCGCGCAGCACATTGCTGGACTCGGTGTCTATAAAGGCGTTGATACGCGCCGTGCGGTATTGGTAATCGACTAAATTGGCAAAGTCGTCGGGTTTGCCGGACATTTCGTACAGTTGCAAATACTGGGCAATCACCTGTCGGCCGGGCGCTTTAAAAGTGATTTCCTTTTGCCTCCAGCGGCCGTTCTCCTGCACCCATTCGAAACCCTTTTCCTCGCTGAGCTCCGCGGGGATATGGTTATAGCGGGCATCGTCGGCATGCATTACCTTATTCATGCGTTTGATAAAATCGGCAATGGATAGCGTGCCGCCCACATGAGGCTGTGATTTTAGATAGTCTTCCAGCGCGCTCATTTGCAGCAAAACGCGCGGTTCTTTTATCTGGCCGGCGCTGTCGCCCTCTACCATCACGCTTAAGAAAGTGGTGCCGCCAAAATGTTTATTGATCTGTTCGTAATCCAGCCGCGCCGGATGATCTTTTGGGAAGTTGTTGATGGTATTGTTCTCCAGTACAATTTTGGGGAAGCCGAGTACGGAGAAGAGGATGATTAATAAGATGAAAGTTAGCACTAAACCTTTACGTCGCACAATAAAATCCGCATAGGCAACGGACAGACGATTCAGTGAACCGGCCTTTTTACCCTTGCGGATGCGTTTGGGGACTTTCATAACCACAACGGCTGCCGGAATAAAAGTGAGCGAGAAGATCATGGCAAAGATAACGCCGGTGGCGGTAAAAATGCCTAACTCGCCAACCGAGCCGATGCTGGAAGCATTCAAGGCCAAAAAGCCGAACGCCGTAGTAACCGAAGTAATCATTACCGGCGCATTGAGTTCGCTCATTACGGTGGTGATGGCTTGCGCCGGAGATGCTTCTTCTGAAAGCCGGTTAAAATAGTGATTCAAAATATGAATGCCGTCGGCTACGGCGATGGAAGCCAGTAAAATGGGCAGCATATTGGTAGAATGACTGATGGGAACGCCCAAAAAGGCCATCAGCCCGATGGTCCACAGCACGCTGGTCAGCACGACGCCCAAGGGTAGCAGCACGCCCTGCAGATTGCGGAAACTGATCCATAAAATAGCAATAATCAGCAAAATTACCATGGGAAAGAGCGTGCCCATATCGCGACCCATGCCGCGTCCCAGGTACAGTGTGAGCACCGGTTTGCCCGTCAGGTAAATGCGGTCTTTCAGTTTTAGGCTGTTTACATAATTCAGCACTTGTTGGGCGGCATCTTCCGGTTTGACTGTGTTTTTAAGAAAAATCATGATGCCGGCCATACGTTGATCTTTGGAAATGATGTTTTCGATGGGTAAATCGCTGTTAAACAGCGCCTGGCGGTAGCGTGCAACTTCTTTCGCTGTTTTTGGCGGGCTGTCCAAGATGGCCTTAACTTCCATTCCATCCTCGCTGCCGCGAATAACCTTGATGTTGGTGGGACTCATCACCGAGTAGACGTCCGGCATATCTTCCAAATGTTCGGTCATGTCGAAAATGTTTTGCAATGCGGGGGGAGAAAACAGGGAGTCGCTTTCGTAGGCCACTAAAAGAAAATCACGACTGGGGAAAATTTTATTCATGCGGTCATACAGTAATTTGGCCGGAATATGTTTGGGCAGGGAAGAAGTGATGTCCGGATCCATTTTTATATTTTTAAGGAAATAGGCAAAGAAAAGTGTAATGAGCAAAATAACCATCATGGTTGTTTTGGGATAGGCGACGATTTTTTTAGTAAGCCGGATCATGGTTGTTTCCCGTTATTTTATTTGCAGCTGTTAATGGTCATCATCTAAATTATTCATTTTTAATTGTTAAGGATTCCCCGTAAAAATATCTCCTCCATCCATCGGGCGCGCGCGCGCAGCTTGTCAGAACTCAGATGCGCCGAAAAAATGCCCATGCCCATCACCAGACTGCCAAAAATAGACAGCAAGTGTTCGCCAGGGATTTCTTTAATTTGCCCTTCTTTGCCAGCCTGAATGAAAACGGAGCGTAACATAGACAGTTTGTTAACTAAAACCGGATGCAGACTCTGGTAAATGCGCTCGCGAAAAGCCGGATGCACATTGAGATACATGTACAGCTTAAAATAATCCGGATGGCGTTCAAAAAAAGCCACGCTTTCACGAATGACCAGTCGGATTTTCTTGATGGAATCGCTTTCCGCTTCGAAGGCCTTTTCCAGATTGATAAAGAATTCATGGATGCCCTCGGCAAGGATGCCCTGCAGCAATTCATCTTTGCTTTTATAGTAATAATAAATGGTGGCTTTGCCCAGTTCGGCTTCTTCGGCAATTAAATCCATACTGGCGTTATGGTAGCCCTGCCGGGCAAACACGCGGGCGGCGGATTGCAGGATTAAATTGATACGCGCTTGTCGTTCGCGCTGTTTACGATCGGAAATGGCCATAATAAACTCGTGATTCATTTTTCGACTGATTAGTCGAAAGTTAATAAGTTTTTGCAAAGGATGTCAAATATTATTTTATTGAACCGGTGTCGGAGGTGGATGGACAAACGCAGCAGAGCGGGCTTATGCGGCAGAGTTACAATTATTGCTTTTTCTCATGCTCTCAGGCACGGGGATTAAGAGAAAGAGTACGATGTAAGAGTAAGATCGGTCATTATACTCAGAACAAAAATTCTTACTCTTTTTCTTGTCTCTTACTCTCAGCTTCGGGGATTAAGAGTGGGAGTAAGAGGTAAGAGTAAGATTGGTCCCTATACTCAGAACAAAAATTCTTACTCTTTCTCTTGTCTCTTACTCTCAGCTACGGGGATTAAGAGTAGGAGTAAGATGATAGAGTAAGAGAGAATAAAATATTTATTATACTCATGCGTCTGCTCTAAAAACCAGTTTTTGTCATTTCGAACGCAGTGAGAAATCTTATATTCTCAATAAAAACAATAGATTTCTCGTCGCCTTGCTCTTCGCGGCAAAGGCCGTCCCGTTTTCCGCCACCGAGTGATCCCTACGGGAAAGGAACCACTTCGTGGTGGGAGATTGACAGTGAGAGACCTTTTTAGAGTGAACTCACCCATTGCAAGAATACGAATTTTGCGGCAAAATAATCTCCAAATTAATAATTCTTAAATTTCATTTTGAAACACAAAAATATATGTTGTATATTACGAGTTCTAAGCATGTTGTTTTGATGCAAAGTTTCGTATATTTATAAGGATGTTTTAACAATGGAAAAATCAGGCGGGAGTTTTTAATTGAAGATAGATGTAAAAGATTTAAAAGACCGCGTACCGGATATCATCTTTAAACAGGGAATGGACTACTTTAAAGACGGGCGCGTTAAAATAAAACACATGGATAACCTGTCGGTGGAGGCTACCGTCCAGGGTACGTATCCCTATTTTGTACGTCTTACGGCCGATGAACCGTCTTTTAATGCCACCTGTACTTGCCCCTATAACTATATTTGCAAGCATGTGGTAGCCGTGGCGCTTAAAGTAATTAACGATCAGACCAGCACGGAGGACGTCTCCGGTCCCGAGGGTGTGAACTGGCGCGAATATTTTGAAAAGCAGATTGCCATTCAGCAGGTAGACAGCGATTTTTCGCAGGAAGTGCGCTGGAAACTGGTGTATATCATCCATATTCTGGAAAACTACTGGAATATCAAGCCGGTTAAAGTTTATATGAAAAAAGACGGCACATACGGGCGCATTCAGGAGCCCTCGTTTAATGAACTGAATGAACAGAATGTTTTCCGTACGTCGGGCGATTTGATTGCCATCTCTTTTCTGGAGCGCTTGCAGTCCCAGCAATCTTCTGTGTACTATCGCGGACGTTTAGAGACCAGCTATTTGGATTTTGGCCTCGATGCCGGGCAAATTTTTAATTTGTTGCGTACCAGCGAGCTGCATATCAAAAATGAAGACGGCAGCATCGGTTCGCGCATTCGTTTTGGACGCCGTCCATGGAAGCTGGTTTTTAAACTGCAAAGCAACGACGACAATTGCTACACCTTTCAACCCTACTTTGTACGCGAAGACCGCGAGATTCCCGTTGATCACGACGCGCGGATTTTAACAGTGAATCCCATCTGGTTTTACCGCGACGGTAAGCTGAATTACTGTGATTTTCCGCTGAGCTATTCCTATATTAAATCTTTTATTGACGAAAAACTACAAATCAATGTATCGTATAAGGAATATCAGTCCTTTATTTCTGATTATTTGGCTAAACTGCCCATCTTCCCTTATGTGGAGTTCCCTCCGGGTATCGCCGTAACGGAAATCGACTCTATTACTGGTAAGCGGTTGTATATCGAGGAAATGGATGATCAGTTGATTGTATCATTGGCGCTGGTCTATGATACCATTGAGATTTTTTACAGCCATCCTAACGATCAGTATCTGGAGTATGACCACAAGACCAAAAAGATCATCCGTGTACACCGCGATCGCCTGGCCGAAAACCGCATCCGCGAAGAGGTTCAGGAGTCCAATATCATGGAAGATACGCCGGGTTTGTTTTACGCCCCCTTCGAAGACGCCTTAGACTGGCTGTTTGACGGTCTGCCGCAGTTAGCCAAACAAGGCTTCGATCTGATGGGCGAAGAAAAGTTGGTGCGCTTTAAAGTGAAGCGGGCGCCTGCTAATTTTGGCGTGAACATCTCTTCCGAAACCGATTGGTTCGATGTGGAACTGGAACTGGATTTTGACGGCACGCCGGTTAGCCTAAAAGAGTTGAAAAAAGCGCTGCAGGCCAATAAAAAATTCGTCAAACTACGCGACGGAAGTTTAGCCCGTTTGCCGGAAAAGCTGATTGAAAAATTTAATTATATGCTCAATTTTGGTCGGGTAGAAGACAATGCCATTCGCTTTGCCAACCACCATCTCTCCTTTGTGGATCGCATGCTGGCCGAGGCCGGCAGTAAAACGATGGACGCCCTGAGTGAGGAAAAGCTGAGCAAGCTGGATCAATTCGAAAAAATCAAAGATTATCATCTGCCGCAGAATTTCAAAGGCGAACTACGCGATTATCAGAAGGCCGGTTACGATTGGTTGAATTTCCTGAAAGACTTCTCTTTTGGCGGCATTTTAGCCGATGACATGGGGCTTGGGAAGACCATCCAGGCCCTATGTCTGTTGCAAAACGAGATTAACAACGGTCCGCGTAAAACCAATTTAATCGTAGCGCCCACATCGGTTATTTTTAACTGGGTGCGCGAGATGGAGCGCTTTACGCCGGAAATCAAATATCTGGTGCATTACGGCACGCGCCGTACGCGCGACATTCGTCGGCTAAAAAAATATCAGTTAATTCTGACCACGTACGGGCATTTGCGCCGGGATATTAACTTTCTTAAAGATTTGACATTCAACTATGTAATATTGGATGAATCGCAATACATAAAAAATCCGCAATCCGAAACTTCCAAAGCGGTGCGTCTGATGGATGCCAATCATCGTTTAGCGTTAACCGGTACGCCGGTTGAAAACAACACCATGGATCTGTGGGCGCAATTTGCCTTCATAAATCCGGGTTTGTTAGGCGATCAGAATTTTTTTAAAGAAACTTTTACGCGTCCCATTGAAAAGGAGCAGAACGTACAGGTAGCCAATTCGCTGCGCCGCCTGATCTTCCCTTTTATTTTGCGCCGCACCAAAGAAGATGTGGCCAAAGAGCTTCCGCCGAAAATCGAAAACATCATTTACTCGCCCATGTCCGAAGAGCAGATGAAAATGTACAACAAATGGCGCGTCAGCTATCGCGAAAGTATTTTAGAAGAAATAGAAAGCAAAGGGCTGAACAAGTCCAAGTTTAAAGTGTTAGAAGGTCTGACCAAGCTGCGGCAAATCGCCTGCCATCCCGGTTTGGTAGACGCCAAATTCATCGATTCGGCCGGTAAGTTCGATGCTTTAACCGATATGGTGGAAGAAATCATTTCCGAAGATCACAAGGTTCTGATTTTCAGCCAATTCGTCCAAATGCTGCATATCATTCGGCGCCATTTTGACGGCAAGAATATTCCCTATGCCTATCTGGACGGCTCCACCAGAGACCGCCAGGCGGCTGTGGATGAATTTCAAAACAACGAAAACATCCGCATCTTTTTAATCAGCCTTAAAGCGGGCGGCACGGGGTTAAATTTAACTGCCGCCGATTATGTGGTGCATTACGATCCATGGTGGAATCCGGCGGTAGAAATGCAGGCCACCGACCGCGCCTATCGTATTGGACAAACGCGCAAAGTGTTTGCCTACAAACTTATCTCCAAAGACAGCGTGGAAGAAAAGATTGTCAAGTTGCAGCAGCGTAAACGCAGATTGGTGGAAAGCCTGATTTCCACCGAAGAGAGCTTCTTTAAGGCGCTTTCCAAAGACGATATTTTAGATTTGTTTAGCTAACGGCCGTCAATGGACAAAACAAGTAAAATATACAGGCAGCGATGTTAGAAATTAACCATATGTCCAAAACGCTTGGCGGGCGGAAAATCATCAAAGATATTTCATTCAGCGTAGAATCGTCGATGATTTTTGGTTTTTTGGGGCCCAACGGCGCCGGAAAGACGACCACCATCCGTTTAATCTTAGGGCTGTTACATCCCGACGGAGGACAGATTACCTTCAAAGGGCAGCCGGTTGATGCGGCTGCGCGTAAAAACATAGGCTTTGTTTTAGAAGAGGACGGGCTGTATTCCAACCTCACATTGCAGGATAATTTAAAATTTTATGCCCGGTTGTACGATATTTCTTATGACGCTGTTGGGGATTACCTCAACGGATTGTTGGAAGAATTCGAACTGATGGATGATCTGAACACTAAAGTGGCCGTTTTCAGTAAAGGTATGCGTCGTAAGGCCGCTTTTATCAGGGCGCTCATTCATCGTCCTCAACTGCTGCTATTGGACGAACCCTTTGACGGTCTGGACCCGGAAATGCAGGCCGTAATGCGTCACTGGCTGCAGCGGCTATCCGAAAAAGAGGGAACGGCAATTATGATGAGTTCGCATAATCTTTATGAAATAGAACGGCTGTGCCGTAAAATTGCCGTCATCCGCAAGGGACAAATTCAGCTAAATGATTATATGGAGCATCTAAAAGCAAAAGTAGCTGAAAAAGCGATTACCATCGAAGATATTTATTTTAATCATTCGCATGGGGGGATCGAATGAGGCCGGTATTGCTTATCATGACCAAGGACATCGGCGATCTGCTTAAAGAAAATCGCATGTTGATGATGTTTGCCATCACCGCCTTTATATTATTGAGCTTACCCTATGATTTGGTGGATAATATCGGCCGTTCGCAGCCGGATTTACTGGTTCAGGCGCTGGATATGTTTATGATTTATTTTTTGCTGATGGGCATCTTGTTTATCTCTTATGCTGCGGTTTACCGTGTATTTTACAGGGAGAAAAACAGTGGTACGCTCAGTTCTTTACTGGCCAGCCCACTGACAATTAGGCAAATCTGGCTGGGCAAAAGTTTGGCTGTTGCCGTGACGGGCTACCTCTTTTCATTGGTGCTGGCTGTGGCTTTTGTTTTGCTGGTTAATTATACGACGGGATTGTCGGTTTTTCCTTCGTGGGGCGCGGTGGCGGTACTTCTTTTAGCTAATCCGCTGCTTTCCTTTTTGTTTGTTTCCCTATTGGGTATTTTATATTTATTAATTAAAGACGAAATGAAGGCGCGCATCGGTTTTTTTATTTTGATTTTTGGCGGAGTTTATTTGATCAAAGCGGTTCATATGCCTTCGGCTAGCCAGATTGTGCCCTATCTTTTAGTCTTTATTCTGGTATTGTTGCTAGCGGATGGCTTGTTGCTGCGGCTGTTAACCAATGAGCGCGTTGTTTTATCGATGGACAGGTGAACACAGAACAGAATGGTTTTGTATTCCAACGAAGGACAGCGCTTCGTCTAAAAGCAATGATGGTTGCTCTTTAATAAATGTTCTTTGGAAACGGAGGTCTTTAAAAAATCATTTAGAAAACGGTAAAACGTTTATTTTGATTTTTAGCCTTTTGACCTGCGATTTAAATCGTCGGCTATAATAAGTTAAAGCATATTAAAATTCTTTTGGAAGGTTTCTGAAAAATAGAGGTTTGAGCATTTTCAGTTTTTACTGCTTTGTCCTCTTTTACTCTAACCTCTTTCTCTTTCTCTTAATTTCTGTAGGTGAGAGCAAGAGACAAGAGCAAGAG
>CAZIBE010000068.1:0-21352 GCA_964536685.1 uncultured Calditrichaceae bacterium | reverse complement strand
TGCTTGTTTTGATAGCTAATCGAAGATTTAGACGGCGCTTTTCTAATACCAAGATTGTTCTGCTTCTTACGGAATTGGAATTTTCCTTAATAGTTTTTAGTTAGTAGAAGACAGAAAAGAAGGAGGAAAATTCATGAGTCCCAAGAGAAGAAAATTTACACCAAGGCAAAAAGTTCAATTGTTACGGCAACATTTTTTAGAGAACAAACCGGTGTCGGATGTATGTGATGAACATGGGATCAATCCGGTTCAATTTTACCGCTGGCAGAAACTATTTTTCGAGAAAGGGGAGTTGGCTTTCGAAAAATCTCAGGACAAAAAAACAGTTTCCCTGGAGAAACAGATTGTCAAGTTAACCCAAAAACTGACCGTGAAAAATGAACTGCTTTCCGAACTCATGGAAGCACACGTAGCTTTAAAAAAAAATCTTGGGGAGATTTGAATCATGGTTGGGTCACCCATGACATTCGGGATCAACTGGTTGATTTTATTGGTTATTGGCATAATCGCAGCGGTATATCCGTTTCTTTATTCATCCAATGGATCGGGATTTCCGTCAGTAAATTTTATGACTGGAAGAAGCGCTACGGCAAGATCAATGATCACAATGCCTGGATTCCTGGTGACTTCTGGCTTGAGGATTGGGAAAAGGAAGCGATCATTTCCTATTATCTTGATCATCCTCTTGAAGGGTATCGGAGGTTAACCTATATGATGTTGGATGCAGACATTGTCGCCGTAAGTTCCAGTTCAGTCTATCGTGTGCTAAAAGGAGCCGATTTACTGCCGAGCTGGAACGGTAAGGTCAGTAAAAAAGGAACCGGTTTCCAGGGGCCTAAAAACCCTCATGAGCACTGGCATATGGATATTTCCTATTTGAATGTGCGTGGCACGTTCTATTATCTGATCAGCATTTTAGATGGTTATAGCCGCTATATTTTCATTGGGAAATCAGAGAATCGATGAAGGAAACCGATGTGGAAATTGTCCTGCAGCGAGCCAGAGAAAGGTATCCGGATGAGTCGCCAAGAATTATATCGGACAGAGGCCCCCAGTTTATTGCCAGGGATTTCAAGGAGTATATCAAAATCAATGGGATGTATCATGTGATGACCTCTCCTTATTATCCCCAGAGTAACGGCAAAAAGGAGCGCTGGTATCGCACGCTGAAGACAGAATGTATTCGTCCCAAAACGCCGTTAACGATAGAAGAGACCCGGCGCGTGGTAGCGGAATTTGTGGCTTATTATAATCACCACAGACTTCACTCGGCGATTGGTTATGTGGCGCCAATAGATAAACTGGAAGGTCATGAGCGAGAGATATTTGCCGATAGAGACCGAAAACTAGAAGCAGCCCGGAAGAGACGCAGGAAAGCACAACGTGGCAATTGTCAAAGAACAATGGTCAATTAAACAGAGGTTAATCAATGTCCAATAATTTTGTTTTTTCTTTGTTGACAACGATGCCTGAATTTTTTGAGGTTCAGTCAAGGGTGAGCGCTTCTCAGCGAATTCACGAAGCCCTTGACGGGTTCTCAAAAAATTCATATATTCAATCAACAAAGGGAAAACAAAATCGTGGTTTACTAACTTATTTTGAAACCCTGAAATTCCAATTCACGCTGAACCAGTACAACATCACGTGCTTCTTTTTTTAAGTATCTTTTAATCTTCTGTATAGCCAGATGTATTTGTCAGAATAACGATCCAGTCCTTTATTTATTGAAGGATGTTTTTTATGGCGCTTATTTGGCGGAATTCAACGTCTGTTGGTAATAATGAAATTGATCACATTTACCAATATTGGGTGTGTTATTTAAATACAATGGAACTATCGTTTTAAACACCAGAAGAAATATTATTGGGAGTTTTGCCCCAGTTGTACGGCTATGCTTATGAACATTTTACGCGGGAAAAAATAATCCGTAAAAAAAATAAAATATCCCAATACCCAGACACATAAGCAGGAACATAACCAGCTTTTAGGCCATTTGGGGAATTTAAAAACAAGGTAAAGCCTGATCTTTCTGTACGGGAATTGGAAAATCAATCTTCTGAATTAGTAGTTTTTAAGGCGCCGGTTTATTGAATATGTACTCAATGAAAATATGCCGTCTAAACCTTTTGTATAAAAGTATTCAAAAAATTAGCCTATGTTCTGTATGATAGCTCAAACTATATCGAGGCATTAGACTCAATATGATTAAGCGTATAAGCGTTGAAGACTTAAGTCCCGGCATGTGCATTGTTGATGTTGCCGGAACGTGGAGCCGCCTTCTATCGATAGACCCAAAAATGTATATCGCTGATGAACAGTTTATTCAACTTTTGCAACAAAGCGGCTTTAAACAAGTTTTTATCGATACGTCCAAAACCAAGAACCCCGAAATTGCAGCTCCGGCGGTTATAGAACCTGCTGAAAAAGCTACAGATTTAGGCCATGAAGTAAAACAATCCATTGCGATTCAGACGGAAGCGCGTAAAGTAGTTAACAAAATGATTTCAGATGCTCAAAGAGGAAAAAAACTTGTTCTAAACGAGGCTGAAGACGTCGTTGCAAAAGTTGCGGATTCCATTTTGCAGAATAAATTTATTTTGGCGGGACTATCAGGTATGAAGCAGAAAAACAGGTATTTATTTGAACATCCCGTCAGCAGTTCTGTTTTGATGATCGCTTTTGCGCATACATATGGTCTCGATTCGGAGAAACAACGCGAGTTGGGTCTTGGGGCAATGCTATATGATATTGGGATGGTAAATATTCCCTCACAGATATTGAATATGCCGGGGAAGCTTTCGGAAAAACAAATGGATGTGCTTAAAAAGCACGTGGAATATGGATATACCATATTACAGAATCACCCGAATATTTCTAAAAGCACGCTTTTAATGGCCAAAGAACACCACGAGCGTCTGAACGGCAGCGGATACCCCGACGGTTTATCAGGAAATGAAATAAGTCTGTATAAAATGGCTTCAATCGTCGATGTTTATGACGCCTCAACGTCGAATAAAGGGTATAAAAAAGGATTGTTGCCCACTGTCGCGCTTTCAGAAATATTTTTGAAGAGCGAAAGTAAATTTGATGAAGAGTTAGTCAATATATTTATTAAATCCGTCGGGGTCTATCCTTTTGGAACGCTGGTCAGTTTGATGAATGGATTAATCGGTATTGTGGCTCGCATTGATCCCGCACAGCTTTTGTACCCTGTATTGCGTATTATTGTAAATCCTGTAAAAGGCGGTATGGTTACGCCATACAATTTAGACTTACAGGAGTATAAACATGATCCTGTCTATAAAATTAAAGGGGCAATTCCAAAGAATAATGTACGATTAAGAGATAAAGATATCCTTAAAATAATCGGCGTTTATTAAAGAACTCCCATTCATTATAAGGTTCTTCAGGTAAATCTGTGGGCGCCAATTGTTGCATAATCATCTAATCAGCCGGTTAAAGGGTAGGTCAAATAATTTGCGTAACTATTCAGTTGGTTGGAATGACCGTATAAATGGTTTATCGGGAAAAGCGTTTTTCGAGCGTTTTGAGGACATTGCCTTTTGCTTTTTGCTTCGAAAGCCGGCCCGGTTTTACGGCGGAATTTCCCGGATATTTTCTGTTGCACTTTTATCAACGAATATCTTTTTCTGCCTGATTAGTGAATCATTCAAAGGTCAGAGATACATAAATTTGTATTGACCCACATAAAACGCTATAGAGCTATAAATATTTATTATAGCGGCATGAAAAAGTAAGAACGAAAACTTTCCTTACATATATATTTCTCAAAAGTTTGATGCGTGTTTCATCTTGCTTAAGACCTCGAAAGTACTTGTATTTTGCGGTTTAATGAAATAATTTCCTTTAAACAGACAGTTGATTAGCAAAACGGATTTTAATTTCAGCCGTTCCTGTCTTTTCCTGAAAAATATAATATGTGGGAGATAGCTATGAGTCAGCGAAATAAACTTTTGGACCAGAAAATTGAAGCGCTGTTAGCAGCCGCCAATCAGATGACCTTAGCCACATCCTCCGACGGTAACAGTTCCGCTGCCACCGTATTTTTTGCCAGAGACGGAGAGGATCTGGTATTTTTTACGTTTAATACATCACGCAAAGCGGAGCAAATTCGTGTTAACCCACGCGTGCAGGCCGTTATCCGCCCGCAAGGGCAGGAAGGCCTGCGTGCTTTGCAGATAGAAGGCCGTTGCCAGCAAATCAAAGACAAAAAAGAGCAGCAAAATGCTTACGACTTGATTTTACAGTCCACCAGGGCCTTTCAATATTTAATGGATGATGAATTTTTAAAACAGAACAAAGTAACCGGTTACTACCGGCTCAGACCGTCCACCATTAAATATGTGGATTTTGCCACGCAACCGCCATTTGAATGGCGCGAATATCCGCAAAATCAGGTTTCGGCAGTCAAAGATGCTCTGCAAACATTTCTCAATCGCTTAATGCTTTGGGTGCGGGCAGTACGGGCGCCGTTCTTTACGGCCACGCTGGTGCCGGTGCTTTTAGGATCGGTCATTGCTTACAACGATTTGCAGCGTGCCGGTGCGTTGCACTTTTGGGACTGGACACATTTTTGGCTGGTGCTTATCGGCGCCGTTTTTTCGCAGGCCGGTACCAATTTAGGGAATGACTATTTCGATCATACCAGCCACAATGATGAATTCAACAAATCCTTCAGTCCATTTAACGGCGGCAGCCGCATGATTCAGGCCGGCTTGATTAAACCATGGAAAGTGCTATTTGCCGCGGCCTTCTTTTTTATCGCTACCATGTTTATCGGTTTTAATTTAAATGCGGCCATCAGCGGCGCCTATTTAGCTAACAGTCCGCTGTTGTGGATTGGTATCGCCGGCGTAGCCCTGGGCTTTTTGTACACCGGACATCCGGTGCGGCTGGGCTACCGCGGCTGGGGCGAGCTGTCCATTGCTTTAGGCTTTGGACCGCTTATGGTATTGGGCGCACATTATGTGCTTACGGCGCCTTATATTATTCCGGCCGGATTGCCCTGGAATTGGCAAATGCCGCTTCTGGCCTCGGTGCCGGTGGCTATTCTGATTATGTTAGTGGTCTGGATTAATCAGTTCCAGGATTTGCCGGCCGATAAAAAGGTGGGCAAGAAGACCTGGGTGGTGCGTCTTTCTGGCTATAAAGATAATCATGTGGATTATGAAAAGCCCTTTTTGTATTATATTTATTTTAACAATTTCAGCTTTAGTTTTATTTTTCTTTTAGGCGTCATCGGATTTTTCAGGCCGGAACTTTCCACGCCTTTTGTATTGATCTCCTTACTGCCCGTGGTGCTGGCGCGCAAAGCCATTAAGTGGGGACTGGAATGGCTGGAACGCTGGAACAAGCCCGACGCCGATCGCCAAAAGCTGCCCTATGAATTGCTCAAAGTGAATGTGTCCACAATTGGCGTGCATCTGTTTACCGGCAGCTTGCTTGTGCTGGGCTATCTGTTGCAACTTTGGATGTAACTTTTAGAAGACTCCGTAAATAAAAAGGGGCTCTGTCTGTTTTTGTTGCCGGGCAGCAAAAATACGGGTAAGATTAAGACTTAAGCCATTGCGGACATTCGGCGATCTTGCTCTTTGCTTTACTCTTTTCATAATCCGTCCAGGAGAAAAACTACTAATAAACCCCCAATATATAATTATGTCAGAAAAGTGTGTAAGTTATTAACAATAAGCCAACTTTTCTTTTTCTTAGTTTATCGTGGATAGCAATGACTCATAGTAAAAAAAGAGAATCACAACGAACAAGAATGGCAAATCATCTTCTCCGGGCGCCCCGGAAAGAACCTGAAAAATCTGTTGAATATGAATGTTTTAACTTTTAAATTTTCTATGCTTTTTCAACATGAAACGGATTTGTATATTATTTTAAAATAATGGAGCTGTTATGAGCTTTTTTGATCGTCTTGTTGTAATGGGATTGCCCTTGGTTCCCAAGCCCGTCGTTGGCTATTTTTCCAGGACCTATATCGCCGGCCCCACTTTGGACCATGCCGTATCTAAAGTAAAAGAACTTAACGCGCAGGGCACGATGGCCACTATGGATTTATTAGGCGAAGAGAGTATGAAAAAAGAAGAAGCCGAGGCCGCCGTTCAGGAATATTTACAAATCATCCGCACCTTAGAAGAGGAAAAATTAGACGCTAACCTTTCCGTTAAACCCACGCAAATGGGATTGTTTATCGACCATGAATTTTGTTACCAAAACATCCGCCGCCTGGTAGCCGCCGCCGCAGAGTATAACAACTTTGTGCGTATCGATATGGAAGATTACCGCACCACCACAGCGACCATTGAAATGTATTTAAAATTAAAAGAAGAATTTGGCGACCATGTGGGCACTGTTATTCAGGCCTACTTACGCCGCACTTCCGATGACATAAATCATTTATTAGCGCACAAGCCAAATTTACGTTTATGCAAAGGTATTTATAATGAAAAGCGTGAGATAGCCTATAAAGATATGGCGATTATTAATGAAAATTACAAATTCAATCTGGAAAAATTATTATCGAATCACTGTTACACCGGCATTGCCACCCATGACGAAAAGCTGGTGTGGCACGCTTTGAGTTTAATTGAAAAATACGGATTAAAAAAAGATGAATATGAGTTTCAGATGCTGCTTGGCGTCGATGAACAACTACGTAAAATTATTGTCGACGCCGGTCACCGCCTGCGCGTTTACGTTCCCTACGGGAAGGAATGGTATCCCTATTCCACGCGGCGCTTAAAAGAGAATCCCCAAATGGCCGGTTATGTTTTTAAGCGTATTTCCCATTTAGGGTAAAATTAATGTGTTTACTCTTAAAAGATTTTTAATCCGCGATTTAAATCGCGGACTATCATTAAAATGTTATGAAACCGTTTTTAACGGTTAATGTAAATAGAAGTTGAGCCAAAGCTGTCCTAAATAAATATAAATGGATTAATTCATGTTGTTTCTGTTGAAGAATGCAACACAGATCAGGCATTAAAAAAAACAACCCTTATGCCTATGGATGATTTTTATTTTTTTATAAAGAGCCGCTAAATGAAGTATTTGATTATCAGCGCCAGCTTATTCGAAAAAAGTAAAAGCCGTATATTAGCCAAAACAGCGTTTGAATTACTCAAAAAGAAAGTTGAAACGGATTTTACCGATCTAAGAGATTTCCCTCTGCCGCTCTGTGACGGCAGCATTAGTTTTAACGATCCTAATGTTAAAAAATTACAAAAAATAATCGAACCGGCGCAGGGCATTTTGCTGGCCACGCCCGTTTATAACTATGATGTTAATTCCGCTCTAAAAAATATGGTTGAAAATACCGGCGTTGTTTGGGAAGAGAAGATTTTGGGATTTATAGTGGCCGCAGGAGGTAATAACAGTTATATGGCAGCCATGCATTTTGGCGAAAGCATGATGTTCGAATACCGTTGTACAATTATTCCGCGGTATGTCTTTGCTACCGGCGCCGACTTTACGCCGGGAGGCCAGCCGCAGGCAAAAATTATCGAGCGCATCGGGCAACTGAACGATAGTCTTATCCGTTATGTTGAAGGGCTAAAGAAGAAAAATTAAACGAGCTTTAGCCGAAGGTTTCCGCCTAAACGATAATTAACCGACTAAAAAAGTATTTCCCTGCTTTTCCGATTGTTACGGCATAGGAACTTTTAAACCAAATATTATTTTGTTGCTGCACTATACTTTTCTTACAAAAAATTAAGAAAATCTTCAGTTGAATTAAATGTGTGAATCCCTTACTATTATCTGCAAGCTAAGGACTTGAAATGCAGATTCTATTTATCGAAGACGAACGGAAAGTGGCCCAGGCGGTACGGGAAGGTCTGGAACGCGAGGGTTATCACGTAGAACTGGCGCACAACGGCGAAGAAGGCTTTTTCCTGTTAAACAGCCGGGAATTTGACTTGCTGCTTTTGGATTTGATGCTTCCCGGACGCGACGGTCTGGAAATTTTGAAGACCATCCGGAAAAGTAGTATGACCTTACCTGTGCTTATCTTAACTGCCCGCGATGCCGTTGAAGACCGCGTCGTAGGGCTGGACAGCGGCGCCGATGACTATATGACCAAGCCCTTTGCCTTCCCGGAACTATTGGCGCGCATCCGGGCGCTTCTTCGGCGAGGCAGGGGCGAACAAATACTTCGTTTGCAAATTGCAGATTTAGAAATGGATCTGGTAACCCGTAAAGTAATCCGTAGCGGACAGTCCGTTGTACTAACCAGCCGCGAATTTTCTTTGCTGGAATATATGCTGCGCCATCAGGGACAAATTGTTTCCCGGGAAATGCTGGCAGCGGATGTTTGGCAGGAAACCCAACGCGCTACCCCCATAGACAATCTAATCGATGTACATATTGCCCGTTTGAGACGAAAAATTGACGATCCCTTTCAGCCAAAATTACTGCACACCGTTCGCGGAGTTGGTTTTATCTTATCCGAGGACGCCCCCTGATGGCCGCACTTTTTAAAAATGTGCGCACCCGCTTAACCTTATGGTATGTGCTGGCGCTTTCGTTAATTTTACTTATTTACGCCGGTATTTCTATTGGCCTGGTGTTCATTAATTTGCGGCAAAACCTCGACCGTCAATTGGAAAAGGATTATGAAATTATTGAAGATTATATTCAAATCTCGCCGAGCGGTATTGTGAGTATTGACGCTGAGGACGATCCGTATTTTTATGAGCGTTGGTTCGAAATCTGGTCGCCGGAGGGCAAGCTGATATATGCAAGCCGTCCTTTTACCGGACAAAGTTTACCGCCTGTATCTCCGAAGGATGAGCAGAAATATGGATTTGTTTTCCGCTCTTCTGAGCTGTCTAATCATGCCCGGATTCGCGTCATGAGCGGTACAATCAATATCGACGGTCACTGGCTGTACATTCGTTTGCTGCATGACGAAAAAGGCCTCTGGCGTGAGTTAAGCAATTTTTTTTGGCTGATGATCATTGCCTTACCCATGGCTATCCTCGTGGCGGGTTTGGGCGGCTACTTTCTGGCAAAAAAGTTTTTGGCGCCTGTTGAGCAGATGGCGGGAAAAGCGCGTAAAATAGGAGAAGAAAATTTACAGGAACGATTACCGGTTGGCAACGCGGATGATGAACTGGGCAATTTGGCTAAAGTCTTCAACGAACTGCTCGAGCGTCTGCAAAAATCTTTTGAGCGCCTAAAACAATTCACCTCAGACGCCGCCCATGAACTGCGCACTCCGCTCACGGCCATCCGCAGTATCGGAGAAGTTGGCTTGCAGGAGCGTAAAAACAGTGACGAATACCGGGAAATTATCGGCAGTATACTGGAAGAAAATCACCGTTTGACTCATCTGGTAGACAATTTACTTTTCCTCTCACGCGCCGATGCCCGTTCTTTGCGGATACATGCGGAGTCTGTTGAGTTGGATGCTTTTGTACGTCAATCCATTGAATTAATTCAACCTCTGGCCGAAGAAAAAAATCAGCAAATTCAAATTACCGGTAAAAGTATTCGAATCACAGCGGATGTATCGTTATTAAAACAGGCCTTGCTGAATTTATTGGACAATGCCATAAAGTATTCACCGGAAAATGCCCGTATAGTTGTGAACTATGTGCAGGATAATTCACATTCTGCACGTATTGAAGTAGTCGATCAGGGAGCAGGTATTTCCCCGGAACATCAGGAAAAAATTTTCGAACGTTTTTATCGGGTAGACAAAGGACGTTCCCGGGATTTGGGCGGCAGCGGCCTGGGACTGGCCATTGCCCGCTGGGCCATCCAAATGCAGGGAGGGACAATCTCTGTGGATAGCCGTCCCCATGAGGGGAGTAAGTTCACAATAAGGCTGCCATATAAAAAGTAAGTTATAAATGACAAATACTAAGGCAAAGGAAACCATAGGTTAGCCTGCTCTGCAGAAATAGTAGCGCATAATTAGTTTTTTCTGTTGGGAATACTATTTATGAGTTCACTCTAAAAAGGTCTCTCACTGTCATTTTCCCACCACGAAGTGGTTCCTTTCCCGTAGGGATCACTCCGTGGCGGAAAACGGGACGGCCTTTGCCGCGAGGGGCAAGGCGACGAGAAATCCATTGTTTTTATTGAGGATATAAGATTTCTCATCCCGATGAATCGGGATTCGCCACGAAGGTGGTCCCGATGGGAAAATAACAAAAACTGGTTTTTAGAGCAGACTCATTTATACTATCAAAGGAGGATTATATAACATGCATCATGAAATCGCCAAAGCGCTGGAAGTGTGGACGCTGCAAACTTTGTTGAATATATCCATTATTCTGGGATTGCTGACTATGGGCTTTGCCATCGTACAGTCGTATTACCAGTCGCTCAAAAAATATTTAACGCTGCGCGTCTCTGTTGAAATATGGGATATTTTTACGGTTTTGATTGTGGATTTATTTTTGGTGATTGTGATTGCCGTCGGTTTTATCGTTCTCAATCCGGATATCATGGCCGATATTAAAGTGGCCGTGCCCTTCATTCCTGTGGCAACTATTCTGTTTGCCATTGCTTTGGTGCTGCGCCTTTTTTATGACGGACACCGCCCCGGCGGGAAACAATTTATAACCTCCCTATGGTTTATGTTCGCCGCGAACCTATTCAATATAATAGGATTTTCTTTCATTATGGAAGCGCCAAGCGGCGAATATTTAGCTAATCACCCCAGCCCATTCTGGAAATTCGTAAAATCGTATCTGCGCTCCAACGCAAATCCCCATGGATTGGAAGTAGCTCAGATTACCTTTTATATCTGCTTTCCTGTTCTTATAGGCATTTTTATCTGGGGATTTATGAAAGCATTCAATTCTATAAAAAATGACAATACGGGTGCGTAATGGACTGGAAATGGAAATTGATAGAGGCTAATTGCACTGGTTGCGGTATCTGTTTTGATGTCTGTCCGGAAGAAGCCATCCACATGCCGCGGGATATGGCGTATCCCGTGCCAATTGACGGGCAGTGTATCGGCTGTCTGAAATGTGTGCAAGAATGCCCGTTTGACGCCATAGAGGTAAATGAATCAATTTGAAAGGAGACAAAATGAGAACCATGTTATTGCTTTTGCTCACAGTTATAACTTTTCTGAGCTCCTCGGTTTTTGCACAGAACAAACAATCCGCCGCCAGTAAAATGATAAATTTTACTTTTGATGAGGTGGCTGTGGGAAAAATTCCGGCGAATTGGAAAGTGCAGGCCACCAATCAACGCGGCCCTTTAGCCACCTGGCAGGTTGTTGAAGACAGCATAGCGCCTTCCGGCAAAAACGTGCTGGCGCTACTCCGTCCCAACCATACCTTTGGCGGAACTTTCAATTTGTGCTGGACGGATCGGATTCAATTTTTAAACGGAACCATCACGGTTCACTTCAAGGCCAACTCCGGTGAAGAAGATGAGGGCGGCGGCGTGATTTGGCGGGCCAAAGATAAAGATAATTATTATATTTCCCGCTACAATCCTCTGGAAGATAACTTCCGGATTTATTATGTAAAGGATGGCGCGCGCCGCATGCTGGCCAGCGCCCGGCTTAAACTGCCGGTCCATGTGTGGCACACAATGAAAATCGTTCAGAACGCTAATAAGATCAGCGGTTACCTGAACGGTAAAAAGTTACTGGAAGTGGAAGATAACACTTTCCCCGAGTCCGGCGGGGTCGGACTTTGGACCAAAGCCGATGCGGCTACTTCATTTGATGGATTTTCGGTGCAGGCCAAATAAAAACCGAACACTGGGTGGATTTCTCAAAGGGCAATTCAATGAAAGAACAAAACAACAGAACAGGGACAGGCGTTTTATCGGATTTTGCTATTTTTGTTACAGTTGGCTGGATTCTTCTGGCGCTCTTCTTGAGCTTTTTTTTCGGGATTCATTGGTTTGCCCCGGGTGATTTCAGCTATACATCTGCCATATACTATCATGGTCTAATGGTCCCTGTTCTTATTCTGCTGTATCTAATAACCAAAGAGTTTCTGCCCCTGGAATTCGTGAATAAGCGCATCTATGTTGTTTGCGCCATACTTGCCGTCCTTTTTGTTGGCATAGGTTCTATTTTCAATACCAGCAAAGGTATTTCTTTTGCCGCCACACTTCAAATTATTGGCATGGTGCTGACCGACGCCCTTGGGATTGTTCTCGTTGCCGCTATGGTTATTCTGGCCCGTGAAAAAAATAAAAAGGCAAAAAGAACAAATGCGGCGTTTTGGCTGCTGTTTTCTTCGATCGTTGCCATTCTTATAGCGGCCCCTTTCGGTCATCTTGCCGGCTGGTGTATCGATATCGGCGCAAAGTCCTTCCCCGGTTTACAGGGGTTGCTTAATGCTGCCAACATAAAAGCTGTCGATTTTCAGGATGGTCTTTTGGCGTCTCATTCTCACCTTATTGTGGCTGCGCTTATGAGCGGATTGGCTGCCGTTACAGCGCTATACTTTCAATATCAATCACGTATCGGTTGGAAAAAGCGGTTAAGCAGCCTGGGATTATGGGTTACGCTTAGCAGCCTTTTATTGGCAACCGCCATTTATGTTTTTTCCGCAACAGTTGGATGGGAACCGCCTGTCCTCTTTGCATCGGGTCCCAACGGCATTCCACTTGATGATATAGTCTTAAGTGCGCTGGAAATTGGATTCCTTATCTTGATGGCGGGACTTTCGGGCACTTTGGACTGGACGGACAAAAAATCTTTTAGTCCCATCAAAGCAAAGGTTCGAATTTCTATCTTTCTTAACTGGATAGCTGGCTTCACAGGTGCGGTGCTTACGGGAATCTATATTGAACTTAACGAAGGACTCTATGGCGCGGGCATTCCCCCGGCGCCTCTGGCTCTTAACGATAATATTTTCATCCGGGCACACCTGCTTTATCCATTCCTCCTGTTGCCTATTATTTTTGCCGTCACGCTTGCTGTTGGCTGCAAATACAATCGCACTACGATGCTCCCCGTCTGGCCAAAGGTTTTTATATGGACCTCGCTACTTGGGATGTTCTTAGGCCTGTCAGGTGAGATTTTATGGTTTGTCGCTCTGGATGCCAATGTCTTCCTTGCCGCCCTGTTTGTTATGGGCTTAGCGCTTATTGCAGGCATGATAAGTCTGTGGCCAAATGCGAATGTTAAAGGAATTGAACACAATGTGTAACGTAAAGCAAGGGAAGTTTAAGAACATGTGGAATAAGACGAAATTTATCTGGCTCATTATATTTTTGTTAAACAGCGCTATTGAAATTTTTGCTCAGACCAGTTTACCGGATAAGATTAAGGCTTTGAAAATTACGGAACCAATTAAGATCGACGGCCGGATTACGGAAACTGTCTGGCAACAAGCCATGCAGATCTCCAATTTTACCCAACGAGAATTGAATGAAGGTCAGCCTGCAACCGAACGCACCAAAGCGGCTGTTCTTTACGATAGTCAAAACATATACATCGGCGTCTGGTGCTACGATTCCCAACCAGATAAAATACGCGCTCAGGGTATGAAACGCGATTTTAACTATTACAGCGATGATAATTTCAAAATCGTCATCGACACCTACCACGACCAGCGTAACGGCTATCTGTTTGTTACCAATCCCAATGCCGCCCGTTTTGATGCGCTTATCCAGAACAACGGCGACCGCGTTAACGAAGCATGGGACGGCGTCTGGAACGTTAAGACAAAGGTTACGGCCGAAGGATGGTTTGCCGAGTTTGTGATTCCCTTTTCCACCTTAAAATTCAGCACAGCCAAAAAGCAGGTGTGGGGCGTTAATTTTGAACGCAATATCCGGCGCAAACGGGAACAGGATTTGTGGCAGGGCTGGTCGCGCGACTCCAATATTGAACAGGTAAGCCGTGCCGGCGCTTTGATTGGCATCGAAGGCGTCAGTAATGTTACCCTGATTGAATTTAAACCTTATGGCATTGCCGGCTTCGAAACGCACCCGGAGGTAAAGACTGAAACCAAACTCAACGCAGGCGGTGATCTTAATTATCTGATTACGCCCAGCATGAAAGTCAATCTAACTGTTAATACAGATTTTGCCCAGGTGGAATCCGATCGGCAACAGGTAAATTTAACGCGCTTTTCGCTTTACTATCCGGAAAAACGGGATTTTTTTCTGGAAGGACGCAATTACTTCGATTTTGGTTTAGGCTACAGCTCCCAGCCATTCTACAGCCGGCGTATCGGGTTAACCGGCGAGGGCGAGGCCATTCCCATCATTGCGGGGGCGCGGGTGTTAGGCAAAGCTGGTCCGGCTACCCTGGGCGCCATGAGTTTGCAGACCGCCAGAGAAGATTCGATTCCTTCCACCAATTACACCGTGTTGCGCTGGAAACAGGATGTCTTTAAACAATCCACCATCGGTGTGATTGGCGTGGGCAAAATGGAGCCTCATCGTCGTAACATGGTGTACGGAACGGATTTTCTGTATTCTACCACCAGCATGTTCGGCGATAAAAATTTTTCCGTGGGCGGCGCCATCGCCCAGAGCTACACATCGGATCGGGAAAACAAAACCGGCCTGGCCAGCCGGATGTTTATTGATTTTCCAAATGATTTTATTAACTTCTCTGCCATTTGGGATCGTTCGGACATAAATTTTAATCCGGAGACCGGTTTCCAGCGGCGCACGAATTACCAGATGTACATGGTAGATTTTCGTATTAAACCGCGCCCAAAGTTTATCCCATGGATTCAGAAACTGGTTTTTAAACCGTTCGATTTTAATTATTACATTGACGATCAAACGCATCAGTTACAATCGCTGTGGTCGGAGTTCCGCCCTTTAGGCTTCACTACCAAAAGCGGTGATTTTTTTGAATCAAACATTCAGCGCCGGGCGGAGAATTTAACGGAAGATTTTGGAATTCATGATGGCGTAGTCATTCCCAAAGGCGAATACTGGTTCACGCGTTACGAACTTCAGTATGGTTCATTCAGGGGTAAGCCGTACCATTACTTCATCTTTTTCAACTGGGGCGATTACTTCAACGGACAACGCACAGAATGGGCTGTGCGTAATGTGTATCAGCTTAATAAACATGTTAACGCCAGTGTAAATTATTCGCAAAATTTTGTCTCGCTTCCCGGCGGAAGTTTTATCATCCACGAAGTAAGCGGACGGCTGGATATGGCCGTCAATCCTGATTTGTTCGGATCCATTTTCGGGCAATGGAATAATGAGGACAAAGAGGTTTTATTTAATTTTAGGGTGAATTGGATACCGACGCCGGGCACCAATTTTTACTTTGTGGTCAATCAGGGATTTGATACCGGTAATGGTTCATGGAGGGCTGTCAACACCACTGTCCTGAGTAAGCTGGTCTGGCGGTTTGTTCTTTAACGATTGTATCCTGCGATCAAATATGCGCATGAAAAGAATGAAGGAAATTGGCGTGAAAAATTATTTTTTAAAACATGTCATCAAGGGGCTGTTTCTTTTTTTACTCTTTTCTTCTTTGGGTTTTGGGCAGATTGTTTCTTTAAGAGATTGCCTGCAGCGGGCCCGGGAAATGAGCTTTAACATAGCGGCGTCGACCCTTGAAGAAAAAGCGGCAAATCAGCAGTTCCTGTTTGAAAAATCTCAGCTCCTGCCCCAGTTTTCCACTGAACTGGCTTACGATCGTCACGAACTTTTGGGCTACGGATATCATCAGCAGTGGGCATTGCTGCACAGCGACTGGGCCCTGGGCAACCTGATTTATAAACCGTACCAAATCCACTACCAGCAAATCCTGGCGGCTCGTCAGAAAACCCGTTTACGGCAATTGGAAACCTTGCAGCGCACGGCGGGTTTGTACATTCGAATTTTACAGAAGAACAAAGAATACCATCTTTTAAAAGAACGGCTACACCTGCTGAGCATGCATTACAACATTGCCCAGGCGCTGTGGCAGGCCGGTACCAAAACCGAATTAGATCTTCTGCAGACCCGGGCAGAAATTTTAAAATTAAAAGAAAACCTCAGCGCCGTTGCGAAACAGGCAAAAATCATGAATAATGAAATGGCGCTGCTAATCGGATTAACCGCTGTGGACAGTTTACATTTAGTTTTTTTGAATACAAAAGATATATGCCGGCGTCCTGTTCCTGCGTTAGATGAAGTGCAGTTAGAAAACAATCCAATGCTTAAGGCCTTGCAATTCCGCCGGCAGGCTATGCAATTGGAAATCAAAGCCGTGCGTGCGTCTCAGTTGCCTCATTTGTATTTATCCGCTGGCTTTTTTGTGGATCACAATCCCACCGGCGACGGCGATTACTGGCTGGCGGGTGCGGGTATTACCTTTCCCTTGTTCCGCTGGAATGCCACTAAATATCAGGCGCAAAAAGCACAAATCATGAGCCAATCGTTTAACAACCAAAAACTGGGCGCCCAACGGGAATTACACATCCACGCCATGCAGGCGCTGAGCGCTTTAAAAAATTTAAAGCACATGTTAAATTTACAGACCCAACGTATGGAAACGGTGGAACGCGCCTACCAAATTGCGGCGGCAAACTACCGGGCCGGACTGATTACCAACCTGGAATATTTGAACGCCCAGCAACAACTGACCAAAACGAAAATCGAGCGGCAAAGCACAGAACTTGAGTACGTTTTGCGATTGGTGGATTACTACGTCGTTACCAATCAGACGGAGAAAATTGAAGCGCTGTAAGGTTAAAAACTGAATATTCAATAACCAACAGAGAATGCCCAACGTCCAGGTTACTTGTTCAGTGATAAGTGAATATTGGTTATTCTGTCTTTTTCAATAATCAATATCCATCCGATGAACAACCAATTATCAAGCAAGAAATTTGACCATATAAAAAATATCGGGGAAGCCATGATCAAAGTCATTGTTTTTATTTTAGCGGCTTTACTTTTTGTTATGAGTTGCCGGCAAAAAACGGAAAATACAATGCCTGTGACCGCGCCAAAAATTGAAATTAAAACCGCGGCCGTGAAACGCATGAACATGGCAGACACGGTGCGTTTTTACGGTAAAATAACCCTGCGCAACGAATTATTGCTGGCGTCACAATTTGACGGTCGTTTAGCCGGTTTCAATTTGTTTTTAGGCGACCGTGTGCGCAGGGGACAAAAAATTGCTGAGATCATTCCGGCTGAGCGTGAGGCTCTTTTGCAGGTGCTGCCGAAAATAGACGCCAGGCTGCGTCCCGTTTTGCGGGAACAAATTAAAACCATTCCTTTAACCAGTCCCATTGACGGAACTATTTTAAAGGTACTGCGCCACAGCGGCGACGTACTGCAAAAAGGTCAGCCCATTGTGCACATCGGTAATTTGAACGTGTTGGATGTAATTGGCGAATTGCCGGTTAGCGCTCTGTCCCTGGCCCGAAAGCTGAAAACCATCGGCGTCTCATTTATCAATTACCCACACCCTGCGCTCGCCCTGCCAGTTGCCGCCATCGGAGGCCGGGTGGATCATAAAAAACAAACCGTTGTTGTACGTTTGACATTGAATAATCCAAACCGTGAATTTCGTCCGGGCATGTTGGTTAAGATGTACTTTCAGGGAAAGATCCATCAAAATACTTTAGTGATTCCCCGTTCTGCTTTGTTGGAGCAGGAAGGTCATTACAGCGTCTTTGTAGTAACAGGAAACAAGGTAAAAAAACGTCCTCTTAAAGTTGGCATTAAACGCGACCGGATGATTGAAGTAATTTCCGGCCTTAAAGAGAGCGAACAGGTTGCCACAAAAAATGCCTACTCGTTAATGGATGGCATGGAGGTCGTGGCGCAATGAACGGAGTATCAAAATTTGCGGTAAAAAACAAACGGGCGTTAGTATTTACGGCTTTCTTCCTGGCCAGTATCGGCTTTTACCTCATTTACCAAATTCCCGAAGGCGTTTTCCCCGACGCCACGTTCCCCAGAATTGCCGTCATGGTCGATTACGGTTTAGCGCCCCTCAAAGAAATGGAAATGGAAGTAGCCAAGCCGGTCGAAGAAGCGGTTATGATGGTAGAAGGCGTGCGTGTCGTTCGCTCTTCCATTAGCCGCGGTTCGGCAGAGATAAATATTGATTTTCAGTGGCATCAGGATATGTTTCGCGCTTACCAGTTGGTTCAGGCGGCGGTAAGCGGGGTTCAGCATCTATTGCCGCCCGGGGTTCAGTTGGAAGTGCTTCGATATACTACCAGTACGTATCCCGTGGCCGGTTACAGCCTTACTTCAGATAAGCTGAATTTACTGGAATTGCGCGACTTAGCAGTCTACACCATCCGACCGCAATTAGCCGGCATTCCCGGCGTCTACAATATCGAAGTCATGGGCGGACATCAACGGGAATATTGGGTAAATCTTGACCCCGGCAAATTAACCGCCTTTCAACTGGATTACCGCCAAATCGAGGACGCCCTGCGCAATACTAACCAGCTTAAATTTGTCGGCCGGTTAAATGAGGCCCGTAAATTATATTTGAATATCGCCGATAATCGCTATTTAAAATTGGATGACATTAAAAATACAATCGTGGCTTACCATGGCAGCAGCCCTGTTTTTCTGCGCCAGATTGCCACCGTGGAGCCTGCCGTTAAAGAGACCTTTGTTGCTTGTGAAAGTAATTTAAAACCGGCGATTTTAGTGACCATTATTAAGCAGCCCAATACCAATGCCGTTGAAATTATGAATAAGGTTCAGCAGAAATGGCAAACATTACAGGCCACGCTTCCTGCCGATGTTCAAGTTCGCAAATGGTACGACATGACCGACTTTATTAAAAGCTCAATCGGCAGTGTGCGGGACGCCATCTTTTTTGGCGCGCTGCTCACCATCATTATTCTGTTACTCTTTTTAAAAAGAATTCGGATTACGTTGGTTACCGCTATCATTATTCCTGTGGCCTTACTTATCAGCTTCATTTTTATCAAACTTTTTGGTATGAATCTAAACATAATGAGTCTGGGAGGTTTGGCCGCCGCCATCGGTATTTTAGTGGACAATGCCATTGTGGTCATCGAAAACATCGAACGCTTTTTAGAAGAAGGCCATCCGCGCACCGAAGCCGTCATTAAAGCCACAGCCGAGATCATTTCTCCTCTGTTGGGCGCTACTTTAACCACACTGGTTGTGTTTATCCCTTTGGTTTTTTTGAGCGGCGTTCCCGGCATCTTTTTCAGATCCCTGGCCTCAACCCTTTCCATAGCCATTTTTGTTTCCATGTTATTAGCTGTATTTTTAACGCCCGCTTTGGCGGTGGTTTTTATTTCTACCAAAAAGAAGAAGCCCGGACGATTTGTGCCCCGTCTGATCGATAGCCATCAAAAAGGATTAAAACTACTGTTCAGACATCCGGCCGTTATGTTTTTGATCATTATTATTTTTGCTGTCGTTGCGCTGTTTTCCTATCTGCGCATCCCTTCCGGGTTTTTGCCCAAATGGGACGAGGGAACTATTGTACACGATTTTCTTGCCCCAGCCGGTACTTCCATAGGGGAAACCCACAATATGCTTAAGAACGTGTCTCAATATATCATATCGATTCCCGATGTAGACAGCTATTCTTTGCGTGTTGGCAGAGGCCTGGCCCATCCGAGAAAACATGCCAACGCCGGAGATTTCGTCATTAATCTAAAAAAAGACCACAAGCGTTCTTCATTTCAAATTATGGAGATGATTCGTCAGTTTGACGCAGCCTACGAACCCCGGCTGGAGACGGAATCGTTTCAGGTGCTGCCCGACCGTTTGAATGATCTATCCGGTGGAATTGCCCCAATTTTAATTAAAGTGTTTGGCTCTAATTTACCCATTATTCATAAAGTGGCGGTTCAAATTGCCGATTCGTTAGAGCAGATTCCCGGTGCGGTTGATGTGTACAAAGGCTATTCGCCCGGCGAGCCGGAGCTGACGATTCGCGTTAAGCCCCAGGCCGCCGGCAGATTTGGGCTAAGCGTAGATGACGTGCAACAAGCTGTCCACTTTGCACTTTGGGGCGATGCGCCGACTAAAATGATGCAGGGACTTAAAATGATCCCGGTACGGGTGCGGTACCCAAAACAGGATTTCAATCATTTGGAAAAAATTCGTCATTTGCCGCTTTATCTGGCTTCCATCGATCGTACCGTTGAATTACAGGAACTGGCCACAGTGCAAAAAGTGTCTGGTAAAACAGATATCGATCACGAAAATTTGGTGCAAGTGGTAAATGTAAAAGCGCATATTTCCGGACGGGATTTAGGCGGCATTGTTCGCGATGTAAAACACATGTTGGCCCAAATTTCCCTACCTCCTGGCGTTACGGTAGAAATCGGCGGGCAGTACCAAAGCCAGCAACGGGCCTTCCGTGAGCTTATTCTCATTTTACTTTTCGGCGCTTTGCTGGTGTACACCATTTTGTTGTTTGAGTTCAAATCGTTCCGTACGGCGGGCGTTATATTAATTGGCACGGTGCTTTCAGTGAGCGGTGTATTTTTGTTTTTGTGGATTACAGCCGTTCCGCTGGATATTTCGGCCTTCATGGGAATGATCATGATTATCGGCGTGGTAGTGAATAACGGTATTTTGTTGATTGACTATACGGAAAAGTATTTACAAAAAACCCCGGATGTGGCCGAAGCGTTACTGATGGCCGGACGGGTGCGCCTGCGCCCCATCATGATGACCACGCTTTCTACCATTTTTGGATTCCTGCCCCTGGCTTTAGCGTTTGGCAAAGGATCGGAAATTTTGCAGCCCCTGGCCATTTCTATGATCGGCGGTATGAGTTTAAGCATGCTGCTGTCTTTGTTCATTATTCCAGGGCTGTACCGGATGGTAAACAGGAACAAGACTATTCCGATGACTCAGTGGTAATTGGTTAATCAATTTATCTTTTGATTAATTGGATGGCAGGCTGAAATCGGGTCTCCCGGCAAAAACAATTAATAATATGAATGACCAGTTAAATAAAATTTTAGAAATATTGGGCTATCACGTAAGTGATAGCCCAAAATAATTTCAACTGGTCATTCATATTAATATAATGTGTTATTGCTCTTTTTCTACTGTGAGTATCGGCTGTGATTTCAATAGTAGGTTAGCGAGAACTCTATTACTTTTATGCAAATGAAAAAAAATCGTCTATTTAAAGCAACGCTTCCTTCAAAGGTCCTTTCTCCTTATAGATTCTGCATTAAGATGTATTTTGTATACCGATCAGTAAATGGTTTACGCTGAAGGGGCGCCTGTGGCGCAAATAAGGTAATCGGTATCATCCCGATAAATCGGGATTTCGTACAAAACACTCAACTCTCAGGACGAAATGGTTTGTATTCAAACCATTTCTATTCGAGTATTTACTAGTGAGTCTGCTCTAAAAACCAGTTTTTGTTATTTTCCCATCGGGACCACCTTCGTG
>CAZIBE010000067.1:19507-21692 GCA_964536685.1 uncultured Calditrichaceae bacterium | reverse complement strand
GGTATCAGGAAGAACGTCTGGAAAGAAAGTAATAAAATAAGTAAATCTCTGTGTTTTCCTTGAGCTCAGTGGTCAATTAGCAAAAGAAAACAGGAATCAGGTATCAGGTAGGGAAAAAAGAGAATAGAGAAATCAAGAAAAAGGAAAGAGAAAAGAGTTAAGCATGTAAAATGTTCGTAACCGATTCTCGTTGCCCGACTCTCCGAGTCGGACAATAATTACAGCGGTTAACCCTTACAATTCCTTCTTGCCCTTTGGGGAGAGGATTAATAAGGTTTAGCTCCCGTTTCCGGCATTTGAACTTTACGAACCTTTGAAAGGTTCGCAAAGGGTATGCGCCCCCGGGATGGATTAAATTCAACCGCCGGTGAAGAGACAGGAAAAGGCCGATACTTTCTGTCTTACCACCAACGGACGCCCCTCTGCGCCGCATTGTGCAATGATTCTGTTCTTTATGTCGTTCCAAACGAAAATATGGTACTCATCATTTACGCGATTTACGATTTATTGTCCGCTATTTTTCTTTAAGAATAAAACCAACCCGCTCAAATTTACCGTCTATCTTCTGATTGGGAATGATGTGTAATATTTTGCATACCAACGGATACACGTCGATATTGCGGATGGTGTTGCAGCGGTAGTTCTGTTTAAAGGCCGGGCCGGCGGCCACAAAGATGCCCTGCATATCCAGCGTGTGATTGTCGTACCCGTGGTCGCCGTGAATTTTACGTCCGCTTATTTTTTTCAGTTCTTTCGCGCTTTTAACGAACGTGTTCCCCAAATCGGCAACGGCAATGATATCGCCTAAAAAGGGATGGGCGCTGTAATGAAACCAGACCGGCATCTCTTCCCTGCGATAAACTTTAAAGCCCTTGCGCGCGTTTCTTAATTTTTGGTAAACCCGCTCACACTGCGTTTGATCTTCAGTAAAAAACTGTACTACCGGCCCGTAGCCGGCAATTTGTACGGTTTCGTCGCCTAAAATCTGCCATAGTTTGATCACGCCGTCCGGTTTGAGCTCGGTCATGCCATGGTCGGATAACACGATGATATTCACTTTCTGCAGCATACCGATCTCCTGCAAACGGCGCTGTAAGTAACCGAGTTTTTCGTCTAGTAATTTAACGGCCTGATTCACTTCCGGAGAATCAGGTCCATGGCGGTGACCCTGCGTATCCGTATCGCTGAAATACAAAAAAAGTAAATGCGGACGCTGTTCCGGCGGCAGCTGCAGCCAATGAATAATGCCTTCAATACGTTCTTCATGGGGAATTTTCCCATCGTAATGTTTAAAATACGTGGGATGTTTGTAGTCCAGATGCGTTTCCGAGCCCGGCCAAAAATAGCTGGCGCTTTTTACGCCGTTGCGCCAGGCGGTGGCCCACAATGTTTCGCCTTGATACCAGCGGTCGTCGCGCACGGCCGAGGTGTCGCCAATGCGATATCGCTCTCCGTTATAGGGATTTTGAAAACGGTTGTTGATCAGACTGTGATTCTGCGGATACAAACCCGTAACGATGGTGTAATGATTAGGAAAAGTTTTAGAAGGAAAAGCAGGTTCAAAAGTCAAAGAGCGCACGCCTTTTTTAGCCATGGCCGTCAAATTGGGGCTGAGTCCGCGATCCAGATAATCCCAGCGAAAACCATCCAGAGAAACAATCAGCACATAAGGCTTCTCCTGCCCTCTTTCCGCAGCAAAAGCAGCCGAAAGAATAATTAGAATTAAAAGATAAGATTTAATCAGCTTAAACATAGTGCAATCCTTTTTATTGAGTTTTCCACCCCTTGCGAACCCTCACAGGTTACGTAAGAATTTACTTGCTAAACACGGAAAATCTTTACGAAGCTTCATAAGCTTCACACAGGGTTCTGTATTAGCTCGCTAACAGTTACAAAACGATAACCGCGATGGCGCAGTTCATCAATTAGTTCGGAAAGAATTTCATAGGGAAAATGATTTTTACGTTCGCTGCCTAAATGCATTAAAATAATTTTTCCGCTTAGTCCTTCCTTTTTTTCAACATCCAAAAGATAATTTATAATATCATGGGGCGTACGATACAATACGGAAGCCGTATCCGCTTCCCAATCCCATGTATCGCAATGGCGCGACCAGCCCACATGACGGTAGCCGGCTTCAGCCGCCCATAGCAAAATATCTTTATTGTATTCGCCGTAAGGCGCC
>CAZIBE010000067.1:0-19407 GCA_964536685.1 uncultured Calditrichaceae bacterium | reverse complement strand
GCCGGCTTCAGCCGCCCATAGCAAAATATCTTTATTGTATTCGCCGTAAGGCGCCCGCCAGTAAGGCGCCATACCGTGTTTGGTGAGGGCGTACAACAGACTGTCTGCCGCGTTAAGCTGGCGCTGAACCAGTTGCCTTCCCACACCGTCTCTGGTCTTCTGTGTTCGATTAATTTCATACTGCGTAAAATGAGGATGGCTTAACGTATGATTGCCAATTTGATGGCCATCGCCAACGATTCGCACCACTAAGTCCGGAAAATGTTTAATGAAAGAGCCGGTCAGGAACATAGTGCAGCGAACGTTTTTATCTTTTAAAATGTCCAGAATCTTCTGCGTACCCCGGTTTGAGGCGCCGCCGTCAAAGGTTAAGGCAATTTGCCTGCTGTGCGCGCTGCCGCGTAGGATCGGTCTGCTCAGATAGCTGAGTCTGGCGGAATGAAAATTCACCGCAAAGGAATCAATGAGCGCCGGCCTGCCGGAAGGCGGAATCATATAAACTTTAAAAGCATTCCGTCCCTGACGTAAATATTGTTCTGTAAAAATGACGCTGTCGGCAGTTGGAATGACTGAATTGGTGAACATGCCGTCGCGCCACAAAGCGGTCAAATGGCCGGCCTGGGTGCGCACTTTAATCTGCAAACGATTGCTTTGTGCTGCGCGCAACGTATCCCATAATAAAGACGCATATGACGGAATAGAATCTGTGAGCATCTTTTCTGGGGCAGCCGGCGCGGGCGCTACATTATTTTCAATTTCGGAAAGCCTGTGTTGTGTGTAAAAAAATAGAGCTGTTACAAAAACAAATAACAGACCAAAGCCGATGGGCACAAACGGCAGCTTTTGGGCTTTAACTTTAAACGCCTGCCAGCGCCATTTGTAATAACACGTGCGGCTGCAAAACAAATGTCCGCCCAGATGGAGCTGACACGCGCCGCAGATATATTCCTTACAATAATAGCAACGCTTGGCGGTAAGTTTATCGGGATGATTTTTACAGGCTTTTTTAACGGCCATATTTTTTATCGTTTTTCATACTGCGCTTCGTAAAACTTACGAAACTCTTCCTGTTTTTCCTTAATCTTCCGCCACCAGCGTTCGTTCTCTTTGTACCAGTCGATGGTCTGCTCCAGTCCTGTTTCCAGTTCGTACTGCGGTTGCCAGCCCAAAGAGCGGATTTTAACCGTATCCACCGAATAGCGGCGGTCGTGTCCCGGTCGATCTTTTACCGGAGTGATCAACGATTGCGGTTTGCCCAGATATTCCAGTATTTTATGCGTAATGAAAATATTTTCCCGTTCGTTATCGCCGCCAATGTTGTAAATTTCACCGATCTTTCCTTTGTGCAAAACCGTATCAATGCCGGAACAGTTGTCCAATACATGCAGCCAGTCGCGGATATTCTTACCGTCGCCGTACAGGGGCAGGTTTTTATCATCGATGGCGTTGGTAACGAACAAAGGAATCAGTTTTTCCGGATACTGGTACGGTCCGTAATTATTGGAGCTCCGCGTGATTAGCGTGGGCAGGCCATATGTTTTAAAATAGGATCGCACCAGTAAATCGGCCCCGGCTTTACTGGCCGAATAGGGACTGTTAGGCAGCAAGGGATCGTCTTCTTTAAAAGAGCCGTTTTCGATGGAGCCATAGACCTCGTCCGTAGAAATATGCAGAAAACGTTCGATGCCGTGCTTTTTAGCCGCTTCCAAGAGCACAAAAGTGCCCTGCACGTCAGTCTCGATAAAGGCGCCGGCCTGATGAATGGAGCGATCCACATGGGATTCGGCCGCAAAATTGACTACGGCATCCACCTGCGGCATAAGCTCTTCTACTATTTTAGCATCGCAAATATTCCCATGATAAAATGTGTAACGGGCGTCGCCTTCCAAATCCGCCAGGTTTTCCCTGTTACCGGCATAGGTCAGCGCATCCAGCACGATAATGCGGTAATCTTTGTGGTTTTGCATCATATAATGAACAAAATTTGAACCGATAAAACCGGCGCCGCCGGTAACCAGAATTGTTTTCATACACACCTCTGAGAATAAATATTTATACTTAACTTCATTAGCGTTTTGAATATTGACACAAATGTAAAAAATTTAAAATTAGTTTACGAAAAATTAGGGATTAAATGCAAAAAATGTCTTTCCCTTCAGTAACATAAACTATTACTACACGAGAACACGAAGATCACTAGGGAATATTTAAATTTTTCCCTTTTGGGAGAATCAGGGAGTTATAGGGGCAAATATACCGATCAGTAAACGGTTTACCCTGAAAGGGCGCCTGTGGCGCAAATAAGGTAATCGGTATCATCCCGGTAAATCGGTATTTCGTAGAAAACACTCAACTCTCAGGACGAAATAGTTTATATTCAAACCATTGAGTCTGCTCTAAAAACCAGTTTTTGTCATTTTCCCATCGGGATGTCTGTTTTTGGGTTTGATTTTTCCATATTTTGCTAATAAAATTTTCATTATTTCCTTTACTTTCTTTGCATGAAACACAACGTCCGTGTGTGTGTCATTGTTCTTTCTCCACCAAATTGGCGGCATAATCACTATTGCTCATATTTTTCTATTTACAATTAATCTAACATTTTTAAAAGAAACTTACAATTTGATTTACTGAACTATTATGGCGCTTTTGCCAAAGTGTTTATCCTAATCTTTTTAATAATTCTTTTTCCTACTCTTACTTTTTACTCTTACCTCTTACTCATACTCTGTTTCCGGGATTAAGAGCGAGAGAAAGAGAAAGAGAAAGAGTAAGAGTAAGCGTGAGAAACAAGAGTAAGAAAATAAAAACAAAGATTTTCCCGGAACCTTATCAGCGGATACTTTAAAAACATTGAAACATTCCCAAAATATATTTAGTTTGATTCTAAATGTTGGTTAAGTTTGAGCCGCCTTGAACCATTTAGGTTTTTGCCCATGCAAAAAACGAACACACATTTTCCGCTTTACCTGATTGTTTTACTCCTTTTGTACTGGATTGCTTACGGACAGACCATGCGTTTCGGCCGCAATAAAGTGCACTATACGCGTTTTGACTGGCAGGTGCTGCAAACCAAACATTTCGATATTTACTACTATCCGGAGATGAAAACCCTCAGCGAAAAAGGCGCTCAGATTGCAGAAGACAGCTACAAGGTTCTACAGGCTAAATTCAATTTTTCCGTTACCCGGCGCATACCGCTGATCTTTTATTCTTCCCATTCTCATTTTGAGCAAACCAATGTAACGCCCGGCTTTATTCCGGAAGGCGTGGGCGGATTTTTTGAATTTTTCAAAGGCCGTGTGGTCATCCCCGGCAACGGCGATATGAATCAATTTAAACACGTTATCCGTCACGAATTGGTGCATGTGTTCATGCACAGTAAGCTGAATAATATCAGCCGTAAGCACGATGTATTCGAAATGGCCTATCCTCCTTTGTGGTACGTGGAAGGGCTGGCTGAGTTTTGGTCCTCACAATGGGACGCGCAGGGCGAGATGGTATTAAAAGACGCTGTTCTCAATAATTACGTGGTCGGTTTGCAGGATATGTACAAAATTAACGGCACGTTTGCCATGTACAAAATTGGCCAAAACGCGCTGATGTACATCGCCAGCCGCTTCGGCGAAGACAAAGTGCTGGACTTGATGGAAGAACTGTGGAAGTACCATAAATTCGAAGAGTGTTTCAAAGCGGTCATCGGTCTCGATTACAAGGAGTTCGACGCCGAATATCTGCATCATCTTAAGAAAAAATACTATCCGCTCCTGGCCAGACAGGATTTTAACGTAATCACCGACGCCACCATAGTGCGCGACGGTTACAGCTTTAAACCCTGTTACTACCATTCTTCTGCAGGCGATTTCGTAGTCTTCACCGGCAATCGCAGCGGTTACTCCAGTATCTACATGCGCCCCTTGCAGCCGCTGGGATTGGAAGACGACGAAGACGAAACGCTGTTAGTTAAAGGCGAAGCCTCGGCCGATTTCGAGGCCTTTCATCTTTTTCAATCCAGAATATCCGTTACACAAAACGGCCTGCTGGCTTTTTCAGCCAAAAGCGGAGCGGCCGACGTCCTCTACCTCTACGATATTCCCGGCAGGAAGCTCATCGAAAAACAGCGCTTTAAAGATATCGCCGCCATCTATTCTCCGGCATTGTCGCCTGACGGGCATCAGATAATATTTAGCGGGCTGACTCTGGAAGGTAAAATAGACCTGTTCCTGTACGACCGTCAAGCGCGCCGTCTTGACCGTTTAACCGATGATTTTTACAACGATCAGGACGCGGCTTTTTCGCCTGACGGACGCTATATTGCCTTTGCCTCGGACCGCACGGACTATGGCGCTCAGAATGCAACCAATCTCTTTTTAATGGATGTACACAGCGGGCAGATTTACTATCTCACATACGGCAGGCAGCATGATCGTGCGCCGGCCTTTTCAGCCGATGGCAAAAAACTGGTTTACACATCCGATCTTTCCGGCACCGATAATCTCTATTTAATTGAGAATCCTGTTCAGGACGCACATTCAAACCGGCCGGTACGGTTTTATCAGGTTACGCATTCGGTAGGTTCCACCTTCGACCCCTGCTGGACGCCGGCCGGCGAACTGCTTTACGGCACGTTCGAAAACGGTCGGTTTCAGATTCGCTTAAAAACAAATATTGCAGCGGATTCTCTAAAATCTGCAAGTCGTTCGCTGATCCCCTTAAGCCGTCAGCATTGGATGACGCCGGGCATCCGGCAGAGCCATGTGGAAGCGCGCAAACCTTACGTTAAGAAGTTCACACTGGATTTTGCCCAGGCACAGATGTCGCAAGACCCCATTTTTGGCACCACCGGCGGCGCCCAGTTCGCCTTTACCGATATGCTTAACGACGACCAGTATTATGTGTTCATTTACAATAACGCCCAAACTTCTTCCGACTTATGGCGCAGCTTCAATTTTATGATCAGCAAGCTCTCGTTAGGCCAGCGGCTGAATTACGCCCTCAGCCTGTACCGCTTTGCCGGTTACTATTACAATCCGGCCGACGCTTACTATTACGAAGAGACCGTAGGCGGGATGGCTTCCCTGCTCTATCCGCTGTCGCAGTTCTCGCGCCTGTCGTTAACGCAAAATTTTTCATATTCCGATAAGGATTGGTTTTTTGCCAAACGACGACGCGCCTGGCTAAATTCCAGTTTTGTCTCTTTTGTATTCGATAATTCACTGTTTGGTTATACCGGACCGATGGACGGTCAGCGTATCAATATCACCTTTGGCAACACCTACGATTTTGCCTTTGCCCGTGTAAATTATTTAACGGGACTCATCGACCTGCGCAAATACTTTCGTCTTTCTCTGCGCAACACCTATGCCGTGCGTTTTATGTCTCTGTTCAGCGAAGGACGCGAAGCGCGCCAGTTCTATTTTGGCGGCAGCTGGGATTTGCGCCTCTATCCACGCTGGCAGATGCACGGACGGCGTATATTGTTGTTCAGTCAGGAACTGCGTTTTCCGCTAATCGATCGCTTAACATTTCAACTGCCCATCGGCGCCATGACCTTTGGCGGTATTCGCGGCGCTCTTTTTGCAGACGCCGGCAATACATGGAATGATCAGTGGACCGGACTAAAGGGCAGTTTTGGTTTTGGCGTGCGCATGCGCTTAGGCAATTTCCTCGTACTGCGGTATGATTACGGACGGCGGACGGATTTTAAATCCATCTCGTCCAAATGGTATGGACAGTTTTTCTTTGGCTGGGATTTTTGAAAATTATGAAATTTGAATTCGTATAATTCGGGTTCATAATCTCAAACAAATATTAAGCGGGTTTAAATATATTTAGCTATCTTTAATCAGTTGTCGTTTGAGAGTGGCCGAAACATGCAGTTCTACATTACGAATGGCATAACATGAAGACTTTTTTGAGAACAAATCGTACATTGACGAAACTCGTTTACCGCTATATGACAATGCCGCTACTGATTATAGCGCTTCTTATGTTATTCGACGCTTGTCAAAAACCGTTTATTCCGCAGGAGCAAGCCACTGCCGACGCTCTGCCCTTTACGGCGCTGGTCGATTACCGGCGCAGTAATTATCTGCCTCTGTCCTATCCCGATTCCTTAATCCTCCTGCAAAAGGTATCGCTGAACGGCGCGCCCGTTTCCACTCTGCTGCGCAGCGGGCAGCACCTCCTTTTTGCCACACTGCAAGGCTACCTGCATTCCATAAATACTCAAGATATTTCCGCCCGATATAATACGCGGCTGGCCCAAGCTGTTTCCGGCGCGCCCGCTTTAAAAGATGGTTTGCTGGCGCTGGCAGCAGAAAAAGGCAAATACGGTCTCACTATATACGACTTGTTACACAAAAACATTCTCTGGCGGGAGGAAGGCCTGTTGTCACGCAGCTCGCCGATTATTCTCGGTACTATGCTGCTGCATATTTCTTTAGGGGGAAAACTAACCGCCTTTGATCTGTCTTCCGGAAAACAATTATGGCAGTCTTCCGTCGGTCATAAGGTTTTCAGCGATGCGGCCGGGGACGAAAAGATACTGGCGGTTTTATCGCGCGATGGCCGGCTGCAGGCCTACAATCCCACTACCGGCGCCCTGTTATGGCAATTGCCCTTTAAGGATAGTTTTTATGTACCGCCGCTGCTGAATAATTCAACCATTTTTATCGCCGGTTATTCGGGGAGATGTCGCGCAGTGGATAGAGCTTCCGGCAAAATCATATGGCAAATTTTTGCGCATTCCCCGCTACTGGCTCCCTTAGCTGTCGATGAAATGCATATTTATATTATTCCGGCAGATGGTCTTTGCCGGGCAATTGACGCCGCAACCGGTCAGGAACGCTGGCAATACCAGTTGGAAGCGCCGCTATCGGCTGCGCCTTTGATAACCAACGGCCAACTGTGGCTGGGCACATCGCAAAAAATGTTAGTGGCTCTGGATAAACATAGCGGACGACTTTTGCAACAAACCGAACTGCCGGGACGGCCGCTGACCGCGCCCCTGCTTGTCGGAGATAAAATTTTTATCGGCTGTGAATACCGAACCATAGCCATTTACGGAATGAAGAATGAACGTAAGAATTAAAATAGTTCTGTTTGCGGTTTTGCTGATTTTATTAGGCCTGACTTCACAGCTTTCCGCTCAGAAAAAATCAACCCAATGCCGGCTGAATCTGCCGGATAGCAGCGCCTGGCAGCTACAAGTTGACGACAGTTCCTTTGTAGTCAAAAACCGGTTTTCAGTGCCCATGCCCTGCGGTCGCCACTACATGCGTTTATTCCGTCTTAACGACCGGAACTGGCAGCGATTCATATTTGCCGACAGCGTCACCTTTTCTGATACAGACAGCACATTGTTTCAACTTGTAATCGGGCAGTTTTCTTTCATGCCTCATCCCTTTCCCGTAGCGCGCTTCAGCCTTTCTCAGCCGGAGAGCAACAAAGAACGCTGGTCTTTTACCTGGCTATTCAAAAAAGAACATCGCAAACCGGCGCTTATCGTAACAGCAGTAGCCGCCAACTGGTTGTCATTTTATTTGAAACGACGCGCCGACGATTACTACATACACTACCGCAAATCTTCCAATCTATCCGATATGCGCCGTTACTACGCCACATCGGCCGTCTACGATCGCTATTCGGCTGTAGCCCTCGGTATTTCCACCGCCGCCCTGAGCGCCTTTTTTTACTTCTTTTTAAGCGAGTAACGGTTCAATCAACCAGTTTTGATTCCGGCGCTTTTTTAATGTTCTCTTTTAATTTGAACTGTTGCGGCCGCTCCTTCAACACGCGGCGCAGCCATGTTTCCGGATAGCCTTTCTCCGACGGACGACCGGGTTGCTCCTGTACGTAACCGTCATTGTATTTGGCGATTAAATGGCGGGCCAGCGCCTTCCATCGTTTAAAAACCATATGCGCATGAGAAACGGAATAGTCCGTCAGGAACTGCTCGGCCAAAGCCGGATTTTGTTTTGCCAGCCGGGCGGCTGTGGCTTCTACTGCCGGTTGAATAGCCAGCATATGGCCCTCTAACTCCGCCTGTACCTTTTGAATATCCTTGATCATGTACGAATATTTAAGATTGGCGTAATTGGCCACCAAATTAAAAATCCACCAGGCAGAATCCCAGTTAAATTCCGCCAGCGAACCGACGGTCAGCTCTTCGGGCAGTTCGTTGATACTGCAATACAGCGGCATGTAACAGGAGGTGTAGGTATCGTCCAGGCCGTACCACAACACGCCGCCCACACCATCCGGTAATCCGCGGCGTGATTGCGAAACGAAAGAGAATCCCGTTTGCTGCGTGGAAACAGGCCGTTCCCAGGCGTACTCGACGCTGTCCACTTTCCACGAAATCGGCCGCCAGCGATTCGGCGAACCATAAGGCCCGGCGTCAATGCCTTTAGTCATATCGAAGGGCGTGCCCTCGTAATGATCGCGCATCAAACTAAATACATCGCTCACACCTAATTTTTGGTCAGGTTTAATCCACAAAGGATAGGACTTGGCCTGCGCATCGCCACGGTGGTAACCAGGCGAAAAATATTGCGAAGGTGCGGCTCGGCGAAAGATACTCCATACGCGCGTGTCGGAATAACGCCGGTTACGCGGCGTATCGGGACAATAGGCGTCATTAAAACGAAATGGCCGGCCGGATTTAGGATCGTAGTAGCCTTTTTTTATGGCAAAAGATATTACGTTTCTGGAATAGAGGCAGTTTTCCGGATCGTTCAACGGAAATGTGCCAATACGCGATTTATTAGCGTGGCAGGAAATGTAGCCGTCCGGGATGCGCAGCGCCACCCACTCAGCGCCGGCGCCGCCCGGACCGGGACCAATCATCTCCATAATCCAGGCTTCATTGGGATCGCCGATGGAAAAAGTTTCGCCGGTAGAGCGATAGCCATACTCCTCCACCAACTGCCCCATTATCTTAACTGCTTCGCGGGCGGCGCGGGCACGCTGCAGGGTAAGATTCATCAGCGTCCAGTATGGCAGCAAACCTTGCGGATTACGCAATTCTTCCCTGCCGCTGAAGGTCGTTTCGCCAATGACCAATTGATGCTCATTCATCAGGCCCACTACTTTGTAGGTATGAACCGGCTGAGCGATTTTGCCCAAAATTTTTCCGTTCCAGTGACGTATTTCCATGGAATCGCCCGGCTGATGATTTGCGGCATGCGTAATTCTGGCATGGGGATGAAACTCACCGTCGCAGGCGTACGTAATCATCACCGAATTGTTTTTACTGGCCCCTTTGCTTACCAAAATACTGGTGCAAGCCCACGTTTCTGCGAAGAAAACATTAAAAATTAATAAGAAGATATAGAGCAAAACTAAAAAATGTTTTTTCATCAGAAACTCCCGATTCTTTTTTAACAACGTTGATTGTCTGTTATTAATGTAAGAAGTATAAGAATAAATCGGATACAATAAAATAAAATCGGCTCAGAGTAACAGTACACTTAACCCAAAAATAGTATAACGAACCAGTAAAAAGTATTTTTATGTAATAATATACATAAAAATATGCCATTGGGCTAAACTAAGAGGCGGAACATATAACGCCTTGTAATTAAAGATTTATCATCCGGATAAGCGCTGAACCAAAACAGCAATCATTGAAGTATGCGATATATTGTCTAATTTTACATATCTTCTCAAAGCTGTCCTAAATAAATATAAATGGTTTAATTCATGTTGTTTCTGCTGAAGATAGTAACACAAATCAGGCATTTTCAAAAACAGCCCTTATGCCTATGTATGATTTTTATTTTTTATGAATAGCCCCTATATTTAGATAGCGGATGATGAAATTCAAACAATAACGGGCTTTAGCCCTAAAATAGTAACTCTCGTTGCTGTGTCAGGCTAAAGCCTTAACACTTCTGTGACATGTGCGGACCACTATCTAAAGATAGCGGTAATTCAAAAACATTATTTAGGACGGATGTGAGATAAAATCATATTTTTTACACAACAGACATCCGGAATGAGTAGGATGAAACAGGAAACGGATAGCATACAAGTACAAATTTTAGGCTCAGGCACTATTTTATCCGGCGCGCAGCGGCAGTGCGCTTCCTATCTGATTAACCATCAAAACAGAACCGCGCTGCTCGATGCCGGCATGGGCGCCGTGCTGCAACTAAAAAAAGCACGGCAAAATCCTTTGAAAATCACGGAGGTTTTTATCAGCCATTTTCATCTGGATCATACGGCTGATTTATTTCCGTTTTTATTATGGCGTTGTTTACAGGATCCGCAGGCCAACAGCCGCCTAACCCTATACGGCCCGCCGGGCACAACGCGCTGGTTTGCTGATTTGGCCGCCTGGCAGGGCGGTTGGCTTTCTAACGCAAGACCGCAGATTATCGAGGCGCAGGGGGCAATTTCCTGGGCCGGTCTAAAAGTTACGGCACAGCCGACGCCGCACACAGAAGAGAGCATTGCCTGGCGTTTTGGCGATCTTCTTTTTTATAGCGGAGACACAGACTGGAGCGATAAATTGGTTGCGTTTGCCAAAGGATGCCGCTGCGGTTTGGTGGAATGCTCCTTTCCCGACACCTTGAAAATGGCCGGTCATTTAACTACCTCCGAAAGCGCGCGGCTGGCCGGCGAAGCACACCTGACGCAGTTGGTGTTGACACATTTTTATCCGCAAAACGAACGGCAGGATTTGGAATTGCAAGTTAAGCGCATTTTTAACGGACAGGTAATTGCCGCCAGAGATTTGCTGACTGTTGAAATTGGAGGATGATAGGAATTTTTAAAGCAAACAAGACCAGTAAATAGCAGCAGAAATTTGAAATTAGAAAGCAGGAGGAGTTCGCCGGGGAATGCTTGTTTTTTGATTGCATATCGTTTCCGGATGAAAATTAAGAGCAGGAGTAAGAATCTCGGAAGTTGAAAGTTTTGTTTGTCTTACTTTTATTCCAGAGCCCGCTCTAAGTGAATGCACAGTTTATTTTATGCCGATGGAAAACGCTTTTTTACAAACATATCGCCGTTATCCGGCGCTTTTCTTTTTTATCTTATATGCCGCCGGCATATTTGCCGGCTGGCAGTTGTTGCAGCTTGTGTCATTTGAATATCTTTTAGCCGTATCTGCTGTTTTATTTATTTCGTCGCTGTTAGGGCGTCGCCGCTTTGAACGCATGTTCATTTTTACGATTGGGCCGCTGGTTTTTCTGTTAGGCTGGCTGCAACTCTATGCCGCCCTAAGTTTTTTCCCTGCGGATCATATAGCGCTGCAAAATTTCAAGCAAATCCAATGGATTGAAGGACGCATCGCTAAAGAATATCCCAGCACATCCGGGAGGGATAAATATCTGCTGCAATGCCGCTGGGCCGGCTTTGGCTATGGCGTCCGTTCTGTTACGGGCACAATTCAACTGCTGCGCGGCGCCTCCGCCCCGCGTCTGCACTGGGGCGACGTCGTTCGTTTGAGCGGGCGCCCGCAGGAAATCGCTCTGCCGCGCAATCCCGGTGATTTCAATTACCGTCGCTATCTGAATCTAAAAGATGTGTACGGCCAATTTTATTATCATGCTTATGATGTACGAATTTTGGCGCAAGGGCAGGGAACATGGTGGGAACGCACTATCTTAATACCCATCCGCCGGCAGATTTTTGCTGTCATTGAGCGCTATTTTACCGGGCAAACGTCCGCCGTCCTGCAGGCGCTGCTTTTGGGACAGCGGCAAAACATTGACAGAAAGGTGACGGAGAACTTTAAACGCAGCGGCATCATTCATGTGCTGGCCATATCCGGTTTGCATGTTGGATTTTTATTGATCCTGTTTCTTGCCCTCTTTGGCCTGTTACGTTTTCCTTACAAATGGCAAATTGGCCTCTCGCTTCTGCTCCTTTTTATGTTTGTAGCGCTGGTCGATTTTAAACCGCCGGTTGTGCGCGCCTTTTTAATGGCCGTCGTTTTTTACTGGGGGAAAATTTCACAGCGCACGGCGCCGGCCATGAATTCCATCGCCGTAGCCGGTTTGCTTGTTCTGTTTGTTGCTCCGCGGCAATTGCTGTGGCCCGATTTTCAGTTTTCCTTTGCCGCCGTTTTTGGCATTTTGTACGCCTATCCGCGTTTAAATTATTATCTGCCATCCTTTCCCTCAGGCAAAAAAGTGTACAGGTTGCTCAATAAATGGCTGCGTCAGCCGCTGCTCATTTCGGCAGGGGCGATCTTGGGCACCATCCCCTTAACCTGGTACTATTACGGCGTGCTGCAAACCGGAGCGCTGCTGATTAATATTTTTATTATTCCCCTGATGGGGCTGTTAGTAATGGCCGCCTTTCTGTTTATTCCGCTGGCATCGCTGCATTTTGTGGGCTGCGCCGGTCTGGCCTGGCTGATCGATGTTTTTTATCTGCTTCTTTTAAAGCTGATAGCCTGGTTCGCCGTCTGGCCTTTTGTGCAAATTTCTTTACCGCGTCCCGGCATGTTGAGCCTTATCTTGCTGATAGCATTAATTTTTTTGGTATTAAACCTGCGCCGTTTACGCCATGTAGCCGCTGCGCTGGCGTTAACTTTATTCCTGCTTGGCAGTATCGTATTTGCCGGTAAACAATCAGATTTATTGCGGGTGGTTTTCGTGAACGTGGGGCAGGGCGACGGGGCTTTCGTGCAGTTTCCCAATGGGCGCGTGTTGGTTGTGGACGGCGGGGATCGTAAACCGGGATTTGACGCCGGCCGCCGCGATATGCTCACAGCACTGCGTTACTACCGTGTGAATCATATCGATTATCTTTTGGGCACGCACAGCCACAGCGACCATATCGGCGGTTTTATCACGCTGATGCAAAAACTGCCGGTAGACACCTTGCTGTTGTCGCCCTATCGCAACCGTACTAAGCTGTTTGCCCGCGTGCTGGCAGAAGCGGACAGCCTGCATATTCCGCTGCGCTGGCTGCGCCGCGGCGATAAACTTAACATTGACAATCGTTGTCGCGTCTATATATTGCATCCCTTCGGGAAGTTTGTAAAGGCCAAAGAGTACAGCGGTCAGGAAGTAAACAACAGCTCGCTGGTAGCAAGAATCGCTTACGGCGCGGTGTCCTTTTTGCTGACGGGCGATTTGGAGCGCAGCGCCGAACCGGCGCTGGAAACGTACAGTGCGCTGTTGGCCGCCGATGTGCTTAAAGTGGGGCATCACGGCAGTAAAACTTCATCTTCGCCCTCTTTTCTGCAATTAATTCACCCGCGTTATTCGATCGTGTCGGTGGGACGGCACAACACGTATTTTCATCCCAGCCGTAAGACCATGAAGCGCCTGCGTCGCTTTCATGCACATCCCTTGCGTACCGATCATTTTGGCGCGCTGGTATTTGAAACAGACGGACGGCAATTAGAGTTGGTGAACTGGCGCAAATGATGAAAATTTGAATCCAACAGGCCATGCGCTTAAATTGATTTGCAACTATTAACTATTCGGGAAAAACACTTTTTTGTCGAGAAAAAACATCTGTGCCGGTATTTAATCAGTTAAATTTTGACGAATCTTTTTATGCCGAGGGCATTCATGTGCTGTGCGGGGTGGACGAAGCCGGTCGCGGACCGCTGGCCGGGCCGGTTGTGGCTGCTGCGGTGATTTTGAATCCGCTTAGTCCTGTTAAGGGACTGAACGATTCCAAAAAGCTTTCCGCCGCAAAACGCGAAATGTTGTATGGAGAAATCCGGCAAAAAGCCGCCGGCTACGGCATAGGCGCCGCTTCCGTGGAAGAGATTGACCGCCTGAATATTTTGCAGGCTACCTTTTTAGCTATGCAGCGTGCAGTGGCTGCGCTGTCGATTACGCCCGAATATATTTTAGTTGATGGCCGTGACTTCCCTTTGTTTGTTGATGTTCGGAAACAGCAAGCGCTGCCCGGGCAGGCGGTGGTCAAAGGGGACGGCAAATCGCAGAACATCGCCGCCGCCTCTATTTTAGCAAAGGTGTACCGCGACCGGCTGATGATTGAGGAAAGCGCGCGCTATCCGCAGTACGGTTTCGAGCGGCACAAAGGGTACGGCACCGCCGAGCATCGCGCTGTCTTACGCGAAATAGGTCCCTGCGCTATTCATCGGCGTAGCTTTGTTAGACGATGGATTGATTTAGCGCCTTAATTGACACAAACGGATTCGGAATCAGGAATTGGGAACTGGGAATTATCCGAAGAGTTTTATTTGTACCGAGGCCTGTAGTACACAGAGAAAACGTCTTATTAAAATAGTTTCTAATTCCCAATTCCTGTTTACCATACTGACGGGAGAATAAGTTAGCCATGCAAAAACGCCATATCTATTTAAGCGGTTTTATGGGCGCCGGTAAAAGTAAAATCGGCCGCGAGCTTGCACGGTTGATGCATTTTCCTTTTATTGACACCGATAAAATTATCGAAAGCGAAAGCCGTCGCACGATTAAAGAAATATTTTCTCAACAGGGTGAGGCGGCCTTTCGCCAGATGGAACAGAAAGTAGTGCAACGCATGATGTACTTTCCAAGAGCGGCAGTTATTTCCCTTGGCGGCGGCGCGCTGATGAATGAAGACAGTCGCCGGGCGGTGCAGGCCAGCGGCTGGGCGGTGTACATCGAAAGCGCCCCTCAGGCCATTTTGCAGCGTGTAAAGCACACGGAAAAACGTCCCTTATTAAACGATTTGCCTGCAGGAACGGATGCTGAGGCGGCGCTGCTGCAGCGCATCGGCGAATTGTTAACGATTCGCCGTCCCGTTTACGAACAGGCCGATATTATTTTTCAACGGGACGCCTACGAATGGCAGGAAGCCGCGGAGAATATCTACCGCCAATTAAAAGAAAAAGGAATGGCCTAATGCAGACCATCAGCGTGGATTTAAAGACAAACGGATATCCGGTTTATGTGGGGCGCAACATATTAAAGCAATTAGGCGAAATCCTGCAGCAACACGGCGCGCAGCGTCAGATTGCCGTGATTACGCAGCAGGATATCTTCGATCGGCACGGCGCAGCATTGATGGATGGCTTATCCGGCGTGCGCCAGTTGACGACGTTTTTTGTGCCCGAAGGTGAAAAGGCCAAATCGTTAGAGCAAACAGCGGAACTGTACACAAAATTGTTAAAAGAGAATTTTGACCGCCAGTCGTTAATCATAGCATTCGGCGGCGGCGTGGTGGGCGATTTGGCCGGATTTGTGGCCGCTACCTATTTGCGCGGGGTGGATTTTGTGCAGGCGCCTACCACCTTGCTGGCGCAGGTGGATAGCAGCATTGGCGGAAAAGTGGGCGTTAATCATTCTTTGGGTAAAAATCTGATCGGCGCGTTTAAACAGCCTTTGTTCGTATTTAGCGATGCGGCTCTGTTGCAAACTCTGCCAGACGCCGAAGTGCGTTGCGGTTTAGGGGAAGTGATCAAATACGGTTTTATCTCCAATGCCAATCTGTTTGCCTATCTGGAAGAACATCTGGAAAAAGCCTTAGCCAAAGATGCGGCCGTACTGGAGGAATTAGTGCGTGTTTCGGTGAGCGAAAAAGCGGCGGTGGTGGTTAAAGACGAGAAAGAGCGCAACCTGCGCATGATTCTGAATTTTGGCCACACCTTCGGTCATGCCCTGGAAGCCGAATATGGTTTCGGCGGATTGAAGCACGGCGAAGCGGTGATTTTGGGCATGCAGTGCGCTTTGTACTATAACCGGAGCCTCGGCGCGTTATCCGAAGAAGAATTCCGGCGCGGCATGAACTTGCTGCGGCGGGTTCCGATTAAATTTGATAAGTCAAAAATGAATGTGGCACAATTAGTTGACCGCATGGCCTGGGATAAAAAGGTGCGCGACCAACGCATTCGCCTGGTGTTGGTGGATAAAATCGGCGCCTGGCGCATTGCCGATGCGGATACTCTGCAATCTTTAAAGGGAGCTTTCGCATCTCTACTAAATGCATCATCAGAAATATAATTTTTTCTATTTTTAACTGCATAGCTGTAATATTTTTCCATCTTAAGCGGTTGCTGGTCTCATTATTTATTTCTATATTAAGATGAACTTTTTATATGAGGATTTTCTATGAAAGCACTAATAACCAGCGGCGGCCGCGGCACGCGCTTGCGTCCGCTGACGCACACGCAAAATAAACATCTCATTCCCATCGCCAACAAGCCCATTCTGCATTACGCCATCGAGTATTGCGTGGATGCCGGTATTAAGGAAATCGGCATTGTCTATAGCGCCGATTCCATGGCCGTGCCCGAGGCCATCGGCGACGGCTCGCAGTGGGGTGTGCGCATCACCTATATTCCCCAGGAAGCGCCGCTGGGACTGGCGCATGTGGTTAAAATTGCGGAAGATTTTATCGGTGATGAGCCGTTTGTATTCTATTTGGGCGATAACATGGTGGTGGGCGGTCTAAAGCGTTTCATTGAAGCCTTTGAACAAAGCGGCAGCAATTGCCATTTAACGCTGGCTCGCGTGCAGGACCCCGAACGCTTTGGCGTACCCGAGATTAAAAATGATCGGATCGTCAGCATCGAAGAAAAGCCAAAAAAGCCCAAAAGCCACTTTGCCGTTTCCGGCATCTATTTGTACGATCACACCATCTTTGAAGCGGTTAACCATATCAAACCCAGCGCCCGCGGCGAGCTGGAAATTTCCGACGCCCATCAGTATTTATTGGATAAAGGCTATAAAATCACCTATTCGGAAATTACCGGCTGGTGGAAAGATACCGGCAAACCCTACGATTTATTAGAAGCGAACCGTCTGATTCTGGACAATATGACGCCTCATATTCAGGGCGAAATCGACCATGGCAGTCTGGTAACGGGCAAAGTACAAATAGGCGAAGGTTCGCGCGTCGTCAATTCCACTGTGCGCGGTCCGGTGATTATCGGCAAGAATACGGTTATCGAAAACAGTTACATCGGGCCGTTTACTTCCATTTACGACGATTGCCGCATTCAAAACAGCGAAGTGGAATTCAGCATCATTTTAAAAGAATGCAAGATCATCGACGTGGATATTCGCGTGGAGCACAGCTTGTTGGGCAACGATGTGGAAATCATTAAAGCCGGAGGCCGTCCGGCCACGCACCGCTTTTTGATAGGCGATCAGAGCAGAGTGGAATTGCTTTAAGCAGAAATTAGAAATTAGAAAATAGAAAACAGGAAATAGGAGCTGAGAACTGACAAGCGATAACTGATTATTGACGCCGAAGGCGTGCCTTTGGCATAACTAAATTAAAAGCCTCAGTGCTCTCAGTGAACTCAGTGGTGTTTAAGAAATTAGGAATCAGGAATCACTAAAAGCTGATGGCTGATAGCTAAACGTTAACAGCTAAAGACCGATGGCAATAAACTAATCCCTGACCAGCGGTGACTTGTTGGTAATTCTTTTCTAATTGTTCATTGCTTATTAAAAAGGAAACAGACAATAAATCAAAAGGCGGAAATCATGGCTTTTAAAAACATCTTACTGGAACAGGAAGACAAGCTGGCAATCGTTACCATTAATCGCCGGGAAAAAATGAACGCGCTAAATCAGGAAACCCTGCAAGAACTATGGGAGGCGTTCGGGCAATTAGCTGCGGATGAAAAAGTAATGGGCATTTTAGTCACCGGCAGCGGCAGTAAAGCCTTTGCCGCCGGGGCGGATATCGAAGAAATCCGTCGTTTGGATTTGGAGAGCGGGCGGGAGTTTGCGCTTTTTGGCCAACGTGTGTACCGCCGTATCGAAACCCTGCGCAAACCGGTAATTGCTTTGATTAACGGTTACGCTTTGGGCGGTGGCTGCGAGCTGGCTATGGCTTGTCATTTGCGCCTTGCCGGCGAAAACGCCAAACTTGGTCAGCCGGAGGTTAATCTGGGTTTGATCCCCGGTTACGGCGGCACGCAGCGTCTGCCGCGTTTGGTTGGCCGGGGCGTTGCCCTGCAATTGCTGCTCACCGCCGAAATGATCGACGCCGGGCGCGCTTACCAGTTGGGGCTGGTCAATAAAGTAGTACCGTCCGATCAACTATTAGATAGCGGAAAAGAAATGCTTGGCCAGATTTTAGGCAAAGGCCCGCTGGCCGTGCAATTTGTTTTGGAAACGGTGCACCGCGGATTAGATATGACCTTGGAAGAAGGACTGAACACCGAGGCCGACTTTTTTGGCATGGCCTGTAATTCCGGCGATATGAAGGAAGGCATCGACGCCTTTCTGCAAAAACGTCGCGCCGAGTTTAAAGGGAAATAACATGCAGGATTCCGTGGCAGTTGTTTTATTTGACGGAGGCGGCGAGATAGGCAGGTGGTTTCGCGATAGCCTGCGGCAGCTAAGTTCAGTCGTGCGTATTGTGCAGGACGAGGCCGGCCTGGAGCGCCTTGCCGAGCTGGATAGTATGGAATTGTTCATTGTCGTTTCCGGCGTACAGTCGGCTGTGCTAACTCAAAAATTACCGCAGTTGCGCACGGATTTTCCCACCGCTGTTGTTGCGCTGGTGCATCCCCATGGGGAAACCATCGACGGGGAATTGGGAGATTTTATCGTCGACGAAGCGCTTTTCTCGTCAGTCGCTCAGGTGGAAGGAATGCTGCGCAACCTAATCCGTCTGGCTGCGGAGCGCAAAGAATCGACCACGTTGTCGGCTATGCTGATTCATGATCTGCGCTCGCCCGTTCAAAGCATCATCGGATATCTGGAATTGCTGGAACAGGAGGTGTTCGGCGCCATCAATGAAGGCCAAAAGAAAATTTTGTCCAATGCCTTAAGCCAGGGGGATGTAATCCGCGCTTTGTTAGAAGAACTCGCGCTGGTTTTTCAATTAGAAAGCCGGCAGTACAATCTCATCAAAATGCCCATGCGTGCCAGCCAAATGATTCAGGAAGCTCTGCGCGCTTTGTGGGTGCTGGCCGATCAAAAGAACATCAAATTAGTGCCGCAGGTACCCAATGATTTGCCGGTGCTTAAAGCCGACAGCCTGAGCGTCAGCCGTGTGCTGAATAATTTGGTGAACAATGCCATTAAGTTTACGCCGATGGACGGCACCATCCGTGTGACCGTTCGCCAAACCCGCAGCGCCAGCAACAAGAGTATGCTGGAGTTTTGCATCATCGATTCCGGGCCGGGCATCCCCGGGAATCAATTGGAACATATTTTTGACAAATATTACCGTTTAAAAACGGAAACGGAGACAAAGAACGGTCAGGGTCTGGGATTGTATATTTGCCGCTTGCTGGTGGAGGCGCACGGCGGTAAGGTGGGCGCCTATAATAACCGGGAAGGCGGCAGCACCTTCTATTTTACATTGCCCGTTAAAGAAGAATAGTCCCAATGCCCCCATTTCCGATTTAACCAATACGGATTTAAAGCAGATATTAGCATAAGTGAGTTCACTCTAAAAAGGTCTCTCACTGTCATTTTCCCACCACGAAGTGCTTCCTTTCCCGTAGGGATCACTCCG
>CAZIBE010000066.1:0-21725 GCA_964536685.1 uncultured Calditrichaceae bacterium | reverse complement strand
TAGTAACTCTCGTTGCTGTGTTAGGCTAAAGCCTTAACACTTCTGTGACATTTACGGACCACTATCTAAAGATAGTGGCAATTAAAAAACATTATTTAGGACGGATGTGTGGTTATTTCCAGAAATTGTGGGCCATTCAGTTTCCGTACAGAATTTTCCTTGAAAAAAGAAAATGAATTTAGTATTTTCATAGACTTAATTTTTATGGCGGAAGAAAAATAAAATTGAAAACAAATTGAAATTTTGCTTATAAAAACCGCTTTTTTAGAAGGAGGAGCTTGTGAAGGAATTTCAGACAGGTCAAATTCGTAATGTGGGCTTAGGTGGGCACGGAAGCGCAGGTAAAACAACCCTTGCTGAAGCACTTCTCTTTAATCTGAAACAAATTAGTCGCATGGGTACAGTAGAAAACGGTACAACCCTGTCAGATTATAATGAGGATGAAATAGAACGTCAGTTTTCTTTGAACACGGCTTTGATGCACGGTATTTGGAAGGATCATAAACTGAATATCTTAGATACGCCGGGCTATTCCGACTTTTTTGGAGAAGTGGTTGGGAGTATGCGCGTGGTAGATACGGTGTTTCTGGTAATCTCGGCGGCGTCCGGTGTGGAAGTGGGCACGGAGCAGGTTTGGCGCGAAGCCGTTAAAAACGAAGTGCCGCGCTTTTTTATCATCAATAAACTGGACAGAGAAAACATTGATTTTGACAAGGTTTTTCAGAATGTGGTAAAAAGTTTTGGAAATCAGGTAGTGCTGACACAGTTTCCTGTGGAAACAGGGCCTAATTTTGACAGCATTATCGATTTATTTCGTATGAAAATGCTGAAATTTAAAAAGGACGGCAGCGGCGAGTATAGCGAAGAAGATATCCCCGCTGAATTCAAAGATAAAGCCGACGAATATCATCTTAAACTAATCGAAGCGGTTGCTGAGAGCGACGATACATTAATGGAGCGCTATTTTGAAGCCGGCGAGCTTACGGAAGATGAATTCCGTGGCGGCTTTAAAAAAGCGGTTGCCGGTGATGTGGTCTTTCCTGTTTTTTGCGCTTCGGCTACCACAAATGTGGGCGTTAAGCGTTTGTTAGATGTCATGGTCAATTTCTGCCCCGCTCCAAATGAACGCGGTGAGGTTAAGGGCGAAAATGACCAGATACGCAAAGTCTCTGCAGACGAACCGCTTTCCATGCTTATCTTTAAAACCCTGTCCGAAATGCATATGGGCGAACTCTCCTATTTTAAAATCATGTCCGGTTCTCTAAATGCAGGCGACGAAGTGCTCAATACGGCCAACGGGCAAACCGAACGTATTGGGCAGATATTTATTCTCAACGGGAAAAATAAAATCGGAGCAGAAAAGCTCAACGCCGGCGATGTGGGCGCGGTGGTCAAATTAAAGAGCACACATACCGGAAATACGCTGGCAGCTAAAGGGCAAGAAATTACCTATCCCCGGATTGATTTCCCCAAAGCCATCATCCGTACGGCCATTAAACCCAAAGCTAAAGGCGATGAAGAAAAAATCAGCCACGGCCTGCAGGTGTTGCACGAAGAAGACCCAACTTTTGAATATTATCAGGATTCCGAGCTGCACCAGACCATCATCTCCGGTCTGGGCGAGATGCATCTACAAATTATCCTGCAGCGTCTGAAAAAGAAATTCGGCGTGGAAGTGGAAGAAGAAGAGCCGCGCATTCCATATCGCGAAACTATCCGTAAAAAAGCCACGGCGCAGGGAAAATATAAAAAGCAATCCGGCGGGCGCGGCCAGTACGGCGATTGCCATCTGCGCTTAGAACCGATGCAGCGCGGTGAAAAATTTGAATTTTTAGATGAAATTGTCGGCGGCGTGATTCCGGGCAAATTTATTCCAGCCGTGGAAAAAGGCGTTATCGAAATCATGTCTAAAGGCGTGATTGCCGGCTATCCGGTAGTTGATGTGCGCGTAGCTGTGTACGACGGTAGTTACCATACGGTGGATTCTTCCGAAATGGCTTTTAAGGTTGCTGCCACCATGGCTTTCAAAAAGGCTTTTATGGATGCAAATCCGGTGTTGTTAGAACCTATCTACAATATCGAAATCCGTGTTCCGGAAGAATACATGGGCGATGTAATGGGCGATATCAGTGGTCGCCGCGGTAAAATCATGGGTATGGACAGCGATGGTCCCTTTCAGGTAATTAACGCTCAGGTGCCATTGTCCGAATTATACCGCTATTCCACTACTCTACGTTCCATGACTTCCGGCCGCGGCATTCATCAGCGCTCCTTCTCACATTATGAAGAAGTTCCCAGCGATATCGCGCAAAAGATCATCGAAGAGGCCAAGAAGGAAAAAGAGGGCGAATAATCAAAATCGTTCTTTAGTTTAAAAAACATATAAATTGCTTAGCCCAATACCTTTGTGTATTGGGCTATTCTATGTATAAAACGGGGAAACAAATCGTATGAAACAGCTCTGGGCTCCGTGGCGGATGGAGTATATCCTAAATGAAGTGGACAAGCACGACGGTTGTATTTTCTGTGAATTACCGCAAGAGAATGACGATGAAAAGAATCTGATTCTTTACCGGTCAGAAAAGTGTTTCGTTATTTTGAATAAGTTTCCTTATAACAACGGCCATTTATTGGTCGTACCCTTTCAGCATAGCGGCGACCCGCTGGACTTATCCGATGATGTGCTGTTGGATATGCAGCGCACCATTCGCAAAACTATCCAGGTTATGCGTAATGTGCTGCATCCCCACGCTATGAATATTGGCATGAACATCGGGCGCATCGCCGGGGCCGGCATCGACGAACATCTGCATTATCATGTGGTACCGCGCTGGGACGGCGACACCAACTTTATGCCTGTGTTGACCGGCACCAAAGTGGTTTCGGAAAGCCTGCGCGCTTCCTGGCAAAAACTACATGCCGAGTTCCGGCGGCTTTTTCCCGAAGTGGAATAGCCGTTTGCGGCTTGCGCCGTAAAAACGCCGGCTGTAACTTACTCCATGCAACAGGGCAAGACAAATCTCGTTCTATTTGCGGGCATCATTATTATTTCGTGGAGTTCTATTTTTATCCGCTGGCTGGGCGAGCTGCCGCCGTTGACCATTGCCTTTTACCGGCTGGCTTTCAGCGCGCTTTTGTTGCTGCCCTTCTCCAAAAAATCTGCTGTATCAATTAAACCGCTTAAGAATAAATCCTATCCGGCGCTTATCCTGCTGGCCGGCGTTTTTTTAGCGGTCCATTTTTACACCTGGATTTACTCGCTGCAATTGACCACCGTGGGCAGCTCTATTTTTCTTGAAAGTACCCATCCTATTTTTGGCTGGCTGCTCTCCTATCTGTTTTTGAAGGAACGCGGCGCCCGCCGTTTAATCATAGCGTTAATCTTAGGGCTGGCCGGTATGTATCTGCTGGCCGCCGCCGATATGGCCTCGGGGCGGGATGCTTTATTGGGAGATGCCCTGGCTGTGGCGGCGGCTGTCTGTTTGGCGGCCTATTTACTCATCGCACGCATAATGACCGGCCGCATGGCGTTGCTGCCTTATCTGGTTCGTGTGTACGGCACGGCGGCGCTGTTGATTTTACCTTTGCTGGTGTTCAGCGGGATAAATTTCATTAATTTGACAACGATGGATTGGTTTTTGTTGATTGTAATAGCGCTGGGACCCAATTTAGCGGGACATTCCATCCTGAACTGGGCGTCGCGCAGAATGCCGGTGTACAAAGTGAACATGGCCATGTTAGGCGAAGCCGTCTTGGCCACATTCTACGCCGCCGTCCTGCTAAATGAGGTGCCTTCGGCTAATTTTTATGGCGGAGCGTTGTTAATTTTGCTGGCAATCGCTTTGATCTTTTGGCGATCGAAAAATATCAGTATTTCAGAGGTTTAGGTTGAATAGGGCCTTCGGGATTGGCTGTTACAAACTGATGCACTACCTCGTTATCCGTTGTCTGTAAATCCTGTGTAGTCCCGCTGAAAATAATTTTTCCCATATGCAGCATGACCACGCGTGTTGCCACCTTGTTTACGCTTTGCATATCGTGCGTCACTACGATGGAGGTTAGTTTTAACTGATTACTGAGATCGACAATTAATTTGTCGATATTGGCGGCCATGATGGGGTCTAAGCCGGTGGTAGGTTCGTCGTACAGGATGTATTTGGGGTCCATGACAATGGCCCGCGCCAAGCCGATGCGCTTACGCATGCCTCCGGAAAGTTCGGCAGGGCGCAGATTCTCTATACCCGGCAATCCCACCATTTCCAGCTTTTCGGACACTTTGCGCGCTATCTCGGCAGGCGACAGCGTTGTGTGCTCAATTAGCGGCAGAGCGATGTTTTCGGCAACGGTCATGGAATCGAACAAGGCGGCGCTCTGGAAAAGAAAGCCGAATTGCTTCCGCAGAAAAAACAAATCTTTCTGATTGACTTTACGGATGGCAATATTATCGACCAGAATATAGCCTTTGTCCGGTTCCATCAGGCTGAGTATATGCTTAAGCAGAACGCTCTTCCCGCAGCCGCTGCGCCCGATAATGACCAGCCTCTCGCCGTCGTGAATATCCAAATCCACGCCGCGCAGGACGACTTTGCCGTCAAACGATTTGTGTAAGTTGTGAATTGCAATCATTTTAAAATAAGATCACCGAAATTATATAATCATTTAACAAAATTAAGGCCGAAGAAAGAACAAACGCCCGGATAGTGGCTTGTCCCACACCTTCGGCGCCGCCTTTGGTGCTGAATCCCACATAACATCCGACGATGGCCGTCACTCCGCCAAATACAAAGGCTTTGATTAAACCGGACATCACGTTCATGACGGTGAAAAATTCTTTAACGCTGCCAAAAAAAATTTCCGGAGGTAAATCCAGGTTCAGATAAGCAACGCCGTATGCGCCCAGAATACCCACTAAATCCGCAATAATGGTCAGCACCGGGATCATGACAAATCCGCTGAAAATTCTTGGCAGCGCCAAATAGCGCAGCGGATCGATGGCCAGAGATTCCAGTGCATCCAATTGCTCGGTGACCTTCATCGTGCCGATTTCGGCGGCGATGGAAGCGCCTATGCGTCCGGCGGCCACTAACGCCGTGAGTACCGGTCCCAATTCAATAAAAATGGCCACACTGGTGGCTGCTCCCAGATAGTTGAAGGAAATATATCCCTGTAACTGATAGGCCGTTTGAATCGAAGCCACGGCGCCGGCAAAGAGACCTACAAATACAACCAGCGGAATCGAGCGAACGCCGATCTCCTGCATCTGATAAATGACCAACTGTCGGTTACGCCACAATTGTCCCAGATAACGCGTTACTTTCCACAACATGATAAATACTTCGCCGGTCTCATGGATGGAGAGCAGCGCTTTGCGACCGGTATTTTCGATGTGTTTAATCATGGTTAAAAATCCACTCCCACAGAGAGGTAGTGCCAGGGAGCGCTGGAATGTTTCAGATCAAATTTCCAGGCCACGTCGTATTTCAGTAACAGTCCTAAAAAGCCCAAGTAGATGCGTGCGCCCATTCCATATCCGGCAATAATATCTTTCAGTCGACCGTCCTTGACGCCGCGGAAATATTTTTCTTCGGAAGTATTCCAGGCCGAGCCAATATCGGTAAAAAACAGGCCTTTGATATTGCCTAACTGCATAGGCGGTAAACCCAACTGCATGTAAGGGATCAGCGGAAAGCGAAATTCGGCATTAATCAAGCCGAAATTATCGCCGGTTTTTTCGTAATAACGCGCCCCGCGCAGCGGAGTGACAAACTCAGAATAATAGACATCATAGAGAGAGTTGATGCGCACGCTGCCGTTAAAGCGGCGGTTTAACCAGTTGGGCACACCGCCGAGGAAAAATTGCTGCGGATTGCCTCCGCGGCTGGCTCCGCCTGTAAAACGCAATCCGATGGAATAATTTTTGGATAATTTAAAGTACTTGCGCACATCCGTTTTTAAGGTGACAAACTGCGGACTGTTTGACGCATATTTGGGACTGCCCGTTAAGCTGATGGAACCGCGGAAGCCCTCGCGCGGACCGGTATCCGGCCAGACCCATTCCGAGGTATCGTATACTAATTGAATGCCCGGCAACACGCTGGTCACGGTTTCCGGCTTGACCGATATGAGCAAATACTCCATGGCGGCATTCCACCAGTTTAAGGAAAAATCCACGCGCATGAATTTATTAAAAGGCCGGGAGGCCATCAGCCAAATACCATAATTGCGAAAACGGATTAACCCCGCGCCGGTCCAATAGGTGTTGGCATAATGGAAAGCGGTCACGCCGTAATCGGTGCGCCGCGGCAGGTAGAGATATTGCAATGTAAGATAGCTGTTGCGTAAATCGAACACCAGATTGGAGCCGATGAAAAATTTATGATTACCTAACACATCGCTAAAGGCCAGCGATGTGTAGCCCTGAAAGCCCCACAGCGTATTGTACGAAGCCGCGCCGTTTACCAAATCGGGTGAAAACCGTACTTTATAGTTGTGCACTTTGTAGTTGCCGTTCGTTGATTTGTAAGTTTCTTTTTTCAAAGAAACTTTTACTTTTTTCTTTTGCGTACGCTGATCCATATTGGCAAAAACATAATGGCTGAAATCTTTGGATGTGGGGATGCTAACTTTACGGCTGACCGTATCTTTAGCGGCGGCGGCTTTTTTAGGAGAGGGTAGCAGCACATCAGGTTCCTTTTTTTTCAGCCGTTTAATATACTGAGTCGGTTTTATGGTAGTCTTTTTCAGTTTGAAAGGATCCTTGATGATAAAAATATCCCAGCCGCCTTCCTGAAAGGACGAGAAGGCCAGTGTGTTGCGCTTGCTGTCTACATTCAGCTGAAAAGCGCCCGTAAGCAGATTGCTGACGGCATAAGTGCTGTCGCTGTCAAAATCATAATGGTAAATGTTGGAAATGCCGCTGATATCGCTCGTGAAAAGCAGGGATTTGCCGTCTTCCGAAAAAACGGCGTCCGATTCGCGGCTGGGCCAGGTAGTAATACGCCGCATCCGGCTGCCGTCGCGCTCCATTACATAGACGTCGGAATTGTTAAAGTTGTGTCTGGCCATACTGAATCCGGGCGGCAGGCTGTCCGGATTAACATACGGGCCGCGGTCGGAAACGAAAACCAACTTTTGCCCGTCCGCCGACCAGCGCGGATAGCTGTCCGAAAAAATATCGTGCGTCAGATTGGTGATCTTTTTTGTTTTAACGTCAAACAGATAAATATCGCTGGAGCCGTCTTTTTGACCGACAAAGGCAATACTTTCCCCTTCAGGCGACCAGGAAGTGGAAAATAAGCCGTTTAAACCGAATTTGTACTGCTTGATTTTATCCGTTTTTAAATCGTAAATATACAGCGCATCCTGACCCCCGGCTTTGGCTGCAAAGGTTACTTTGCTGCCGTCGGGCGACCAACCCATGCCCGGACTGAGCCAGTGCAACTCTTCAAAATTTACCGACGTTTCGCCTTTTACCAGGCGGCGGATGACCTTGTTTTCCAATACATCCATTAAATAGATGGATTGCTTGCCGTCCTTGTCGGAAAGAAAGACCATCTTGTCGCCTTTGGGCGAGAGCGCCGGACTGATATTGAGATAGTTTTTGGTTTTTTTATGTTTGGTCAGCGGACGCGCCCAGTCTCCGGTTTCCTGACGGTCGGCTATATCCGGCCAGTATTCTTTGCGCATCTGCTTTTGCCAGTTTTCGGAAAGTTCGTCCAGTTTGATGCCTAAGGCAGATTTAAAAGCGCCTTCAAAGCGGAAACTGCCTTTGAGCTTGTGCAGGATTTCGCTGATCTTTTCGTTGCCGTATTTACGGGCGATGTAACGGAACACGCTCTGTCCGCCCTGATAGGCCATGTAATAGCTGAGGTATTGAATGGGAGGCAGATAGCCGGTCATGGTGGCGTCGCGCAGGATCATATCAGCGCGCGTATCCCAGCGCATGGAAAAATACTCGGCCAGGCCTTCGGCAAACCAGGTAGGAACGGGCACTACCTGGCCGGAAATAATAGACTGAATGGAACCGCCGTATAACATGTCGTTCATGACGGCGTGTACCAATTCGTGGTGCAATACATGGCGCAGTTGATCATAGGACCCTTCAAAGGGGATGACTACGCGGTTTTTGTACAATTCGGTCACTCCGCCGACGCCCTCGGGCAGATAACTTTCTATTACATTGGTTTGCTGAAAATCGTTATGCGATTTGTACAAAATGATTTTAACGCGGGCGGTGATGTTGTATTTAAAATCCTGTTGCAGCGAAACGTACGATGATTCCGCTTCGTCGGCTACAAACGAAGCTAACTGATAGGCGCCCGGATAAAAATAGATATCAAAATGCTCAGACTGCAAATAGTGCCAGTCGAAAACCTGATATTGCACTTTGTTTTTACCGAATTGGGCTAACAGGGGAACCGTTAAAAGAAGCAGAAATAAAACAATTTTTGGCATGCGCATAAAATCTATCTCCGTTGTTTTTACAAAACTAAACATATATTTTTCTACAATCAAGTAAACACAAATTGTTTCATTTGTATTTCAAGCCCTTTAACTCTATATTCGCAAAGAAGTTTAGTTTAACAGAATATCACCTTTAGTTGGTTTTGAAGGGGATGCATAACACTTTGCAAATGGTTTAAAGAGAAGGTAAAAGAAATGGGCCGGTGAGATATATTTCTTACCCTTTCTTTTACTCCTGCTCTTAATCTTCCCCCTCAGAACAAGCTCCGGTCGGGGAATTAAAAATCAGGGATTAATCATGCGTTTTTTTATGTGGCAAGTTAATAAGGGATTACTCTTTGTTTTAGTACTTTTGTTTGTTTTGACCTCTTGCGAAAGCAAACCGGATTATTTAATTGACGACGACACCTTTGCCGCTATTCTGGCCGATATAATGGTGATTGAAAAACTGCCCGTTAGTAAAGAGGAACGCTTAAAACGCACGCAGGCGGTTTTTGAGAAATTCGATATTAGTCCGGAATCCTTTGCCAAAACCAAACTGTACCATAAACGTGATGTGGATTTTTGGCAGCGTATTTACCAAAAGACCATGAAACAGTTAGAAAAGAAGGCGCACGAGCAGCGCGATAAGGCTCGCCCTAAGCAAAAAAAACCGGCCACTCCCACAAAAAACCGTCTCCCCGCCAGAAAATCTGTTTAAATATTTTTTAAAGGCAACTTTTTACCCAAAAAGCGTTTAACAATAGTGACAGGCGCGTAACGTATTAACAGATAAAAATAAAATTCCTTGCGCCACCTTCAATCAGCGCCTACATTAAATATGTTAAAGTGCAGGCAGGAGTTTACAGGGCTATGGAAAGCGCTTCCTTATTCAAACATAAATAGGAGGATGCCATGCCCATAAATCGTTTGCGCGACTATCTGGATCAGCAAAAGGTCAAGTACGTCGTGATCATTCATTCCCCTTCGTATACCGCTCAGGAAATTGCCGCCGCAGCGCATATTCCAGGAAAAGAATTGGCCAAAAGCGTTGTTTTAAAATTAGACGGGAAAATGGTGTTGGCCGTGCTGCCGGCGTCGCAAAAGGTCGATCTGGAGTTGTGTAAAAAGCGTATTGGCGCTAAAAAAGTGGAACTGGCCGGCGAAGAAGAATTTAAGTATCATTTTCCGGAATGTGAAATCGGCGCCATGCCGCCCTTCGGCAACTTGTACGATATGGAAACTTATGCTTCGGAATCTCTTGCCGAAAACGAATACATCGCCTTTAACGCCGGCAATCACCGCGAACTGATTAAAACAACTTATCAGGACTTTAGGCGCTTAGTGCAGCCTAAAACTTTACCGATGATAGTGGAATAAAGCCGGCAGGAAAAGTTGATAGTAGGTTAAAGGTGTTTCATATAACCTGAGGAGGAGCTATGCCCAGATATGTACTTTTGACAAAACTTTCGCCCTCGAGTATGAAAGACGCCGTCACGCGTGAAAATATCGGCCGGGAATGGTTCGAGACGGTGAAGGAAAAATGCCCTGAAGTAAAATGGATTGATCACTATGCCTTGTTGGGCGCCTATGATTTTATGGATATTTACGATGCGCCCAACGAGGAAGTGGCCGCTAAAGTTTCCATGATTACCATGACCAAAGGCGCTGTGACGGCAGAAAGCTTGTCAGCCATTCCGTATAAGCGTTATCTGGAAATCATGAAAACTCTGTAAGTGGGGCGCCTGCGGATCCGGGCTTGTGTGTTGACCAATTTTTGCCTAATTTGCGCCGTTCACACTACAGTTAATTTAACATACGGCGCAATATGTCAACCTATGATGTCTATTTTTACGAAGCCTTTGCCGAAGAAGAGGAGCTGCTCAGGCGCTATCTCCCGGAAAATCTAAAAGCGGGTTTTAGTTGGAAAACTATTCAGGAAAGCGGGCATAGCCAGCCGCCGGCAAAATTGATCAGTCTGCGCACGCAAAGCCAGTTGCCGCTGCAATGGGCCGGCACGCTGCAGGGTGTTTTATCCCGTTCCACCGGCTACGATCACCTGCTCGCCTACCGTAACAAAACGCAGGCCGGGCTTCCTTTGGGTTATCTCCCTCTCTATTGCAACCGTGCTGTTGCCGAGCAAGCCATGCTGTTGTGGATGGCGCTGTGGCGTAAACTATCCAGACAAATCGACCAATTAGCCACGTTTATGCGCGACGGCCTGACCGGCCGCGAAGCGCAGGGCAAAACCCTGTTGGTGGTTGGCGTGGGCAATATTGGCTATCAGGTTGTGCGTATTGGGCGCGGACTGGAGATGCGCGTACTGGGCGTGGACATTGTTAAAAGACACGATGATCTTGACTTTGTCTCGATTGAGGATGGATTGCCGCAAGCCGATGTGATCGTCTGTGCCATGAATCTTACGCAAAAAAACAGAGCTTATTTTAATTATCATCTCTTAAGCCAGGCGCGTCGCAGCGCCTTATTTATCAATATTTCACGCGGCGAACTCTCGCCGGTGGCGGATTTACTGCGCCTGCTTAAAGAGAAACGGCTGGCCGGAGCGGCTTTAGACGTGTATGATCGGGAAGGAGAGTTGGCCGTTGCCAGTCGGCAGGGCATCGCCGCCAGTACGCCCTATGTACAAACGGTTCGCCAGCTGGCAGCCATGGAAAATGTGATTTTAACGCCGCACAACGCCTTTAATACGGCCGAAGCGGTGCAGCGCAAGGCAGCGCAGAGCATCGAACAAATTGAGTATATTTTTAATAACGGCCGTTTTAAGTGGACGGTGCCCGAAGAATAAACGGTACGTAACTTAAGTGAACCTAAAATATTAGGTTTTGTAATTCTACCTGAAAATATTAAATTACCGTACTTTTAGTAAAACGATAAATTTGCTTAATTACAACATTACATAAGCAAATTTGCTTTCGGTCAAATAAAAAGTTGTAACGTCTGTTTATCTTATACAGATAAATGAGATGACATAAACCATTTGAAGAACGGAACCCTTTGAGAGATTTTATATGATTGACTGTGAGAAAATTAAACAGAATATATCCACCACACTATTGGGCAGTGAGGTGCACTGCTTTGATGTGCTGGATTCCACCAACACGCATATTCTTGATTTAGCGCGCAGCGGCGCCCCGGAAGGCACGCTGGTAATTAGCGATCTTCAAACCAGCGGCCGCGGCCGGTTGGGCAAACAATGGAGGTCTCCGGCAGGGAAAAACCTGCTTTTCAGCCTGCTATTAAAACCGGAATTACCCATCGAATTTACGCAAAAGATTACACTGGCCGCCGCTTACATTCTGGCGCGCACGCTGGAACGATTTCTACAGAAGCAAGATATTCTTAATATACAAATCGATTTAAAGTGGCCTAACGATCTGCTGGTGCAGGGCAAAAAAATTGCCGGTATTCTTACCGAATCCATTTTACAGGATAAAAAAATAGTGGCGCTGGCCATCGGTTTTGGCGTCAATATCAATATGAGCGCAGAAGATTTTCCCGAAGATTTACGGGAGAAAGCCACATCGCTGTTTTTAGCCTGCGACCGTTTGTTAAACAGGGAAGACCTGCTGCTTTTTTTCCTTCATGAATTTGAAGTGGCCTATCAACGGCTGGAACGCACGCGTTACCGGCAGGTAGTGCAAAACTGGAAGAAACACTGCCGTCAGTTTAATCAGCCCATTTCCATAAAAACCGCCACTGGTGAAGAGAAGGCCGTCTTCCATGACGTCAGCGAAGAGGGTTATCTGGTCTACCGTGATGAATCGGGCGCAGTTAAACAACTTATTAGCGGCGAGGTGATATGTTATTAGCCATCGATATCGGAAATACGCATACGGTAGTCGGCCTGTTTAAAGATAGCACGTTGCTTAACCACTGGAGAATTACTTCCGATTTGGCGCGCACCGAGGATGAAATCGGCGTGATGCTGCATTATTTATTTCACAATGAGGGCTACCGGCTGTCGCAGTTAAGCGGGGCTTGCATTTCGTCCGTCGTGCCGGATTTGACGCCGATTTACAAGATGATGTGCAAACGCTATTTGCAGGTAGAGCCGTTGGTCATCAGCGCCGATCTTAAACTGGATCTGCAGATTAAATACCACGAGCCGGAAATGGTGGGCGCCGACCGTCTGTGCAACGCCGTGGCCGGTAAGGAAAAGTACGGGCAACCGCTAATCATCATCGATTTTGGCACGGCCACCACATTTGATTGTGTGGATAGCGCGGGCGATTATTTGGGCGGCATCATTGCTCCCGGATTAAATACGTCTATCGAAACCCTGCACCGCCGGGCGGCCAAGCTGCCGCGCGTGGAGTTGAAGTTTCCCGAGCAAATTATCGGCCGCAACACCACGGAAAGCATTCAGAGCGGCATTTTATTTGGCGCCGTATTTACACTGGAAGGCATGGTGCAACGCATTAGAACAGAAGCATTGAAAGAGGCCAAGGTTGTGGCCACCGGCGGACTGGCGTATAAAATTTCCTGCCAGACGAAGATGATAGATTTTACCGATAAATACTTAAGTTTAGAAGGAATCGCTTCGATTTATTATAAGAACATTAATTAACATGTTCCATATCGCGAATGGGCCCACCATGATTTACAAAGATAAGATTTTGCTGATTCACCGTAATTCTCTGCTGCAGGAGCGAATTTCCGCTTTTTTACGGGAGAATGGTTTTGCCGTGATCATTGCCACGAATATTGCCAACAGTTACAATTTAACTAAAAGCATGAAACCGGATTTGATATTGTGGGGCGAGTCGTTAACCGCCCATTCCAAAGAAATCTTAAAAAAGATTAAAAACAGCCGTTTTGGCGTCGCTATTCCCGTCATTGCCATGATGCCCGATGTGGAATTATTTGATCGCCTGGAAATTGAAAAAATCGGCATTAACGACATCATCGACGTCAGCCCCAAATTTCCCGAGTTGAAAGTTAAAATCCGCTTTCATCTGGCCACGCGAAGGCAGTTGCAAAAATATCGCCGCGAAGTACTGTTTCTTAAAGATATTACTGAGCTGCAGCACAATCTCATCCGTGTAAACGAAGTGAACCGCTTGTGCGAGCTGGTTAACGATCATGTGATCAACGAATTTCATCCCGATGTACTGATCCTGTTGGTATTCAACAAAAACGCCGGCGATTTTGACTACAAAAGCGTCCAAACCGCCAATTATCTGGAGCGTTCGGCGCAGGATACTTTTTTCCGGACGCCCGTATGGAAAAAGATGTTTCTGAATAATCCGGCGCTGGATGCGGAGCGTCTTGTCGATCCTTATTTGCTGGACTTTTTTTCCAAGTTGGGTTTGGAGTCGGATATATACTACCAACTGCCGTTACGCGCCTCCAGCCATTTGTTAGGCGTAATGCTGATTGGCATCCGCGGTGAGCAAGAGTTGAATAAACGGATGATGGAGCATTTGAACATGCTGACAAATTCCCTGAGTTTCCGTATTGTGCAATTGCGGCAAATTTACGGACGCAAGGCGCGCGTGCAGGAAGAGACGTCGGAAATACAAAATCTCTTTCAGCGTTTGAACGAAGATGAAATTTCTCTTTTTTTAACGCAGCAGTTACTGCAAAAGCTGCGGGCGGAAATGATCATTTATTTTAATTATAATGAAGGCTTTCGCTTCCTCTACCCGCAATACTGTTACAAAGCCGGTCAGGAAGAAAATATCTTTGAAGATGAAAAGCCGCCGGTGCTTCTGTTGAAAGATTATCCGGCCTTTGAGCGCTTCATTGTGGGGCGGCATGCCAGCATGCATTTTAATTTAGAAGAACAGCCGGCCGATGATCTGCTGCAGATGACGCGCCTGGCCGGAGAAGAATTTAAATCGGTGCTCGTATTTGCCGTGCGCGTGGGCAACGAAATTAAAGGATTTTTTGTAGTGGCCAACCGCCAGCCGCTGAAACGCTTTACCAATGCCGAAATCCAGGACGCCGAGCAGCTCATTCACAAGGCCACAAATATTTTAGTGGAAAGCCGTTTGGTGCGTCAGGCGCAAAAGACCATCCGCCAGTTAGACCGTGTGTTCGAGTTGGGCACCGAATTGACGCTGGATATCGAAACCGACGAAATGCTGAAAAAGATTACCAACGCTATCCGCCGCACGCTGGGCTGGAATGTGGTGATTCTGGATAAAAAACATCCCTTCACCGACGCTTTTGAAAATGTGACCGTGTTAGGGCTGAAAAAACCGCAGCTAAAAGTGTTGCACGAAAAATATCCTCCGCCCATGTTCGTAGATATGAAGCCCCATTGTTTCAAAATCAGCAACTCCTATTTTTTCGATCACGAATTAGCCGATGAAATTCCCGACGAAATGGATCAAAAACGTTTTCAGAAATCCATCGGTAAAGAGTGGAACGACGAAGACTGGCTGTTAGTGCCGGTGTTAAGCAAAGGGCGGGAATTAGGCTACATTGCCGTAAACGATCCTGTGGAGCGTGTGCGCCCCAACGAAGAGAAGGTGCGCAGTCTGGAATATTTTGCCAACCAAGCGGCCGTGGCGCTGGAAAACGCCACTTTGTACGAGAACTTAAAAGTATCCGAAGAAAAATACCGCTTGTTGGCCGAAACCATGGTCATGGGTTTGGTTACCTGCGATTTGAACGGAAGGATAATCTACGTGAACCGCAGTCTGGCCGTCATCCTTAATTACAATAAGCCGGAAAGTCTGCTGGAACAAAATCTGTTTGATTTGTGCTCGGCAAAAACGCGCGGCGAGTTAGAAGAACGCTTGCTGCAGCTCTTTAAAAACGGCACATCGGAAGAAGAACAGGAAGGCCTGGAAGTAGAGCTGCTCTCCAACGATAATCAGTATATCCCCTTTCAGATTTATTTTACGCCCTTAAAGCAGCAGGGGAAAAGCACCGGGTTTATCGGCGTATTATCCGATCTGCGGCCGCAGCGCCGTCTGGAACGTTTGAAGACGGAATTTAATTCCATGATCGTTCATGATTTGCGTTCGCCGCTGAATATCATCCAGGGCTACATCGATATCGTACGCAACCAGATGGTGGGCGAGATTTCCACGGAGCAGGACGAACTGTTGGGCATCGCCAAGGAAAACGTGGACAAGGTGCTGAAATTGATTGACAATTTTATGATCGCCTCCAAACTGGAAGCCGGCAAATTTGAAATCAAAATGGAAATCCATTCCATTAACGCCCTGGTCGAAGCGGTTTACGAACATCATTTAATGCTGGCTAAAAAGAAGAATATTCGGCTGGAAATCGATCTGGATAACAATATCTCTCTGCAGCAGTTTGACAAGCTGCGCATCGAACAGGTATTGAACAACTATTTAAGTAATGCCCTAAAGTTTACGCCGGAGGGCGGGAAGATTACCTTGCGCAGTAAACTGGTGCGCGAGGCCAACGAGCTGACCGGCGAGGAAATTCTGGCCGTGCATGTTTCAGTGGAAGACACGGGCGTAGGCATCCCTTATGACGAGCAGGAAAAAGTGTTTGCCAAATATGAACAAACCGAAGCAGGCAAAGACGCCTCGTTAAAAGGCACCGGTTTAGGCCTCTCCATCTGTAAAGAAATCATCTCCATGCACAACGGACGCGTTTGGCTGGAAAGCGAGCCGGGCAAGGGCAGCATTTTTTATTTCAGCCTGCCGATCATTCCGGTTAAAGTTTAATCGTTTTAATTATGACTAAATCAGCAAAAACCACGCCCCTGATGGAGCAGTATCTGAGCATCAAGGCCGATTACAAAGATGTTCTCCTGCTCTACCGCATGGGCGATTTTTACGAGACATTTTACGACGACGCCAAATTACTGGCCAAAACCATCGGCATCGCCTTAACCAAACGCTCGCACGGTAAAACCGCCGATGTGCCGCTGGCCGGATTTCCGTATCATGCCCTGGATAATTATCTGCCTAAATTATTAAACGCCGGTTTGCGTGTGGCCATCTGCGAGCAGGTGGAAGACCCCAAACTGGCCAAAGGCGTTGTTAAGCGCGAAGTGGTGGAAATCGCCTCTCCGGGCGCCACGCTTTCCGAAAAATTATTAGACAGCCGCTCCAATAATTTCTTGGTCGCCGTCCATTTTGAAGAGGATACCTGCGGACTGGCCGTAGCCGATGTTTCTACCGGAAGCTTACAGGTTAGTCAGTTCCCCGCTTCACAGTTAGTCGAGCAGCTCATCCGCTTTAATCCCAAAGAGATTTTAACCGCCGAAAGCCGCTATGATCGCGTAAAGCAGCTCACGCAAAATCATGTGCAGGCTATTTTTACCAAGCGGGATGATTGGCTGTTTGCCCGCGATTACGCCTATGATGTGTTGATCGCCCATTTTAAAACCCATTCGCTTAAAGGCTTTGGTCTGGAAGAAATGACCGCCGCTATCGTGGCAGCCGGCGTGATTATGCACTATTTGCAGGAAAATTACAAAACGCGCCTGGAGCACTTTGTCGGTTTGCATGTGTTGAATCTTTCGCAGTACATGGTATTGGATGAGAGCACACGCCGTAATCTGGAAATAGCGCGCGCCATGAGTAACGGCGGGCAGGGCAACACTTTGTTAGAAGTGCTGGATTTTACGACCACGGCCATGGGCGCGCGCATGTTCAAGCAATGGCTGCAGCAGCCGCTGCTCGATTTAGATGACATCAACCGTCGGCTGGACATTGTCGGCGAACTTTATGAATCGACGGATACGCGCGGCCAACTAATAGAACATCTCAGACGCATGTTCGATATGGAGCGCCTGTTAAGCCGCATTGTAACCGGCCGGGCTAACGCCAGAGACCTTCTCAATCTCAATCAATCGTTAACGCTGATTGCCCCGGTCAAGGAGGCCATCGAACAAAGCGGACTTAAAACACTGATCAAGGTCTTTTCTTCCTTTGCCTTGTTAGACGATTTGAACCGTTTGATTGCTACGGCGATTGTGGAAAATCCGCCGCTGACCATTCAGGAAGGAGGTATCGTCCGTTCCGGCTTTAACGCTGAATTGGATGAACTGCGCGGCATCGCCGGCAAGGGCAAAGACTGGCTGATCGAATATCAGGAAAAAGAAAAAAAGCGCACCGGCATTTCTACGCTCAAGGTTAGCTACAATAAGGTGTTCGGTTACTATCTGGAAGTCACTAATGTGCATAAGGAAAAAGTGCCCGAGAACTACATCCGCAAGCAGACATTGGTCAATGCCGAACGCTACATTACGCCCGAGCTTAAAGAATGGGAAGAAAAGATTTTAGGCGCAGAGGAAAAAATGAACGCCATCGAATATGAAATTTTCCAGGAATTGCGCCGCGAAGTCGCCAAATATATCGAGCCGATTCAGCGCAACAGCCGCCTGATTGCCGAATTGGATTGCTACCTTAGTCTGGCCCTGGCCGCGCAGGAATACGGCTATGTACGCCCGCAAATCGACCGTTCCATGCGCCTTGATATTACCGGCGGCCGTCATCCGGTGGTGGAACGCAATATGCAAATCGGTGAGGATTTTATTGCCAACGATACGCATTTAGATCCGGTGAAAGAGCAGATTTGGATCATCACCGGCCCCAATATGGCCGGCAAGTCCACATTTTTACGGCAGGTCGGTCTGATAGTCCTGATGGCGCAGATCGGTTCCTTCGTGCCGGCAAAGCAGGCCGTTATCGGCATTGTAGATCGTATCTTTACGCGCGTCGGCGCTTCCGATAATCTGGCTTTGGGCGAAAGTACCTTTTTAGTGGAAATGAACGAAACGGCCGGCATATTGAACAGCGCTACGCCGCGCAGTCTGATTTTGTTGGATGAAATCGGCCGCGGCACCAGCACCTTTGACGGCCTCGCCATTGCCTGGGCTGTTGCGGAATATATTCATAACAAAAAAGATCTACAGGCCAAAACCTTGTTTGCCACCCATTATCATGAATTAACCGAACTGGCCCTGCTCTATCCGCGCATTAAAAATTACAATGTGGCGGTGGAAGAATGGCAGGACAAAGTGATCTTTTTGCGCAAAATCGTGCCCGGCGGTACGGATAATTCCTATGGCATCTATGTCGCCCAGATGGCCGGCCTGCCTGTGGAGTTGATCGCCCGGGCGCGGGAAATTCTTTCCAACCTTGAATCCAATGAACTAACGCCGCACAGCAACCGGCCGCGGCTGGCCGTGCGGCGCCGCGGACACAGCGTTGACGCCAATCAACTCAGCTTGTTTGAGGATGAAAAAGTCACTAAACTGAAAAAAGAGCTGAAAGATGTGGACGTCAATCAAATCACGCCCATTGAGGCGCTGCAAAAATTAGACGAGCTGAAAAAGATGCTGGATTAGACGGTTGTTTATGGAAGCAGCCAGAGAAAAAAATTCTAAAAACAAAAAAAGGAATAAAGTTCCTAAGGCTTTAGCCGATTACTAAACAGGCAAAATGAGAGGTAAGTTCAATAGAATTTAATAATTATTATAAAATATTCTTGATTTGCAGTTTTTTCGATTGTATCTTTTTAAATAATAATGGTTAAGGGCAAAAGTTCGTCTTTTGGGAGGAGTTGTAATGAATACGGTAACGAAAAAAGATGTTGCCAAACGAACCGCTCAGGAGTTGGGAGAAAAAATATATACAGCGGAAAAATTCGTAGATGCTGTATTCACTGTGCTGCGTAAAATATTGAGCGAAGCTAATCCGGAAGTGCGCATTGAGATTCGTGATTTTGGCGTTTTTGAAGTAAAGAAAACCAAACCCAAACCCAAAGCCCGCAATCCGCGTACCGGCGAAATTATCTATGTACCAGCGCGCAGAAAAACCCATTTTAAGGCTGGCAAACTGTTAAAGGATGTGCTCAAAGAACCATTACCCGAAAAAGAGTAACCCGGTTTTACGGACCTGCCTGTAAGCATTTTGTCAAGCCCAAGTAATTTTTTAAACAACTTTCCTTATTCGGCCTGCGTAGGAGCGGGTCGAAGGCAAATATCCCCGGCGGTATTTTTCGTATACGCCGATTACTATGCACCTCCGAAAAAAATATCCAAAAGAATGCGCTCATATCTAACGTTAATCATTATTCGTTAAGCGTAAAACCATTCCCCCGTGGGGAAATCCGTCAGCCGACGGAAAGGGGGGTAAAATCCGTTCCCCCTCGGGGGGAATCAGTCAACTGACTGAAAAAGGGGAGGGTAAAATAACCACAGAGCTCGCAGAGTACACAGAGAAGTATTAATTTTTTCTTACCCTACTGCCGCCACTTTTGAATCAACCCCTGCGGCACATAATTTTTTAGCATCTACGCAAAACGCCCTGCCGGAAAACGACAAGGCGTTTGTAAATAGGCGTAACTGCTTGGACTAATGGTTACTTCACCAACAGCATACGTCTGGTTCGAATGACGTTCCCGGCCTGCAAACGGTAAAAATATACGCCGGAAGCTAAATCGCGGCCGTTAAACATAACGGTATATTCCCCGGCCGAACGGTAGCCCTGTATTAAATCGCAGACCTTCTCGCCGGCAATATTGTAAACGCTTAACTGCACCCGGCCGTCTTTGGGTAAACGGATTTTAATATTGGTTGCCGGATTAAACGGATTGGGATAATTAGCGCACAACTCGTAGTCCGTTATCGGTTCGGATGGATAACCGGAGTTCTTTGCCGACGGCGCTTTAGCTAAAACGCCGCCCTCCGGAATCACATTCACCGCCACGGGAGCCGGTCCGCTGAAGTCCAGAGAAACCGTAGCAAGCCCGCTCTTAGACGGTTCAAATGTAAACTGTTTATAAGCTACGCTGTCTTTCCAATTCAAGGTCATGGCGTCCATCATAGAACGGATGCCCGCACTCTCGTACCAGAATTGCATTACAGCGTCCTGGGGACCTTTCTTGGTAAGATATTTCATTTGACAATTGATAGCGTTAGAGGCGTCCAGCCACCGCGACGGACCCGATAAGCTGTCGTTTAATTGTAACGAACTGCCTTGCAGCGTTAATTCCGTCATCTGGGCTACGGAAATCTGTTCCTTTTCAGGGAAGTAAAAGCGTTTTTGCGCGATAACATCAACCGCTGAAGTTTTGCCCAAATAACCCTGAAGCTGTTCGGTCTTTAACAAATAAGGCGCGCTATTATACATACTCCACACAGCGCCTGCGGAGGCTTTGGCGGAAAGAGACGGATATTTGCCCGAGCCCAAATTGGTGTAATTCCATGAGGAGCCGCTTTTTTGTTTTCGATGAATTTGGCCGTTATACTGATACAGCACGGTTACTTCGTCATTGGAGGAATTGTAGGAAACCACCGGATCTTCCGCGCCGTCTTCGGCAATGATGGTCAGACCGCCTATGGGCGCGCCGCTGCCGTCAAGATCATATTTTTGGTACAAAATATCGTCATCGGTCATGGCGTCGTCAAAGGCCTCCCAGGCAATATAGCCTGTGCCGTCAGTTTCCACATCCAAAGAAGGATTGTTGTTTTCGGTGTACCATTCCGGCAGGTCTTCGCCCAAATCCACCGTGCTGCCCCATGATAAATTATCGCCTGTACGTTTGCCCTGTTTAAACTGCAGCCCCTCGTCGGCCCATACAATTTTTATGGGATAGGTGTTGCCGCCGGCCAGGGCGATTACCGGCCGCCCCTGCTCCGAAAACGTGCTAACGGAGGACCAATGATATCCTGCATATTCGTCCTCATAATAAGCTTGGGCTACTTTGATTTTTCTCGTGGTCTTATCCTGCCAGGCCACGGCAACCTTCTGTATTCTCATAGCCGCTATGGTGGGAAATTCCATATAGGAATTGGAAGCCCAGGCGCTGGCGCTGTTGGGGATAATTTCCGTTTGCCAATTTGCATCGTTTACCCCTTTATAGGCAAAGGCGATTTGATGCCGTTTCTGGTTGCTAGCGTTTTTAATAATCTCTTCCCAGGTTACGTAAAGCTGGCTGTATGAATAGACAATGGAAGGATGGGCAAAGGTGTGTTGATTTCCGCCTGCTTCCGTGTAGCGGGCCGGGCTGAGGCGCATGTCCTGACTCCAGTGCTGCCCGTTATCCGACGACGAAGTAAACCAGATTTCGCCGTTGTCTTCGTAAACCAAATGCAGGGTGCTGCCGGATTTGGCCACGCGCCTGCCGTTATTGTAGCCGGTGGCACGGGCAACGCTGCTGGCCAGGTGCCCTTTGTAAACCGCCCGCGCTTCGGCATTAGCATTTGTAAATACAACCGGTGTTTCTTGATTATTGGGCGATTGGAAAGTCACATCCGTGCCGTCCCAGTTTAAGAAGTACCCGGTGATATTTTGACCATGGGCGGTAAAGGTTTGCTG
>CAZIBE010000065.1:0-21880 GCA_964536685.1 uncultured Calditrichaceae bacterium | reverse complement strand
ATATCGTCAGCGGTTAAATTAAAGGATAAACAGAAGATCAATAGTAAAACAATATTGGCAAAACAATGCCTCATGAAAGTTCCTTTGGTATTTTTAATCATTGTTTTCTCTTTTTGTTTATTTTCCTTAATAAATTTTTGTGTCTACATTATTGCGTAGTTCACTTCACCAGAACCATCTTCCTGATACGTACAAATCTCCCGGTTTCCAATCTGTAGTAATACACCCCGCTGGCCAGCCCGCTGCCGTTAAAGCTAATATGGTGGTTCCCCGCCGCTTTGCGGCTATTAACCAACGTGGCCACTTTTTGACCGAGCAAATTAAACACTTCCAGTTTTACTGTACCCGCCTTGGGCAGAGCGTATTTGATGGTCGTGGTTGGGTTGAAGGGGTTGGGGTAGTTTTGATATATTAGATAACCGGAAGGAGTTCTATAATCAGACTTTTCTTCAAATCCGGTCATATACCCATTGATTTCAATATCATCAATATACCATCCAGTGCTGATATTTCCACCATTCCATGAAGGCGCGGAATGGAAGTAGAATGAAATTTGTACTAAAGAGTCAGCATAAGCAGATAAATCAAAATAGGTGTTAGTCCAAATATTGCCGCTGGTATTACCATAATTATCCGAGATTACAGCCCAATCATCTTCCTTTGTCCTTATCTGGACATTTCCATAGTCATTAGAAGAAAAACTATACCAGTGCCAAAAACGTAAAGCTGGAATTGAATCTTTAACTGGAACATAGAACCAAGGACTTATTAATCGGGTATCTCTCGGTTCGCAATAATTGCCGTCCAATACAGTAGCTGCGCAGTTTTCTCCGCTATGAGCAGTGCTAGGTCCCTTGGTTGGCTGGCCGACCTGCCATAAACAAAAATCCACATACCAATCATTAATGCCTTTCTCCCAGGTTTCTGGCTCAACCAAATTTAGGGGCCCGGTAATTAATGCAATTTCATCGATATACCAGCCCGTACTGACATTTCCACCATTCCAGGAGGCTCTGGAATGGAAGAAAAAGGCAATCTGAATAGTGGAGTCGGCATATTGTGAAAGATCTATGAAAACATTTGTCCAGTAATTACAAGAAGTTCTTGTATAATTTTCAGACACTGGCGTCCACTGTCCACCGTTAGTTTTAACTTGCACATTGCCATAATCATTAGAAGAGAAGCTATACCAATGCCAAAAGCGCAACCGGGGATTTTGCTCGGCTGAGGGCACTTTAAATGAGATATGGCGTATCAGCCGACTGTCAACTGGTTCAGTATAATTACCGGTTAAAATCGTGGCTGCACAGCTATCGCCCGAGAAAGACGATCGGGGCCCACTAGTGGGCATACCAACTTCCCATGTACCAGCTTCTGTATGCCAGTTATTTAACCAGTCACCTTCCCAATCCTCCGACCACAGCGTATCTGCCTGGGCAATTGTTTCTTGCGCGGCTATAAATACAAAGGCGCATATCCCTAATACAAACGCAAACGTGAAATTCTGCTTTAATTTAAAGAAATACATTGGGACTCCTTTCTATGTGGTAAATTGACATATTGAATTCTGTCCAATAAAAGAAAACCAAAACGATCATTCTCACAGACAGCACATACCTGTCCTAATTCCGGAATCCTTTCGCTATGATATTTCCTGATAAAATTATCTATGTGTTTTATAACATTCTGAGTTGAGGTATATAAGAAATATATATAGTGAGCTAAGTTTATGTAACTATCCTAAAGGATAGTTTTTGAAATCAGTTTCATAACTAAAAGCAAGGGAATCAATAGCTGCGGTAAAAATCAATTTAAATCATTATGGAAGAATTTAATAAACATCTCTGTTTTATTGGATACATGCAATTTGTGGTAAATATTTTTTATGTGGAACTTCACTGTGGATTTGGAAATAAATAACTCGTTGGCTATGGCCTGATAGCTCTTCCCTTCGCGCAATTTGTAGAGCACTTCGCTTTCCCGTTTGGTCAACTGTTCTTCGCGGGCCGTTTTACGGAAGGAGTTGACAATCATACGGGCAATGTTCATGCTCATGGGCGCGCCGCCTTTTAGAACATCCTGAATACAGCTAATCAGTTCTGACGGTTGTATATTTTTAATAAGATAACCGGAGGCGCCGTTGCGTAAACTATCGTAAACGGATTCGTTGTCTTCGTGAATGGTCAGCATGATGATTTCAACTTCCGGCCAGCGCTCTTTAATAAGGCGCACGCCCTGTACGCCGGACATGCCCGGCAGTTCAATATCCATTAAAATCACATCGGGAAGATTGTCGTTAAAATCTTTGATAGACGCTTCACAGTTCACGTAATCGCCGCTGCAAGTATATCCATCCGAAGTGTTAATTATACTCACGAGGCTTTTACGCAACTGTTCGTCATCTTCAACGATGGCTATTTTTATCATACTCAGCCTGCCTTGCGACTCTACTGTAATATAATACGATATGCTTTGCTTAAATAAAACTATCCTTTAGGGTAGTTTTCCGGTAAATATTATTTTTGTGCCTTTTCCCGGGAAGGAAACAATTTGCAAGCTACCGTTGATTGCTTCGGCTCTGCTACGCATGTTTTTTAAACCGTTGCCTTGCGGGGCGGTATTAACATCAAATCCCGGGCCGTCATCGCTTAACGTGATCTGCAAGTGCCCATCCGTACAAATGACCTGTAAACGCACATTTTTACGATCAGCCGCGTGTTTAAGAATATTGGTCATCCCTTCCTTGAACAGGCGTAGTAAATTTTGCCGCCATTCCATATTAAGTTTCATATCCTCAAGTTCCGGATTTAATCCCTCAATCTGGAAAGCGATTTCGGTCGTATCAAAAAGCTGACCGCTGAAGTTTTTCAAATGGCTCATTAAATCATACAAAGAATCTTTTTGTGGGTCGAGTTCCCATACAAATTCCCGCATTTCGGCAAACAGATTGTCCGCGTTCTCGGCTATTTGATTAAGATATTGTTTCATGGCTTGTTGCTGAAATGTCGTACTATTTAATAGTATTTTCGATAGTAGCGATATTTTAGTAACGCGATGTCCCAATTCGTCATGAAAATCAGCGGCCATTTTACGGCGCAAACGTTCGCGTTCGGTTAATTTGGCAGTTTCAATACGCAGGATTTGTTTCAATCTGATACGATGAATAGCAAAAAAGAGTGTTCCGACCATAATAAAAGAGAATAGATAGAACCAGGGGCTCCCCCAGAAAGGAGGCGCGATAATTAGCGGTATTTCCAGCGGCTCCTCACTCCAAACACCGTCGCAATTGGCCGCTTTTATCTTAAAAACATATTTACCCGGAGAAAGATTTTGGTATGAGGCCTTGCGATTTGCACCGCAGTAAATCCAGGCGCCATCGAGGCTTTCCAACATATACGCGTATTGATTTTTATCGCTGTTTTTATAGTGCAAGCCCACAAATTCAAAAGACAGCACTTTATCATTGTAACCAAGATGAAACTCGGTTATCGTATTTAAGGGTTTATCTAATTTTACTGTTTTTCCGTATTTTTTAAAGGCTGTTAAACGGATTTGCGGCGGCCAGGGATTTATCACTTCCACCGGTTTAAAACGCACAATCCCCCGCGTACTGCCAAAGAAAATTTCACCTTTGCTGTTTTTAAAACAAGCGCCCAAATTAAACTCATTCCCCGGCAATCCATCATCGACGGTAAAACTTTTTACACTCCCGTCCGTTTGCCGTAAAAAAGCAATCCCTTTATTAGTACTCAGCCATAGATTATGATGATCATCTTCCACAATCCCATAAACGATATTATTCGGTAAACCTTCTTTAGTGGTATAAGAATGGAATGTTTGCCTTTTAATGCTAAAGCGGTTTAATCCACCGCCATAAGTACCCAGCCATAAAATACTGTCGCCGCTTGAATGAATGTACAGCACCGTATTGTTATTAAGACTGTTTTTGTTAGTTTGTTTATGATAATGCATCAATTGTCCATTTCGGGGATTAAACATACAAAGGCCATTATTCCAGGTGCCTAACCATAAAATTCCTTGTTTATCTTGGTATATTGTGCAAACCCATCCCAACGATTGGCGCAAGTCGGGTGAAACATGGTCCACTTTATAGAACTTTGTTGTACCACTGAATTTATTATATCGAATCAAACCGGCGCCGTTCGAGCCCAACCATAACAAAGAGTCATTCTTATTATCCTTCTCCAGACAATATATATTTTGTATGCCATCGCGTCGGGCAGAGAATTCTACCGGAATAGCGGTAATAATGTTATTTTCTATTTTCAACTGAACTAAGCCGAGCCCAATGGTGGCGGCCCAAAGGGTTCCCTGGTGATCTTTTAAAATACGCCGTACCTGAATATCCTTGTGCCCCTTAAAATACAAGCCTTTAAGTTTTCCCTCCGATGCGTTCTCCTCGCTAAGTAAGCTTATACCATTTATTCCTCCCGCCCATATGCGCTTTTTTACATCTTCATAAAACGTCCAGGCGTAATCGGCGCCATTATCTTTAAGTCGGCCGCTATTTTGAAATTTATATGTTTTAAACTTGATTCGCGGCAACGTAAATTTATAAACGCCACTGTGGTAGGTCCCCTTCCAAAGGGAAGCAAAGCGGTCTATGAATAAGCTGGTAAGCGTATAATCGCTAACAATCCCCCTGTCGGATAAATTGGATTTTAACGGTATAATGCTGTAGTTATTATTTGCCTCCTTCTTTAAACGGCACAAACCATTGCTGTATGTGCCAATCCAGATTGAGTTCGAAAATTTATCGTAAATAAGGCTGCGAATTTCATCTGACGGCAGACCCTTGGCCCTTTCATCATGCTGCCGGAAATGTTCGAATCTTCCTGCTTTTGTAAGAAGTTCTATTCCACGGTTACGCGTACCAAACCAATAATTTCCTTCGCCATCCAGGCAGACGCTGGTTATCGAATCGGAGCCGATGCTGTATTCGTCATTTACATCATGCTTAAAAACGTAAAGTTTTAGGGAATCATTTTTAAAAGATATTCTGGTTACGCCGCCGCCTTCCGTGCAAACCCATAAATCTCCATGTATATCATACAATAAATCTCGAATATAATCAGAACCTAATCCACTATTGTCCTTTGTTAAACGGTAAACAATGTTCATCTGTTCATCAATCCCATATAAACCATGAGAAAGCGAACCGGCCCAGATAATACCATTTGCATCACGTACAATGGAAGAAACGCCATAAACGGGCAGTGTTTTAAACTCTTTGCTAAAGGGATCAAAACGATTTAGTTTGCCGGCGGTGCCTAACCATAAATAATGGCCGTCATCAAAAACATGGTATACGATATTCTCTGAAAGCGTACTGCTATCGTTGGGTCATGCTTATAGTTAATAAAGGAATAGCCGTCATATCTTGTTAAACCGTCCTGCGTTCCAAACCACATATACCCCTGATGATCCTGATAGATACATTCCACGGCGTTGCTGGCCAGACCGGTTTCCGTCGTCAGACGATCAAATTTTACGCTTAACACGTCATTTGCATATAAAACAGCGCATAGTGCCAATATAAAAACAGTTTGGCGCATAATACGATACATGAAATCTCCGTTTAATATACATATATACTCGAACAGAAATGGTTTGAATACAAACCATTTCGTCCTGAGTGTCGAGTGTTTTGTACAAAATCCCGATTTATCGGGATAATACCGATTACTTTATTTGCGCCACCGGCGCCCCTTCAGGGTAAACTATTTACTGATCGGTATAGAATTTCGAGAAAATTTTGGAATAAGGAATAATTCATGAATTTACTTATAGAGCTGTTGATTTATTTAGAACAGAATATCGGTAGATTACAAGCGCTTGTTCTCAGATATCTCTATATACGATTAGCGTAAATTTCGGAAATCGTTAAAAGTTATTTATAGTAAACTCATCAATGGAAACTTAGTAAAATATTTTGCCATGGGCAATCATTTATTTAAAATGATTTATTACGGCAATATTAAAATATTTTCTTGATATTTGCCTTTTGAATTTAGAGGAGATATTTCTTACCTTTTTCATAAGCGTTACATTCATCATATCTATCGCCCGGGAGTGCAACTATTGCAAGAACTTAAAACCGAAATCGAAATCAGCGCCAGCCCGCAAAGAGTATGGCAAGTGCTGACCGATTTTGCCGCCTTCGGCACATGGAACACCTTTATTCCGCAAATTAAAGGCGAACCGGCGCTTCATTCCAAATTACATATTATCGTAAACCCGCCTTTGGGCAAGCGCATGATGTTGAAGCCCATCCTGACCAAAGTTGATCCCCAGAAAGAATTGCGTTGGCTGGGCGCGCTGTGGGGCATGCGCTTTTTGTTTGCCGGCGAACATTTTTTTAAAATCGAACCTCTTACCGACAATTCGGTTACATTTATTCATGGAGAAAAATTCTCCGGTTTGCTGCTGCCCATACTGTGGAAGTTTATGGAAGAACAAATTAAAATGGGATATTTGCAATTTAACCGCGACATAAAAAAAGAGTGTGAATTGTAAACAAGGAATGACTACCATGCTTAAAGCCACCATCGTGTACGACAACACCTCAATCCGGTCCGATCTGCTTGCCGACTGGGGTTTTTCCTGCCTGATTGAAACGGAACGTAAAACCATCTTATTCGACACCGGCGCTAACGGCAAAATTTTGATGGCCAACATGAAGGCTTTGCATATCGACCCCAAAACCATCGATGAAGTCTTTATTTCGCATAATCATTTTGATCATACGGGTGGCTTGTCGGCATTTTTGAACGCTAACCCAAATGTAACCGTTTATGTGCCTAAAGATTTGCGCGGCATCCGCCAGGCCAAAGAAGTGGTATATATCGACCAGGCGCAAGCGCTGTCTGACGGCTTTTATTCCACCGGCGTGCTGGACAATATTGAACAGTCACTGGCTGTACAAACGAATAAAGGACTGGTCCTGTTCGTCGGTTGTTCGCATCCGGCCATGGATAAAATTCTAAACGCCGCCCGGCAATTCGGTACTCTTCACGGCATCATCGGCGGATTGCATGGTTTTGATCAATATGAATTATTTCGCAATTTACAACTCATCTGCCCCACACACTGCACGCAGCACAAAGCCGGGCTAACACGGCTGTATGCGGATAAAATTGTCCCCGGCGGCGCGGGCACAGTAATTGAGATTGATTAACTTTAACGAATAACCCGGGGCCCGTTGAAAATACCGGGGATTAAAAGTAAAATGTACTAAGTGCAAAACCCTGATTTTCTTGAATCAGGTGTTGTGATTCTCTAAATTTGCTTTTTAACATCAGATATTTGGCGTATGAACATAAATCTTACAAAAGGAGGATCCAATGGAATACACCTTTGCCGATCTCAAAAAGAAGAATGTTGCCGAATTGCGGGAAATTGCCAAACAGGAAGGTGTTGAGGGCTACACACAGCTAAACAAAGAACATTTGTTGGAAAAAATCTGCCACGATCTGAACATCGATATGCATGTCCATCACGAAGTTATCGGTGTGGACAAATTCTCCATTAAAAAGCAGATCAAAGAACTTAAGAAAAAACGCGACGCGTTTATCGCCGGCCGCCAAAAAGACGAACTTAAAAACGTCCGCCGCGAAATCAAAAAGCTGAAGAATAAATTACGTCAGGCTATGGTCTGAGATAATTAAGAATTAAGAATGAACAATTAAGAATTGCTTACAGCTGAAGGGTATCAGGTAGCAAGTATCAAGCATCAGGAAAGCATTAAGCGTTACGTAATAGACAACAGAAAATAGAAATTAGAAAAGAGTAAATTGTTAAGCGTGAAGTTCATCAATCGCTTAACGTATAACGATTAACGTTAAACAAATAGCTAATAGCTGACGGCTGACGCCGAAGGCGTGCCTTTGGCACAGCTAAAAAAGGAATAACCATTTATGATCATCGTTACCGGCGCCGCCGGATTTATCGGCAGTTGTGTGGTATCGCATTTAAACCAGCAGGGTCTGCGGGACATTATCGCCGTGGACGTACTGCGGGAAAATGACAAGTGGAAAAATCTGCGTCATTTGGATTTTACCGATTATCTGGACCGCTCACAATTACCGGTATTTTTAGAAAGCCGAAGCGACATCGAGGCCGTCATCCACATGGGCGCCTGCAGCGCCACTACAGAACAAGACGCCAACTATTTGATGGAGAACAACTACCGCTACACCCTGCATTTGGCCGAATATTGTCTGCAAAATGACGTGCGCTTTATTTACGCCAGTTCGGCGGCTACGTACGGCTCCGGCGAGCTGGGCTACGCCGACGATGAAACGCAATTGCAGCGGCTGCGTCCTATGAATATGTACGGTTATTCCAAACAACTGTTCGATTTAAAAGCGCGCCGCGAAGGCTGGCTAAAGCGTTTTGTGGGATTAAAATTCTTTAATGTGTATGGTCCCAATGAATATTTTAAGGGCGACATGGCCTCGGTTATCTTTAAAGCATTCAATCAAATTAACGAATCCGGCAGCGTACGGCTGTTTAAATCACATCGTCCCGACTTTGAAGACGGCCAGCAGCTAAGGGATTTCGTTTATGTGAAGGACGTGTTAAAAATCATCGATTTCTTTTTACAACATCGGCAATTGGCCGGAATCTACAACGCCGGCGCCGGAAAGGCGCGCTCGTTCAAAGATTTGGTGACAGCCACCTTTAAAGCAATGGGAATTCCGCCCAATATTGTGTATATCGACATGCCGGAAGAAATCCGCGACCGCTACCAGTACTTTACCGAAGCCAAAATGGAAAAGCTGCGCGCCGCCGGTTATGAACAGCCCTTCCATTCGCTGGAAGAGGGCGTCGCCGATTATGTACAAAACTATTTAATGAAAAACTTTGCGCCGTATTAAATACGGTTTATTTCAATGAACAACCCCGCCGCCCCGAAAGGGGCGCCTTTTGGTACAAGCAACGGGATATCCATATGGATTTGAATAAGTATAACGACCCAAGGGTCGGGGAATAAAACCCATCTGGATGGGATTTAAATCATCTTTCGGCTCTGAACAAAATTTCCCGCTTAAGCCAACAGATTTATGGGCCGGAACTTACCGCCCGTCCCTAATGAGGGCAGCTACGACTTTTTTCTTTTCAGCCAAAAATCGAAAGACCGGCCCGGAACAAATATATCCAGCCCTATGGAAGTTTCATCCAATAAATTTTTAACCACATGCGGCTGGTCGCCAGGGATATAGGCCGCATCCCCTTCTTCAACAATTTGTTCGCCTTCTTCTTCAGTAATGACGGCCATTTTCCCTTTAAGCACTACCATTACCTGTGTATTGGAATGTTGGTGCAGAGGGGAAGCATGCCTGGGCGGCTTAACAAAATGCTCGATTGAAATATCTTCTTCGGCGCAAAGACTCACCCGTTGCCAGTCTTTTTCCGGTTCGTAACGATCGGCTTGTTTAAAACGTATGACTTTCATCTGCGGACTCCTCGGTTATTATGCTGATAAAACAGTTATCTTAGCCTCAAGGGGTAAACTGAGTACAACAAAATTAAAAAAGGTCTTGCAGCGTTATTTCCGCAAGACCTTTCCTGCCCGTTAGAGCTTTAAATTTTTAGCTATTACCGGAAACAAAGGTTAAACTACATAGTTGATTAGAAGCGGACTATATGGCATCGATAATAGCGTTTAAGGTTGCGCTGGGACGCATAGCCTGAGTCACTTTTGCTTCATCCGGTTTGTAATAACCGCCGACGTCCATAGGCTTACCTTGCGCGGCCAGTAGCTCTGTGATTATCTTGGCCTCATTCTTTTCCAGGTCATCGGCTACTTTGGCAAACTTTTCCCTAAGCGTAGCGTCTTTTTGCTGATCGGCCAAAGCGCGCGCCCAGTACATGGCCAGATAAAATGTACCGCCCCGGTTATCCTGCTCGTTCACCTTACGCGAAGGGGATTTTCCGTTTTCCAGATATTTACTGATGGCCAAATCTAAGGTTTCCGCTAATACGGCCGCTTTTTCGTTGCCGGTTTTTTCAGCAATCATTTCCAGGGAAGGAACCAGCGCGCAATATTCGCCTAAGGAATCCCAGCGCAAATGGCCTTCTTTTAAAAACTGCTGCACGTGTTTGGGAGCCGAACCGCCGGCGCCGGTTTCGAATAAACCGCCGCCTTTCATCAAAGGCACAATGGAGAGCATACGGGCGCTGGTGCCCAATTCTATAATGGGGAACAAATCGGTCAGAAAATCACGCAGTACATTACCGGTTACGGAAATGGTATCTTCACCGCGGCGAATCCGTTCCAGCGAAAAACGCATGGCGTCATCGGGACGCATGATGCGAATATCCAGACCGTTCGTATCGTGCTCTTTTAAATACTTTTCTACTTTCTTAATGATTTCCGCATCATGAGCGCGGCGGTCATCCAGCCAAAAGATGGCCGGCGAACCGCTGGCTTTGGCGCGCGTGACAGCCAACTTCACCCAATCGCGGATGGGCGCGTCTTTGGCCTGGCACATGCGGAAGATGTCCCCTTTTTCAACCGGTTGTTCTAAAAGAACCTTTCCGGATTCGTCAACAGAACGAATTTTACCATTCCCCTGCGCTTCAAAGGTTTTATCGTGGGAGCCGTATTCTTCCGCTTTCTGGGCCATCAGCCCCACATTGGACACACTGCCCATGGTAGAAGGATCGAACTGGCCGTTGCGCTGGCAATCTTCAATAACCACCTGATAGATGGAGGCGTAACTGCGATCCGGAATCATGGCCAGCGTATCCTGCAGCTTTCCCTCTTTATTCCACATCTTGCCGCCGTCGCGAATGACTACCGGCATAGAGGCGTCGATGATGACATTATTGGGCACATGCAGGTTGGTGATGCCCTTGTCGCTGTCCACCATGGCTAAATCCGGACGTTTTTCATACATGGCATAAATATCGGCTTCGATTTCCGCTTTCTTCTCCGCAGGCAGCCGGTCCAATTTAGCTAAAATATCGGCCAGACCGTTATTGACGTTGGCGCCTATTTCCTTTAATGTGTCGGCATGTTTTTCCAGCGCATCTTTGTAATACACCGAAACGGCGTGTCCGAACATGATAGGATCGGAAACCTTCATCATGGTTGCTTTAAGATGCAGGGAAAGCAGCACATCATCCTGTTTGGCTTCTTCAATTTTGTCGGCGTAGAATTTACGCAGCGCACGCACGTTCATCACCGCGGCGTCGAGCACTTCGCCTTCCAATAACGGCAGGCTTTCTTTCAACGTGGTCACTTTCCCATCCGGGCTAACAAATTCAATTTTGCTGTCACACGCTTTGTCCAATGTTAGCGATTTCTCGCTGCCGAAAAAATCGCCGTCTTCCATATGCCCCACACGTGTTTTGGAACCCGATTCAGGCCAGGGTTTCATCATTTTGTGGGGATTCTTTTTGGCAAAACGTTTAACGGCTGCCGCAGGACGGCGGTCCGAATTGCCTTCGCGCAATACCGGATTTACTGCCGAACCGAGCACTTTGGCAAAACGTTTTTGCAGGGCTGTCTCTTCCTCGGTCTTAGGTTCCTCCGGATAATCGGGAATGTCGTAGCCTTTTTCCTGCAATTCTTTGATAGCCGCCTGTAATTGCGGAATGGAGGCGCTGATATTGGGCAATTTAATAATATTGGTGTCCGGATGTTGGGTAAGCTCACCCAATTCCTGCAGGTGATCGGGCACTTTTTGTTCCGGGCTTAATTTATCCGGGAAGTTGGCTAAAATTCTGCCCACAAGCGAAATGTCTTTTGTTTCCACTTCGATGCCGGTGCCCTGGGTAAAGGCTTTAACAACCGGCAGCAGAGCAAAGCTGGCCAGATAGGGCGCTTCATCTGTTTTGGTCCAAAAAATCTTTGATGTTTTCATGATTTATCCTCGATAAATATTTAAGTTGAACTTAGACGTAATTTTCAGATTCATCGTATTTTACGAATCCTGCATAATAGCCGTCAGGATTTGTAAATCAGCACACTAATTCAACGCGTAAGTTAACCAAGTATTACCATAATATGCAACCTGAGTTGATGAAAAGAATGAGCATAATTAAATAATTTTGTTCGTCATCAGATAGGAAATGAAGCATCTTGACAGAGATTGTATTTGCTGCCCAACATCGTATTTATTTTAGAAAGCAATGGGTATCGACGATAATAAATATGAATATCCGGTTAAATAAATTGGTTCTCATGGTAAATCTATGGGTAATTTTCTTTGCTACTTTGGTAAATACTTGTCCAAAATAAGAATTTTAAAAATTAATTTGTACGGCCATGGCATAGCCTACGATTTTAATCGTAGGAAAAGATAAACCCACAGATCAGAAGTAAATCGTTTAAACGATTTCCAACATGTTTTCATTCGTCTATCCACGAATGAATTCGTGGGCTAAAATGCCAAAAAAATTTAGAAAAATCGTTTTACTGTTTTTCAAACATACAAGAGTGAATACAGTGATTATTCCCGTAAAAGATACAAAGCGGTAATATCATCGCTTTGCGGTGTTTCGCCGGTAAAATCGTTGATATCACGCAACAGCGTGTAAACAAAGTCGTTGGCGCTCAGTTTGCTTTGAGAACGTAGAAACTTTTTCAGACCTCGCACATCATCATATTCTTCTTCGGCCGCATTCATGGCTTCTGTGACGCCATCGGTGTAAAGTAAAAATCTTTCTCCCGGCTCTATGGTGGTAACCGCGTTTTTGTAGGGGAATGGCGATCGCATGAAGCCCAGGGGAATTCCGGCCGCTTTAAGTTCCTCAATCTGTCCTCCGCTGCGCAAAAGATATGGCGCGTTATGGCCGGCATTTACCGTTTCCAGCATGCCCGAATCAGGATCAAGCTGGGCAAAAAATGCAGTGATATATTTTTCGCTGGGAGCGGTCTCAAAAATCATTTCGTTAAGGCGCTGCACCAGCTCCGTTAATTCAAACGGGCTATCCAGATAAGCATGAACCAAAGCATGCAGCGTACTCACCAGCAAAGCGGCCGGTACACCTTTACCAGAAACATCGGCCATAATGAACAGGAAGCGTCCGTCTTTCAAAGGAATGCAATCATAAAAATCGCCGCCAATAAATTTGTAGGGAATATTGATGCCTCCGAGATCATAGCCCTCAATGGAAGGCAGTATTTCCGGGATGAGTTTTTTCTGAATGGTCCCGGCTACGGAAATTTCGTGCTCGATGCGTTCTTTCTCAAGCGATTGCTGATGCAGATAGTTGTTTTCCAGCGAGACATGCACCTGTCGCACAATGGCCTCTAACAAAAGCTGATCCGTTTTGTTAAAGGGAATAATCCCCTCACGGCTTTCTTTTTCGAACAAGTAAAATGTGTACTTTCTGTGACTAAAAGAAAACGCTGTTGAAATACAATTTGTCCCTTGTTCCAGGTGTTTTCCTTTAAATGATGAAGGTAAAAATATTTTTTTGAGAACGTGCCGGCCGTTTTTAATCCTCAGCAGCCCCCTGAAAGCATTAGTCAGGCCCAGCACCCGCTCCAGCGATAGGTGCAACAGATGGTTTTCCTCCTGTAAACGCGCAACTTCGATTCCGGCGTCGATAAGACTGCTTAGCTGTACTACGCGGTGGTTCAGATCAAAGATCAGCCGCTTTTCATTTCTACGGGCAGCATAAAACCGATAGGCGCTATCCAGTTGCTGCATGAAAAATTGCAAGACGAATATATCAAAAGGCATATAGGGTGAGTTATCCCTTTTTGCGCCTAATAGAATTCCAAAAGAACCGTTACCCATGAGCCTGTGTTTAATGCACATCATAAACTCCGGATGCTCAACATCGACTATACAGAATTCTTCGTCGCGGCTGAGCACATCCACAGAATTAGCCGCTGGTTTATTATTCCCGGCAAACAACAATTGCCAGTCACCTCCTGTGTTATCCCCGAAAAAAATGGCTGCATTCATAACAAGCAAATTTTCGTGCAACACATGGAAGAAATTTTGCGCCAATTCCTCAAGACTTTTGGAGCGGCTGAGGACATTATAATTTTTTTGAAGAGCCTCTCCCTGCAAAGCAAGGCGATCCATAAAATTTTGCATAATCAGCTTACTTGCGCTCCTAATGTATTTAAGGCGCTGTCCACGGTGTCCGCCTTGTCCGCATAATTAAACAAGCCCATAATAGATAGTGTTTTTTCAATGGACGGCTCCAGATTGGTAAAGATCAGCTTACCGTTATGTTCATCGAGTTTCTCGATCACTTCTATCAGGAAGGAGATTCCGATGGAATTGACCACTTTGCTTTCGGCAAAGTTGATGATGACCTTTTTTACTCCCTTCCCGAAATGGTTTTCAAATTACCGCGCAATTTGTTCTCCGCCTTCATTGTTTACATAGCCAATTGTGTTTATGATCAGAACATCATCCTGTAGTTTGGAAAATAATTTGTATTCAGCTTCCATTATGCCTCCTGTTACTTAAATTTCTTAATAAGCGTTATTTTGGTTCCATCTTTACCGGATTCAAGAAGAAATTCATCCGAGACGGTTTTCATCAGTTTCAGTCCCCAGCCGCGTTTGTGTCCGCCGCTCATCTTCTTGCTGATGTCCGGCTCTTCCACACTGTTTACATCAAATCCTTTTCCGCTGTCGCTCACATCAATCACTACTTTTTCCTTATCCATGGAAAATTTTACAGTAACGCAAGGTACTTCCTGCCCGGAGTGTTCCAGCGCGTTAATCAGGGCTTCCGTTACCAGAATATGCGCTTCACCGATTTTACTTCTTTCCACGCCAATAAATTTGGCCATGCGCTCCATGCCTTCGATTGCCACCAATTCAATATCCGGAATCTTGGGCAGGGTCATTTTCATTGTAACATTTTTATCCATGTGCCTTCCTTTGATTATTCGCAGACATCCTGCGCATTGCAGATTGATTCTTTTCCCTGGTGAAAATCGTTTCTTCCATGTTTTTCCTTTTTTTTTAATTTTTCATTTTAAGCACTACAAAGGTGATATCGTCATCCGGAGCGTTGTGCGAAAGCCAACCCGCACTTTCTGTTTTCAGACAATTAACAATTTCATCCGGAGAGTTTGCTCCAATTTCTGCGAAAATATCACGAATACGTTCATAGCCAAACAGTTCATCATTACTGTTCCGTAATTCCGGCAAACCGTCACTTGACAACAAAATCGTATCCCCGGGATGCAGCTTGCTGCCCTGCACCTTATAGCTGAAATTTTCCATCACGCCCAGGGGCAGGCCTTCAAAAAGATGCTCTTCTACCATCCGCGTTTCATGACGGAAAATATACACCGGCGGCATGCCGGCAGAAGCCATTTGCATCTGATGACCTTTAATCTTCAGCATGGACAAGCACATGGACAGCCTGCTAAAATTCATCTCTTTGAGACAGCGCGATATTTCCTTAAAGGAATACAAAATATCCGGATTCGGCGCACAACTACTGAACAAGGATTTTGCCGCCGTGACCATGGTGCCGGCTTTCATACCGTGGCCGGTGGCGTCGCCAATAACAACCGTTAGCGTTCCATCCATACTCACATGGAAATCATAATAATCGCCTCCTACTTCGGTAGCGGTTTTCATATAAACAGCGATAACCAGATGGGGCAGTAAGGGCAAAGTTTTGGGCAGCATGGAAAGCTGCAGCTGACGGGCTTCTTCCAATTCCTGCGATTTGCGTTTATTCTCTGCTTCCAGCAGGGCGAGTTCAGCTTTTCTGGTTTCTTTAGACGACAGGCGCCCTCTCTGGATCCGATCAATAGCGAAAGCGAACAGCGCCAATAAAACAAAGTAAGACACGTAAGCCCAGCTTGTTCTCCACCAGGGCGGAGTGATCACCAGGCGAATGGTTTTCCCCTGTTGGTTCCACAAACCGTCGTTGTTGGAGCCTTTCACGCGAAAAACATATTCGCCTGCATCCAGATTGGTATATGTTGCCGTGCGGGAATGATTCACATAGCGCCAATGCATATCATAGTTGTCCAGCTTAAACGCATAATGCTTTTTGGACGGCTTGGCAAAATGCAGGGCGACAAAATCAAATGAAATATCATTTTGCCAATGGGAAAGATGTATCTCCTCCGTATTGTAAATTTGTTTTTTTAACGAAAATCCCCTGCCCACCGGCACCGATTCATTAAAAATCTTCAGGTCCGTGATAACGATATCGGGCGCATAATAATTGGCTCTCACTTCTTTGGGAAAAAACGAATTCACGCCTTCTATCCCGCCAAAAAACATTTCACCCGTTCTACTTTCGTAATAGGCCCCGCCGATATATTCTTCGCTTTGCAGGCCGTCGTCCACCAGTGCCTTCATAACCGCTTGTCTGCAAACTTTCCACCTGATAGAAACGGTCGAAAATATGCGGCAGGTGTTCAGCCGGAATTCCCACGCCCGAGTCCCCTACCTCCACCTGCAGAACACGTTTTTGGGCAGGAAAAGACTCTGAATTTTCCGCATTGCTCACGGCAATACGCAATTCGATTATTCCACCCGGGGGCGTATATTTTATGGCGTTGGAGAGGAGATTAAAAAAGATTTTTTCCATCTTGTCCGTTTCATACTCAAACTTAATAGAGGCAAAAGGACAAACAAAGCGCATGGTAATCTGTCGTTGTTCGGCTACATCTTCGAAAGAAACAAACAGGTTTTTAATCAGGGGGATAAAATCGGATTTTTCGGCTTGCAGGGACATCTTGCCCGATTCCAGCTTGGACAAATCGAGCAATTGATTGATCAAGCGCAGCAAACGGCGGGCATTGCGCAGGGCGATTTCCAACCGTCCGATTTCTTCCTTATCCTGCAGACTACCTGCCACACGTTCCACCTGCCCGAGGATCAGCGTTAATGGTGTACGAAATTCGTGCGAGATATTGGCAAAAAAGCGTGTTTTAACCTGATCCAGTTCGCGCAGTTCTTCGCCTTCTATTTGCTGCACGCGCAGGCTGTTTTTTAGCAAGAGGCGGTTCATTTCATAGCGGCGGCTACCGTACAAACCTCCTAAAAGCACTAGCACATAAAGCGTATAAGCCCACCAGCTGCGCCAAGGCGGCGGCGTGATGTGCAGATTGAGAACGGCGCCTTTCTCATTCCACACGCCGTCATTGTTGGAACCTTTGACCTGAAAAACATAATCCCCTGCAGGCAAATTCGTATACGTGGTGCTGCGGTTGTCGCCGGCAGGAATCCAATCATCGTTAAAACCCAAAAGCCGGTAAGCATATTTATTCCGCGACGGCGCCGAATAATCCAACGCGGCAAACCGAAAAGAAAAAACATTTTCCTTGTACGAAAGCGTAAGATGCCCGGTCTCCGTTATAGCACTGCCCAGAATGGCAGGATCACTTGCCGGCGAAACCACACGATTAAAAATGCGCAACTCGGTCAGCACCACATGGGGAATATGAGGATTGTCCACAATCTGCCCGGGATGAAAATAACTCAATCCCTTAACGCCCCCGAAAAACATCTCTCCGGAAGCGCTTTTAAAATATGCTCCGGTATTAAATTCATTACTTTGCAGACCGTCCCACACGTTGTAATTACGAAAATCGCCGTTGGACGGCGTGAATCGGGACAAGCCCTTATTGGTACTCAGCCACAGATTGCCCTTTTCATCCGGCAAAACGCCATAGACCACATTATTCGGCAGACCGTCTCTCTCTGTAAAATGTTTAAATGTCTGTTCGGAGATCGTAAATCGATTTAAACCGCCGCCGGCCGTGGCCAGCCACAAAAAATCCGAATTTAGCGGATCGGGCTGGATGGTAAGCAACACGTTATTGGCAAGACTTGCCGGATTACGTGGATCGTTACGAAAGTAGCGGAATGTTTCCTCCTCCGGATCAAAGCGTACCAGACCGTCGTCGGTGGCAAACCAGAATATGGATTGTTCATCCTGGTAAGCGCCGGTGAAGGGCACACTACGTGTAGCCGGATTTTGCCGGTAGAGGTAATGTTTGAAGCGGCCGCTTTTAGCATCCAGCCGGCTCACATAATTTTCCGTAGCCGCCCAGATGTGCTTTTGCCTGTCCCTGAACACGCGGAAAACCACTTTTTCCATCAGCTCTTCTTGGCTATGGGAAAACCGGCGGGAATGGTTTGTTCCGGGGTCATAACGAAACAGGCCCTCGTAACCGGCCGCCCAGATATAACCGTCGTCATCTTCCAGCATAGACCAGACGCCTGTATTCCCGAATGCCTGGGGATATTCGGAACCCTTTTCAAAACTTTTCAGCTTTCCTGTGTGTCTATCCCACTGGTATAATACATCTGCACTGATCCACAGATAGCCACTATGATCTTCCAGAATAGATGTAATGCTGAACCGTTTAATCCGTGAGAAGGAATTCTTCGGTCGCCTGAAAAGGAAAAAACGACTGGACTTGGGATCATGCAGGTTTAAACCGTAGCCATTTGTACCAATCCAGAAGACGCGCGAGCTGTCCCGCATAATGCGCGTAAGGCCGTTGCTGTTCAAACTGGCCTCCCGGTAGGGATCTTTACGGTGTGTTTCATATTTCTTTTTCCGCGGATCGAAGATCATTAGCTCATCCGGCGTGACCAGCCACAATCTGCCGCGGACATCTTCCGCTATATCGAGCACCGTGCCCCAGCCGCGCCGGGAAGTTTGAAATCGATTGGGATATTGGATGAATGAATCGCTCGCCCGGTCATAGCGATTCAAACCGGAAACTGTTCCGGCCCAAATTCTCCCGTCTTTTGATTGATAAAGGGAATTGATTTTTCTATCGCGCAGACCTTGTGGATTGAAGAATTAAAATTGGTAGCGTCTGATATCAAGTTTTTGTTTATCCGGGCTGCTACCTGATATGCGGTTTAATCCATCTCCGGTCCCTACCCAAAGATTACCTTTCCGGTCTGCCAATAGAGAAATAATCTGATTATTACTCAGGCTGCTTTGATTCAGGGAATCGCTGTAAAAGCGTTTGAATTTTAGCTTGTCATTTTTAAGCTGATCTCGCCTCAGAAGATTCAGTCCGTTCTCAGTACCGATCCATAAATCGCCGTTGGCCGCCCCGGCAATGCACTTAATGTGATTATTGCTCAGACTGGCGGTATCATCGGACCGGTGCCGGAAATGTTTAAACTTCCCGTTGACTTTGTTCAGGCGATTCAGCCCGCCTTCGGCTGTGCCTATCCATAAGACACCCCGGCTGTCTTCAAAAATGGCGGTAATAAAATTATTGGAAATCGTGGCGGAATCAAATGGATTATGCTGGTAAATGGTGAAACCGTAGCCGTCGTATTTATTCAACCCGTCTTTAGTGCCAATCCAGACAAAGCCCTGCCGATCCTGCGCAAGCGCGTACACTGCCCCCTGCGACAAGCCCTCATCGATGGTAATGTGGCGGAAACGCAGCGTTTCCCGGGCTAACAAAGCAATGTACGAATACAACAGCAGTAAAATCGGAAGTAGAAAATATTGGAAGCGGCGCGACATAACCTTTATCCTGATAAATATTTCTCATCTAACAGTTAATTGCGGTTTAACGGCTAAAACGAAAAATATTCCTTTATTATTCTTGAGTTTACTCTAAAAGGCCCTGAAGGGCTTAGAATAATGATTGTTTGCCCTTATTCCCCAACATAAATAGCAGTGAAAACTATCAAATTAATTAGCCCCGTCCATTAGAGCGGTGTCTAAACTGAACAGCCAAGATGACCAGGGGCTTTCCCCGAATGGAATCGCTTTGGCAAAGCCCCTTTTTAGAGTAAACACATTCTTTAAAAAAATATTTGTGGATATGAACCAAAGGTGAAAAAATATCTTAAAGACAGTGGAATTATACGCATGATTGTATGCGCCAAAGCTAACACTCCTGCCTGTATTTTAAAGCGGTGAGTAGGTTGGACAAGCCGGAACAATCAGATTTTTGTGGAAATGGTTATTTTTAAGTTTTATTTAGCTGTTCAACAGCTTCTTCTGCGCTATCGTGAATAGTAAACACTTTGGTTAGCTGAGAGAGGACAAACACGCTGCGCACCTTTTCACTTAATCCAATAAGATGCAAATGGCCATGTTCTTTTTGTACTGCCGAGTAGCATTTAACGATGGCGCCCACGCCCAGACTGTTAATCCAGTTAACATGTTTCAAATCAAATACGATGCGCGATACACCATCTTCTAAGAGGGATATGACACGCTCAAATAATTCATTGGTAGCCGGAGGTCCCATCAGTTTTCCACGCAGGCTAAGAACCGCTACTTTTTGATGAATTGTCTCTTTTATCTTCATAGTGTATTACCAATTCCAATTAGTTACTCATCATCGCAGAACTCGCTTGTTTATTACATGGTTCTGTAACAATTAATCTGATGTATTCTTTTAACAACTCAAAATTTATCAACTAATCGGTCTAAAGTAAAAAATATCTAAAAAAAATTAAACTATTTGCCTCTCCGTGAATAAACCTTACTTATGTTCATTCATTGTTTTGGGACAGCCGGTTAAAATCAGCGGCTAAATTTTATTTCTTTTAAGAAACTTTTTGCTTTTTATCGGGGAATTTCTGATATTTTCGCATCATGGAGCTGTTTTATACTTCCCCGGAAAATGTCGGAGCCGACGAAATTGTTCTGGATGAATTTGAACGTCGGCACATGTTGCAAACCTTGCGTAAGTCTTCCGGAGATACCATTTTTATCACGGACGGTCAGGGCACCTTATACCGTACACGCCTGACTGCAGAAAAGCCGCAGGTGCGCTTGTTCATTGAATCGCAGGAAAAAAAGACGGCTGCTGGTCTACCGTTGGCTCTGGCCGTTGGATTTATCCGTCCCAACCGTCTGGATTTTATCCTTGAGAAAGGAACCGAACTGGGCGTAAGCCACTTTTATCTGATTCGCAGCGCCTTTTCTAATTACGGCACACAGAATATCAACCGTTTTCAAAAAATTCTGCGGCAGGCCATCAAACAAAGTGTGCGTTATCATCTGCCGCAAATCAGCGCTTTTGCCTCCCTGCAGGAGTTTATTGACAGTAAAAGGGCGTACGATGTGCCGCTCGCGGCCGTCGATAGTTCGTATCCTTCTCTGTTCAAAACATTAAGCAGACTTCCCAACGACGCAGACAAACAGTCCTTTTGTTTAACGGTCGGTCCGGAAGGAGGCTTTAAGCAGGACGAACTCGGCTTACTTAAAGAGGCAAATTTTCAATTTGTCTCGCTGGGCGCTCATCGTCTGCGTACGGAAACAGCGGCTATTAGCGGAATTTCTTTAATTCAACAATATATTCATTATTAAAGGAGGATATTGCCTTGGCGCATGAGGATTGTGTTTTTTGTCAGGTACTGGAAAAAAAACTGCCCGCCAAAATCGAATACGAAGATGAAGACTTGGCCGTCATTTGGGATATTAATCCGCAAGCTCCCACCCATTTGCTGATAATACCCAAAAAGCACATCGCCCGTCTGTCGGAAGTGGAAGATGACGATTCGGATTTGATGTGTAAAATGTTTGTGGTTGCCCGCCAGGTGGCTAAAAAATTACATCTGGAGGAGCAGGGATTTCGTCTGGTGGTCAATGACGGCCGCATAGCCGGGCAAACTATTTTTCATCTGCATATTCATCTACTAAGCGGCCGCCGCCTGATGTGGCCTCCGGGTTGATTTTTTACCTTTAAAACATGGGAAGGTATCTGCAAGGAGGCCTTCCCTTTTAAATTTTCAGAGATAGCCATATTTCGGTTTTCCCTAAAATATTCCACGGCCCCGTAAACTTTTGCCGGGCCGTTGCGTATATTACTTTGTTTTTTATAATACTAAGTAGAACTATTGTGGATTATGAATTTGAAACCTTTGAAAAAATCCATCTGTGCACAGTCATATATGTTCCATTTTTAT
>CAZIBE010000064.1:6588-22197 GCA_964536685.1 uncultured Calditrichaceae bacterium | reverse complement strand
ATCTAAAGATAGTGGCTATTCATAAAAAAATAAAAATCATACATAGGCATAAGGGTTGTTTTTTAAAATGCCTGATTTGTGTTGCTATCTTCAACAGAAACAACATGAATTAATTCGTTTATATTTATTTGGGACAGCTTTGAAGCGCTTAACATGATTTTATTATGAGTCTAAAATAGACTGAATTAAATGCTGCACCTGGTTAATTTCAAAGGGTTTTGTGATATAGCCTTCCACGCCGGCTTCCACCAGATCCTGTCGCACTGTTGTTTGGCTATAACCGGAGATAATCACAATTTTTACATCGGGGCGAATAGACTTCAGTTTAAAATAAACTTCCCTTCCGTCCATATCCGGCAGAATAACATCCAAAAGCACCAAATTGATGTTTGCGCTTTGTTGCTCAAAAATGTTTATTGCCTGTGGTCCGCTGGCTGCTTCAAGCACCTTAAATCCTTCTGCGGCAATTATTTCACCAAGTAATTCACGGATAAATTCTTCATCATCCACAATTAATATGGTTTTGAGTCCACTTCCCTTATGAGGCTCTGTCAACTGAACTATCCCCCTTCCCAGTTCGTAGCACGGCTTATGGCGCTGATTTCCAAAATCTTTCAAATTTACCAATTTGTTATTATATCGGTATTTTTCAAAATTTCATAAGTATGAATTGTCTGTTCCCTATTTGCTCTTACTTCTTATCTCTCACTTCTTCCTTCTTGCTCTTGCCTCTTACTCTTACTCCTGCCTCTTGCTCTTACTCTTATTTCATAGTACATCTTTCCATTTATCTCTTATATCTTACTTCCCACATCCTGCTTTTCATCCAATCCCTATTACGTAAACCAAGTATAAAACCAGGAGGAAAAATAAGAATTTCTTTTCCGATACATCTATCTCTCAAAAAAATTGCCAAAACAGGGAATTTATATTGACAGCGGCGCGATTTAATTCTATATTAAAGTAATTTATCTATGCCATGGATGGTCTGAATTGAAAACGACCTAATAATACTTCAGACCTTTAACTAATCCGTTAGTACTTATTATGAAAATAGTCGTTAAAAAAGAATTCGACGGTTCCGTTTATGTCGGTTCCTGTGAAAATGTTCCCGGATGTTATACGCAGGGACACAGTGAAGATGAAGTAAAAGAGCGTTTGCAAAGAGCGCTTCTTTTGATTAAGCGTAAATGCGAACAACGCCGCCAGCCTTTTCCAACCGGCAGCGATCGCCCCATTCTTGACGTTCGTATTAAATTTAACACCCTGTCTACCGATCAATTAGTTAAAATTTTAGAAAGCTATCGTTACCATCTGGTACACGTAGACGATGAATCCGCGTTGTTGATTAACCGCGAGTTCCCGTTTAACCTCATTCATTTACCGCGCTCCAACAGTTTATCGCCTCTTTTAGTCAAAAAAATTTTCGGCGCCGATAACACCCAGTGGGTCGGCGCAAAGAAAATGAAGCTGAGTAAGTCCGTTTCCTGAAATCTTACTCTCTCCGAAGGAGTTCCCCCGGAACACTCTTGCTCCGTTTAAAAAACGTAATCAGAAATCAGGAAACAGGAATCAGGTAGTAATTATCAAGTATTTCTTGCTCTTACTCTCTCTTAATCTTCTATCTAGAGCAAGAGCTGAAAAGCTAAACGTTTCTAAAAATATTGGCATGTATTAATACAAGAGGAATGGTCCCAATAACAGGAAATCAACGGTCCAATTTAAACTTCTCGCCCAGGTACAATTTTTTGGCTTCGGGGTCCTGCGCCAAATATTCGGCGTTGCCTTCTTTGAGTATTTTGCCCTCAAAAAGCAGATAGGCCCGGTCTGTAATTGAGAGAGTCTCGTGGACATTATGATCGGTAATCAATACGCCAATGCCGCGCTCTTTTAAGCTGTGTACAATGTTCTGAATATCTTCCACGGCAATAGGGTCCACACCGGCAAACGGTTCGTCTAACAAAATAAACTTGGGACTAGTTACCAGCGTGCGGGCAATTTCCGTACGCCGTCGCTCACCGCCGGAAAGGTGGTAGCCCTTGCTTTTAGCAATATGCGTAATATTGAGTTCTTCCAGATACTGCTCCGTACGCTTTTTCCGCTCTCCTTTGGGAACGCCGATCATCTGCATGATAGACAGCAGATTTTCTTCCACAGTCAGTTTGCGGAAAATGGAAGCTTCCTGCGGCAGATAAGCCACGCCGCGGCGGGCGCGGCGGTACATGGGCAAGCTGGTTAGCTCCTTGCCGTCAATATAAATATGGCCCTCATTAGGCCGAACCAAACCGGTAATCATATAAAAAGTGGTAGTCTTTCCTGCGCCGTTCGGCCCTAACAGCCCGACAATCTGTCCCTGCTGCACGGAGAGCGATACATCATTTACTACGCGCCGTTTACTGTATATTTTAACCAGACGCTCCGCACTCAGTACGGAAGGCGTCTGCGCATCATTCGCCAAATTTCTTTTCTCCCTTGTAATTTTCCGGATAATAAATTCCCTGAGCGCCGCCGCTTATTTCGATACTGTCTACCTTACTCTCTCTAAAAAGAACCAGAATCGTATCTGCCGTGGCATAATTAACGCCGTTGTTCTTATTATCTTCTTTAAGATAATAAATACTGGACGCGTTGCCCACCGCCTGAATCTTTTGCGGTTTATTGTCAGTAATATCGAACCGGATAGTTTTTCCGGTAAGAATATCATCTAATTTGCGCAAGGAATCGGCTAAACTGCGGGCTTGGGCTTTACCGCTGACAAAAATATTTTTCAGATGCAGAGAATCCAGTTGAACGGTCATATCTATTCCGCTCAGACGGCTGTCCTCATACCAAATCAGCGGCGACTTGCGCAGAATGATTTGCTGTGTATCGGGATAATAATAAGCCGTATCGCATACTGCTTTCAGGGCTCCCTGCAAAATCACCACGCTGTCCAGCGCCACGGCAAAAGGGTGCTCTGTGCGGTGATATTCAAGTATTTCAGAAGTAATCTGCAACGTATCGCCCGAGGTCGTATCCATGCGCACCAGACGCGCCTTAGTTTGAATCCTGCTGATATTATTTTCCGGGTCGTACAAGCCCTTGTCGCCCCAAATTTGAACATGATCCGGCCGGCTTAATAAATAAACATCCGTTTCCGCTTTTACTTTACCGGATTTAAAATTGTAGGCCAGATACGCGCTGGATAAAGAATCGTCCGGCGTGGCCACCCGCACATTGCCCATACATACCGCTAAGCGCGTATCCGGATAATAATCGATTTTTTTAGCGCGGATACGCTGCCGTCCGTTAATGATGTACACATGCCCGTTAAACTCCAGACGGTTCTCTTTTTCGTAAAACAACGCCCGGTCGCAAAACATCTGCAGAGTATCCTGCTCAAAATGTACATTTCCTTCAAACTTGCGTACCAACTGCCCGGAAATTTTCTGCCCGACACTTTTGTCGGCGTGGATTAACGTCAATCCCTGATCGGCCTGCGCCGGGGCGGCGATCATAAAAAAAATAAAAAATAAAAAATAAGGGCGTTTGTTCATTTTATTTGTATGCTTCTGCTGCTTTTTCCGTGAGGATTGGTAATGACGTAATTGTCCAGATTGGCATCCGATTCAAAACCGTCGCCGTACAATGTATCATGATTCTCGGTGGTTAAAACCATGGGAATGGTAGACAGTATTTTTTGCCGGCGGTTATCCCAGCGCAGCGTATCTGTTGCCAGCGTTAAACCGCTGTCGGATACCACATGCACCCGGCCGTAAGCGAGCATATCCTGGCTGGTATCAAAAATTTTTCCGCCCTGCGCCGTCAGGCGCGATGTGTGCTTGCCTTCTTCATTAAAAAAATCCACTGTGATATTCTGATCCAGTAAGGTGATTTTCTTTTTAGAATATTTTCGCACATGACCTGCCTGCAGACGTCCGATGGTTTTCCCCTCGCGCGTAATATAAATGGTAGTCTGCCAGCTTTCCTGATCGGGATATTCGGTTTTGGCGGCCACGGTTTCCGCTTTTTGCGGTTGCGACGTACATTGCGCCAACAGCAATAGCGCGACAATAAAAAAGACTATGCCTTTCATCCGTTAATCCCCTGCTGCATTAAATCATGCAGATGAATGACGCCCACTAATTTATCCGCCGCGCTCAATACGGGCATGGCAACGATGCGGTGTTTTTCCATCTCTTTGTAGGCTATTACCGCCAAATCCTGCTCACGTATAAACTTGGGCGTACGCGACATAATTTGTTCCACCGGAATGGCCGAAAAATTATCGGTTTTTTCAATCAGGCGATTCAAATCGCCGGTGGTGACCACGCCGATGAGATGCATCTCTTGATCAACCACGGGGCAGATACCGCGCTTATGGGCCATCTCCAAAATGGCCACGCGCATGGGATCTTGTGAAAAGCAAAAGGGCAGGAGGTCGCCGTTTTCCATGATATCCGCCACCCGTAGCAGCAATTTTTTACCTAAGGTGCCGCCGGGATGCAGCAGAGCAAAATCTTCTGCCGTAAAACCGCGGCTCTCCAATAAAGCCACCGCAAGAGCGTCGCCCAGGGCTAAAGTAACCGTTGTGCTGGCCGTGGGCGCCAAATCATTGGGACAGGCTTCTTCTTTTACGCCAATATCCAACACGGCTTGGGCATAACGCGCCAGCGTGGATTTGGCGTTTCCGGTCATGGCGATAACCGGCACATCCAGCCTCCGGAAGGATGGCAGCAGATGCAACAGTTCCGGCGTTTCGCCGCTCTTGGAAATGGCTAAAATCACATCGTCCCGCAGCACCATACCCAAATCGCCATGGCTGCCTTCGGCGGGATGCAAGAACCCGGAAGTGGTTCCAGTACTGGCTAAAGTGGAGGATATCTTTTTGCCGATGGCGCCGGATTTACCCATGCCGGTAACTATGACGCGTCCTTTACTGTTTAAAATCAGATTGACGGCCTTGCTGAAGTTCTCTCCGATACGTTCTTCAACGGCGGCAATGGCGCTTTTTTCGATGCGGATGACGCGTTTGCCGATTTCTATAATTTGTTCAGAATCCATTTTCACCTTCGATATACCCTTTAATATGAACCGTGACCGAATCCGCGCCCACGGTGGAAAACTGATTAGCAGCCTGCGCTTCCACTTTTATTACGGCGTCGCCGACCATGGAGGTATCGGCCGTAAAATTAAACCGGTAGGCGCCCGCCGCATGGCCGTCGACTTCAGAAACCAGCTTTTGGTTAACAAACATCCGCACCGTTGCAATGCCGTTTTCGTGCTCGGCTGTATTTGTAACATAAACCGTTTCGCCGGAAACAAAATAGCTGTTTTCCCTGGGCTGCTCGATGCGCGCTAAAGGTTCATCGGCGCTAATCACCACGATGTCTTTGTAAGCCTCGGCGCTGCCGTCGTTGTTGCGTACTTTAACTTGCAAACGATAGGTTCCCCCGATTAAGGGCGCAATCCACTGTACCGTATCGCCGTCGGCAGGCGGGATATAACCACCGCCCGTGGCCGTCCACTCAAAATACATGGGACCGTCGATGGGATTGGTGGCGTTAATGTAGGCCGTCACCGTATCGCGCGGAGCCACGCGATCGGCCGAAACCACGATGCCTTCGCCGCCAAGCTCGGGATCTTTCTTTAAGCCTAAAAAGTGACCCACGGAATCGCAGCTTATCAGCAGGAGGAGACTGCTTAAAAATAATAAACGAAAAATTTTGATCACTTCAACACCTCCTCCACGGCTTGTATAACCGTTTTGCCGTCGCTGTCCAGCAGGGAAACCACTACAGAGGTAGGTATATCCGCTAAAGCGACCGGCTCAAACTTAACATCTGTGTACCCTCCGGCATTCAGTGTTTCGAGCGCTTGCGGCAGCGATACATCCAGCACGCGGTGGCGCAGCAAATCCAGCCCCTCGTCCTTAATGAATATCAAACGTATTTTTAAATCATTTGACGCCTTGTTACCTAACCGGGCAAATCGGCAGTTTACCTGACAGGTCGTATCCGTTCCCACTGCAAGCGAAACCTGCGGCTGGAGCATAAAGTAGTTTTTCTGCGTCAGCAAGTCGTTGATAAAAGGCAGAATTTCATCCTGCACCGAAGAAGCCGACGAAGCGCCGCTGACGCGCTTTAAACCGCCGTTGACAAACACATCGGGCACGCCGATAGGCACGCCGCCGTCGCTGATGTAGCTATCCTGAATCTGAGTAAATTTCGGACTGGTTTGCTTTGTAGCATAGGGATCGTCATAATCCGAATTTGTCAAATTACGATGGTATTCAGCCACTAACACCCGGCCGGGATAAGTTTGCTCAATTGCTTTTAAACTCTGCACAGCCCACCTGCTGTAATCGCCGGGACAGGCATAATTGACAAACGCTTCCAGCAAAACAACCGGTTGTGTGTAACTGTCGCTGTTTTTCGGATCCAGCGGATTATCTCTGGGGATATCGCCGCAGGATATCAGAAGGAACAGCAAAAGCGCCGTTACGCCTATTTTAAAAGTGAATACGGACACCGATATAGACCTCATGATTTAAATTCATACCAACTGCGGGATGTATTTGTTCCTCTTCTTCGGACTGAGCGCGGATAGTACCGGAAGTGCGATTGCGAATCCAGCAATAGATAGCGCCGCTAAGCGCCGAAAGGCTTACCGCAGCCAGCGCTTGCGTCAATTTATGCGCGTTATTGGCTTTATCGTAATAAGAATTAAAATCGGCTAAATCCGTAGCGTCGTGATATTTTTGGTAATTGCTGCGATATTGGCTGTTGGCCAGTAGGGCGCCGCCCAGAAAGGCCGCGCCGCCGGCTAAAAAATAACCTGCGGGAAATTTTGAGATTGAAATCTCCGTAAGGTACTTCCCCTGGCCGGTTAAACGGTAATGAATATTATTAGCCAGCATAGTGATCATCTTATTCAGATGGCGGCTATCGGGAGCCTCGGCTTTTTCGGTACGCACTTCCGTGGTTTTAACGCGGATGATTTTCACATCAATGCGGTATTTTTTGCGGAATTTGTAAATGGAACCGCTGAGGATTACTTCGGCGCCGGCTAAATTGCCTATTTGCTGCACCAGCGCGCTATCCCCCACAAATCCGCCCAGAGCTAATTGCTGTTCCTTAAAAACAGACGCCAGTTTCTGCCGCTCCAGCACAACGATATCGTTATGGCGCGATAGTTCGGCGCTTAGTAAATCCGGCATCGATTTTTCCCAGGCGTCCAGTAAAGCTAAATCGCTTTCGTTTTTAAATTCGGTCACAGCCACGTGCACCTGCGCCGGGCTGATTGCAGTGGAGAGCAAAATCACTACGATGATATTCAACCACAAATAGAACTTATTCTGCCGCATTTTGCAAGCGCTCCAGAACATCATAAAATTTATCCTGCCGTTTAAGGATTTTATCGATAGCTTCCCGCACGGCGCCCTGCCCGCCGCCGGCAACCGTAACGTAATCGCAAAGCGCTTTAACTTCGTCGCGGGCATTGGCCACGGCAATACTGAAGCCTACGCATTTTAAAACAGGTAAGTCCAAAATATCATCGCCGATGTAGGCAATCTCTTCATCGGACAACGCGAGCTGTTCCTTTACACGCTCGTATTCCGGCAACTTGTTCAATGCGCCCTGAATGACGACGTCTAATTGCAATTCTTCGGCGCGGCGTTGCAGCAAACGCGACTTCCGACCGGTGATCAGCCCCGTCTTTAGTCCGGCCATGCGGGCCATGCGGATGCCCAGGCCGTCCTGCACATTAAAAACTTTTAATTCATCGCCGTTTTCACTGTAGAGGATACTGCCGTCCGTTAAAACGCCATCCACATCCATCAGAATTAGTTTTATTTTAAGAATTTTTGCTAACATATTTTGGAACCTGTATTAAGTGTTAGTTCTCAGCAGTTTTGTTGCCGTTAAGCGTTAAGCGAAAAATACCTAAAACGCTTATATACTTTACTGTTTTCAGTTTTCTATTTTCTTTCCACTTACTATCTGATTCCTGTTTTCAAAATTGGTCATTGGCCGTTGGCAATTGAAAATTCTTACTCGCCCTCTTCTTTCACATACAAGGGGCTTTTTTCCCAGTCCTTGTATTTTTGCTGAGCTGATTTTAAATAGCTGCGACCCTTTTTATTGCGCACATTAAAAAGCGCATGCCTTAAGATGGTTACGGGCTGCCCGCCCTTAAGTTTCAAATAGATTTCATAGCGGCTAAAGCTTTCTACCAGTCCGCGCAGCACTTCTCCGCCTAACATGGTAAAAAAGAGCACTTCGCGATCTTTCATGGCCACATACAGCGTTTTGTTTTTAATATGATAGCGCTGGCGCGGTTTTATAATCGGTTCTGTTTTTTTGGCTTTCACCTGCTCGTTCGTTTTAATGAGCGGCTGAATCTCGTCGGCCAGTTCCGCTTTAAAAAGTAATTTTATATTATGCTTTTCAATACTTCGTCTCTGTCCGTCGGAGGTCGTAAAATCGATTTCAAATGGTCTGCTTTCCACAATCCTGGCGCGTACTATTTCATCCCCGTGCAAATAGATCATCCACTCCTCTCCATCCTGTACCGCCCGATCGAGAACCGAAAACTCGTAGCGTTCCTTCAAATACTCGGCAAATCCTTCAAGATGGCCCATCATTCCCCTCCCAATGATTATTGAATATCTGTAATATAGCGGAAGTCGGAAGTTCTTTTCAATAGTTTTTATGAATTAATCAGCCGAAGCTCCTGCCGCCTTTTTTGCATCGATACGTTCCGTCACTATTTTAAATACCAACAGCAATAAAAAGGCAATTAATCCTACGATAGCAAAGAAGTACCAGATATAATGCGCGTGATCGTAGGCATGCGTCATTTGGGCGGCCGTTAAGGTTTTAGGATCGGGACAATAGCGATCCAATAAATAGCCCGAAGAAACAAATCCGAACAGCCAGGCAAAAAAGGTGGTCAGATGCGAATAGCCCAGATACAATCCTTCTTCGCCTTTGGGGGCTTGTTTGGAAGCGTATTCCAGATAGCGCGGCGATAAAAAGCTTTCCGCCAATCCCTGAAAGGCAATGCCTATCACCAACATCACCGTAACGGGATGCATGGAAAAGAGCCCGCCAAAATATACCGAGTCGCCGGTAATCGATTGCAGCACGGGACTCAGCGATACGGTTAAAGCCGACAGAGGGATAATCATCAAACCGATGCCAATGGAACTGATGGGCTTGATTTTACGCACCAGATGCGTAATGGGAACCACTAACAGCACAACCACAAAAGGATTAATATTAGCCAGCCATTCCGGCGCCGCCGCCTCCCCGACCAGACGCAGCGTGTATTTAGGCATAGTGGCATAGAGCTGCCCCTGAATGGCCCAGAAGCCGGCCACAATTAAAATCAAGGCCATAAAACGCAGATTTTTCACCACCGTTACCAATCCTTGCCAGGCTTCCTGAAAACTCTTGCCCTTACCGGTGGTGTCCACATCTTTATAAAAAAGAATAACGATAAACATAGCCAGCAGCGCCACAAATGCGGCATAAAAATTTATATATTCCAGCCCCAGGTCGGTGCGCAGCGGCTTGGCGATGGTTTTACCGGAAAAGGCGCCGATATTGACCATCATATAAAAGATCGAATAGGCGCGGGCGCGGTGTTTTTCATCGGAGGCTTTGGCCACCGTACCGGAAATAATCGGTTTGACAAACGATCCGCCAATCATGATGATGAACAACGAGGTTACGGCCATCAGCTTGGTGGGGATGAATCCCAATAGAAAATAGCCCACAGATAATAACGCAAAGGCCAGAATCAAAGCTTGACGGAAGCCCATTTTGTCTGCCAGACTGCCGGTAAAGGTCGGCGCCAGATAGAGAAAGGAGGCAAAAAATGCCGTAACCCAGCCGGTTTCGATATCGGTAAAGCCCACATTGCGCGTTAAGAATAGCGTCAGGGCGATGAACATTCCGTAATAGGCGGCCCGTTCAAACAGTTCGATAACATTGGCGGTCCAGAAAAATCGCGGAAATTTCCAGCTTAATTCGGATTTTGACATAAAATCTCCCAATTTAGGACAGGATAAACAGGATTTAACAGATTTAAAAAAAATCGTGTTATTACGCCGTCCGGTTCTATTATAGTTCTTGCGGGCGTCCTCCATAACGGATAAACATATCCCTGAAGGGAAAATCGCATCTTTCTATGTTAACCCGTATAGGGATTCAATGCTTTGAATCTCTGCAGCAAATCGGCGTGGCAAAAACGCATCCGTAAGGGTTATTTGTAATTTCACAAAAATCCGGCAGAACCATTCAATTATTCATTCCCAAAGGTTTTGACCGTTTCCTCAATCGCTTTGATTTGCCTTAACAAAGTTTCCAGCTTTTGCAGTGGCAGCATAGTGGCTGCATCGCTTAAAGCTTCGGCTACATTGGGATGGGTTTCGATGAATAAGGCCTGACAGCCGGCCGCCGCTGCCGCACGCGCCATGGGGAAAATAAAGCGCGGCTGTCCGCCCGAAACCCCGCCGCCGGCGCCGGGCAACTGCAAGCTGTGCGTGACATCGTACACCACCGGGAAACCTAAATCCTGCATAATTTTTAAAGAGCGAAAATCGACAACCAGATTATGATAACCAAAAGTGGCCCCGCGTTCGGTAAGCAACACCTGTTCATTACCGGAAGCGACTGCTTTTTGAGCGATGGGCGCCATGTCTTCCGGCGCCATGAACTGCCCCTTCTTGATATTCAGCGGTTTGCCGGTTTTAGCCGCGGCCACTATCAGATTGGTTTGCCGGCATAAAAAGGCCGGTATCTGCAATACATCAGCCACTTGCGCAGCCGGTTGCGCCTCCTCGGGAGCGTGAATATCGGTTAACACAGGAACGCCCACTTGCGTTTTGACTTTCTGCAAGATTTTTAATCCCTCTTCCAGACCGGGGCCGGTAAACGAAGTGATGCTCTGGCGGTTGGCCTTAATATAAGAAGATTTAAATATGAACGGAATATGTAAGCGTTCAGCAATGGTTTTAATGGCCTCTGCCGTTTTTAGCACCAATGCCTCACTTTCGATCACACAGGGACCGGCTATCAGCGCCAGAGGTTGACCGAAACCAATTGTTATATCCTTAATCTGAATGCTGTGCATTTTGCTCTCCGCATAGTTTTACCTGTAAGTTCACACTGTACGATCCAAAATTTAATTGTTTTAGGAGTATATTCCAAAACAACCTTGAATTGTTAATTTCCTGCGTGGGTACTACCTTTTTTGAGTTTTACCGAATATACTCGAATAGAAATGGTTTGAATATAAACCATTGAGTCCTGAGAGTTGAGTGTTTTGTACGAAATCCCGGTTTACCGGGATGATACCGATTACCTTATTTGCGCCACAGGCGCCCCTTCAGGGTAAACCATTTACTGATCGGTAAACATGGCAAACAGCGCTTTCCCCGTATGGAAAATTTACCGTATATTAAGCGCTGTAATTGAACATTCCAAACACGGGAGCAAGAATAGTGAATAGATTATACATCGTTTTTCTTCTGATTAGTTTGATGATTCCCTTTGAATTATCGGCCAGTCCGGGTTTACTGACCGGAAAAGTAGTGGATGAATTGGGCCGTCCGGTGCCGGATGTGTATGTGCAATTAAATACGACCGCCCTTTATAGCGTAACTAAAACAAATGGCCTATTTGAATTTAAAAACGTTCCCACGGGTAAGTACACTGTCTATTTCCGCCATGTTAGTTTTCTTCCTGCAGAAATCAACATAACAATCAGCGCCCAATCTAAATTGGATCTCGGGGTCATCACATTACAACATACTGTTTTGAGCATCTCACCCATGCTGGTCACCGCCTCACGCAACGATCCAACGCTTAAAATTCCCCAATCGGTTAATATTTTAACGGCTTCCACAATCCGTGATCGTGAGGCGCAAACCGCCGCTGAGGCGCTGCGGCAGGAAACCGGTCTGGCTGTCCAGAAGACCAATCACGGAGGCGGTTCGGCCATTATACGGGGTATGAGTTCCAATCATATTCTGATTCTGGTCGATGGCATCCGCATGAACAATGCTCTGTATCGTTTGGGCAATCATCAATATTTAACTACCGTAGACGACTGGGCTTTGCAGCGCATTGAAGTAATGCGCGGACCTGGTTCGCTGTTATTTGGCAGCGATGCTTTGGGCGGCGCCATTAATCTGATTACTACACTGCCCGACACATCTGCCGCGGTGAGAGAACAATTCAATGTGAACGCCCGTTTTTCCACGGCTGATTTCGAACGCACACTGCACAGCGATGCGCTTGTGCTGCGTCCTCGCTGGAATTTTGTCGGCGGATTCAGCCATAAACAATACGGTAACCTGCGCCGCGGCGGCTTCAGCATTTATCCGCAGTTAGAGCGCAGCGGAACTTCGCTGGTGCAGTCGCCCTCAGGTTTTACCGGATATGATTTCAACTTAAAGTTTAATTTATTCCCGGCAGCCGATCAGCGCATGACGCTGGCTTATCAGCGCTCCCGCCAATTTGACGTACCGCGCTACGACAAGTACGAAAATAACGGCTATTATTTGTGGAAATACGATCCGCAGGAACGGGATTTGGGATATATCAAATATTCGGCAGAGCGGCTGGAATGGGGCTTTTTCGATCAAGTGGCTTTGACTTTGTCTGTGCATCGGCAGGGCGAAGGTCGCGTTAAGCAATTTCGTCCGAATGCGAAAAAAACAAATGAGTATGATGATGATCTAAGCAAAGGCCTGCAACTTCTATTTAAAAAAGCATTATTTCAAAAGCACAAACTGACATACGGCCTGGATTTCTATTCGGAAGATATCCACAGCCAGCGCAGTAAATTTGATCCGGAAACCGGCCTGACGCGAAAATCCCTGAAAGCGCGTTATCCCGACGGCGCGCTCTATCGCAGCGGCGGAGTGTACATTATGGATTCATGGCGGCAAAGTCATTCTCTGCAAATCGAATCCGGCCTGCGCTACAGCCTGATCCAAACGCGCTTTTCCACAGCGGACAGCTCGTTCAGCAAAATCAACCTGCAGTTCCGGTCGGTTACCGGCAGCGCCGGATTCTCCTGGATAGCAAGTGAGCGCTGGATATTAAAGTCGCGGCTGGCACAAGGATTCCGCGCGCCCAACCTCAGCGATTTGGCAAAATTCGGCCAGTCAAAAGGCACGGTTTTTGAAATTCCCAATTATAATTTATTGCCCGAAAAACTGGTCTCTGCAGAAGCTACCGTTGGCTATAGAGCAGGACGACTTCGCAGCGAGCTTACGGCCTATTACAGCTATATCTACGATATACTGTCCAGCGTTCCGGCGCTCTATCTTGGCCGCCCGACCATCGAGCGGGACGGGCAGGTATTCTCAGTACATACTAAAATGAATAACGGCCGGGGCTATATCAGGGGTCTGGAATTCCGCTTTAATTACAATTTAACGGCTCATTCAGGTATCGATGGCAACCTCACCGACACCTTTGGTCAAAACATCACAAAACAGGAACCGCTCAGTAAAATCCAGCCTACCTTTGGCATGCTGCGATATTATCACCGGAGCCGTGGCGTTCACCAGCAATTTTACCTGCGCTTTGCCTTAAAGCAGGATCGTCTATCATCGGATGATCTAAGCGATCCGCGTATTCCGGCGGGGGGCACACCGGGCTGGTACACGTTAAATTACCGCATTTCGTTTTCTGCAGGGCCGAACATCCGTTTACATCTGAGCATGGAAAACATAATGGATTTTAATTACCGCGAGCACGCTTCGGGCATCAATGCGCCGGGCAGAAACTTAATCATTTCCGGAGATTATCGCTTTTAAAATATACTCGAATAGAACTGGTTTGAATACAAACCAGTTCGTCCTGAGAGTTGAGTGTTTTGTACGAAATCCCGATTTATCGGGATGATACCGTTTACCTTATTTGCGCCACAGGCGTCCCTTCGGGGTAAGCCATTTACCGATCGGTATACATGGCGTTTTTTCTATTTCACTAAGGTAATTATCATCGATAAACGGCCTAATTTACGGATGTTAATCGTCTTTACCCGGTAGGCGCTCAAAAAATCATCATCTAACACATTGTTTTTGGCTTTGGCTATCTGCGTGATGATTATGCCGCCCGGCTTGAGCGCGCGGTAGGCTTCTTTAAAGATGGCTTTGATATTGGCTTCCGAAGCCGGCAAATCCTTGCCGGGATTTTGCATGCGGTTTTCTTTAATATGCCGCCAGTAGCTTTTGCTTTTCAGCAGCGCCAGGGGATTGATGCTGTTTTTTTCCAGCACATGGCGGGAATAGATGATATCGAAGCTGTTTTTACGCTGCGATTTAAGAAAGGGTAAAATAAACTGATTTTTAAGCTCGGAATGGGCGGCATATTTGCGGGCGTTCCAGAACCCGGCCGGCATTCGCCCCACGGCCAGTATGGTTTTAACGCCGCTGGCTTCTTTAAAAAATCTAAACAGATTGATTTTTTCGCCCGGTCCCAATTCAAGTACGGATTTATTTTTCAGCGCATCCAAATTCTCAAAATGGCTAAACAATTCCTCTAAAATAAAACGGTACTTTTTTAAATGGTACGAGCGGTACTGCTTGAGAAGGTCTTCGATTTGTTTTTGCATGCGTCTTTCCTGAAACTGGATTTTAGAAAAAAGAACTATTAAATTAAAGGGCCAAGAGCCAAGGGATAGTGCTTGCTACTTTCAATCTGATGCCTAATACTTAATACTTAAAACTTACCCTCTTTCCTGTTTTCACTTTTCCTGCTATCCGCCATCCCTTAATCTCTACTTTCATCATTCTTAATTCTTAATTCATAATTAAACCTCCTGTTCCGTTCTGCGAATAATCTCTTCCTGCAGTTCTGCCGTCTATCCACAAAATAATCGCTGAAACCGGCCACGCGTACGATTAAATCCTTATATTATTCGGTATTTGCTTGCGCTTTGGCTCATTGATTAAAATTTATTCTCGTATTTATCATTTATATCTTCATTTCCTTATAGTAATAATCCATTAAACAGCAACTTAAAACTGCCCTGCGTAGAGGCGCGGAACTGCGGGTTGAAAGCGAACAGCACCAACTGCCCCTTACCCTTTTTCAGCCAAACCAGCGCCGCCTTGCGGGCTAATTGTTTTTCTTTTTCAGCGTAACCGCTTAGCAAAATATTCTTCTCCGGGAACCAGCCGATGACGCGGCGGTCCATGTCAAAAGCCGGAATGGAGGTGCTAAAAGCCGGTCGGCCGCGATAGAACACGCCCAATTCATCCGGCAGCCCTAAGGTCAGCGCATGATGCGTTTTTAATTTGATGCGCACCAGAGAACCGGGCACATAGAGGCCGGCTTTTTTCAGACTGGCAGACACATCGTTTACCGGCAGTTGAAAAGCCTCCTCTGTCTTCTTGCCTTTTTTGATTTCCTGTGCGCCTAAAAACAAGGCCGTGGATTGCCCCCAGGCCAGCACCTTGCCGCCGTTGTTAATGAACTGCAGGAGTTTCTGAAAGCCTTTTTTGCCAATGCCTTTGGTGTATTCCGGCGGATAGTTGGGAACATAATATTCTTTACCGGGCTTCCACTTCCCTTGCATCAGCACCGTTTTATTGGCGTCGGG
>CAZIBE010000064.1:0-6488 GCA_964536685.1 uncultured Calditrichaceae bacterium | reverse complement strand
CGTCGGGCACTTTTTGTCCGTTAAAATCGGTAATCTTGCGCAGGCGCTGCATCCTAAAGCCCAATTGCGCGGCATGAAAGGCTATTCGGAAGCTTTCATTATTATCCACATTCAGCACCATGGCCCAGTAATTTTGCGGGATAGAAGAGATTAGTGAAAATTGCCCGTTCAGCGGCGCCAGTTTGGGGCTAAGATCGCCTACCTGTTGTTTGACGGCATCGGCCTGCAAACCGCGATGCAGCGGCATCGACCAGGAAGTGATATCATACGGCCGAATCAGCTTGCCGCCGGGCGTGTAATGACGGGCCGGGAAAGACTGCGGCTCCAGCACTTCTTTGACAAAAGCGCGTAAGGGCTGGGCCAGAGGGACAACGATATCACCGGCGCGGTAAATTTTATCTTTGATTTCTATTTCTGTTTTTAGACGGAATACCTGAACGCCGTGCTCCTTCAACAAACGCACGACGCCGACCAGTTCCGAAGCGTCCATTTGCTGTTGCGGCAAAATGAAGTAATAAGGAGCTGTTTGCTTTCCTTCGGCCACGGCCCGCTTACAGATGCGATTGCTGAAACGTAGAATTTCTTCACGATGCAGAGCCGCGGTTTTAAGAATGGATTTTGTAGAGACGATCTCGTAGCGCACAATATCCGCCAGCCGCCACCAGCCGCCCGGCCAGGGCATGGTCATGTTAATGCTTTTCTTGTATTCGGACAATCCTTTACCGCCCACACTCAGCTCGGTGGGCTCCACATAAACCGGTGTGGCGTAACGGGCGCTGGCGCACTCGGTTAACATGCCGATAACGTTCTTCCAGATGCAGGTCTCGGTGGAGCCGGGCCAGTAATCATCAAATAAATAATGTTGGGACACGCCGGCCAGTCCCTGAGCGGTCATATCTTTGGCCAGATTGGAACCGAATACCCAGGTCCAGTTCCATAGTTTGGCATCGATGTTTTCGGCAATGGGATCATGCATCGGCGGCACAAAATAACGCGGCCCGCGACTGCCCATCTGATGTTTCTCCACCATGACCTGCGGAAACCAATCTGTATCGAATATGCGCGAAATGACGCGTGTATCCTGTTGCGACAACGTAATAAAATCGCGGTTATTGTCGTGTCCCACATATTTATGGTACACGCCCGGCATAGAACTTCCTTCGTATCTGGTTCCACGATATTTAAGATAGTGCTTCACCACCATATCCATGCCATCAGGATTGTGGCTGGGCACGATCATCAACACCACATCATCCAGCCAGGATTGAATGGCCTTATCTTGCGTGGCGAGCAGTTCGTAAGCAATCAGCGGCGTAGCCTGCGAGGGACCGACTTCGCCGGAGTGCATGGACATAGTCAGCAGGACGAACACCTTTCCCTCTGCGATCAATTTCTCCGCATCATCGTCCGGTAGCTGTGCATTGCGCGCCAGTTGTTTGTTAACGGAGCGCAGTTTTTCCAGATTCTTTAGATTTTCAGGCGCGGAGATAAAGGCGATGTACATAGGCCGGCCGAGCGGCGAAGCGCCGATCTCTTTCATTTGTAACCGGTCGGAAGTGCCGTCCAGTTTTTGCAGATAGGAAATGAGTTGTTCATAGTTTATCAATTGCCGGTCGCTGCCCGGTTTAAATTTAAAGAAAGCCTCCGGCGACTGGATTTGCGCACTGAGGATGGAAGCGGCAAACAGAATAATTATAAGTGTTGAGAAAAAAATATTTTTCTTCATAACTGGTCCTTTCGGAGTGTGTCTTACAATACTTACGATTTAAATATCCTGATAATAATTAAAAGGCGCAAGCGTATTTAATTCTAACAAGTCAGACTTTCACTGTTCACTCATCATATTCCTTCTCTTGTACCTAATATTTTACATGTAGAATTAACCAGATAGGAAACATAAAACAGGAAACAAGAGAATTTCCCATCTCCGTTCATACGGAGAGAGACGTTCATTTGTTGACGGGCGAGTTGCGTAAATAGTCATGACAATTTTTTCATTGTAATTGCTTCCGTTTGGGATTAAACTGTCTTGAATTATTAAAGGAATATTCAAATGACTTTACGCGCCTGCCGAATCAACAGAGGAATGCAGAAAAAGAACAATTGGTTGTGCAGGGCTCAGAATAAAGCCGTCTACGCTGATCTGACCCCAACCGATTTAGCTGCCCGCATTCGCGCCGGGTTGCTATTCATCCTCTTCAGCGCGTTTAACTGGCTGACCTATTTTTCTTGTTTACTGAGACGTGTGGGCGTCCTTCTGCCGCAATGGAGTCACAGTCTTTTGAACTTTTGTCCCCATAAAGAATCGTTTATCTCTTCGCAGCCACTGGTCATTGGGCACCGCGGCAATCCCACCAAAGCGGTGGAAAACACGCTGGAAGCCTGCCAGCTGGCGGTAAGCAAGCTTCAGGCCGAGGCTGTGGAGGTCGATCTGTGCGTCACCAAAGATGATCAAGTGATCCTGTGGCACGATTGGGATGCCAACGATATTCAGGCCGTCGTCCGGCAAATGGGGCTGGAACCCAAAGTGCGCCACCGTCCCTATGTACCGGTAGATGGTCGTTGGCTGAAACGGGTTAGTCAGCTCACTTTGGAGGAATTTCGCACACACTACAATTACAGCCGTAAACGCCGCCTTTACAAATCCCGCGGCGCGCACATTCCGCTATTGAAAGAATTCTTTAAATGGGCCATTACCCAGAGTACTCTCAAAGCCGTCTTTTTAGATGTAAAAGTCCCGGAAAGGGAAAAAGAAAAAGCGGTTGTACTGGTTTCGGAAGTAGCCAGGCTTGCAGAACAATTTACTCCTTCATTCAGAATCATCCTTCTCACCCCGGAGGAAACCGTATTAGCCGTCATGCGCCAAACAGCAAGCCAGTTCGATTATTCTCTGGATGTAATTTTACCGTTGATTTTAGTCCTTGATCCTACGGATTTCAGCACGGCAGAGCGGGCGCGGCGTTTACATAACCGTTTTGCCAGCGTGGGGCGTCCCACTGCGCTGGACATTGCCCCGTGGGCCACCTACCGCCAGATCATCGCTCATGATCGCCAACAAATGCAGAGCGGCGCGGATTTCCCTCAAGAATTATTTGCATGGACGATTAATCATCGGCGGGAAATGAGATGCCTGATCAAAATGGGCGTTGACGGTATTATCACCGACCGGCCGGCTGTATTGGCAAAATTATTGCGCAGTTCTAGAATCGGTACTTTTCTTAAGCAAAAATTACGTCGCAAAAACAGTTTGTCCTTTAACACGATAGAAAATGATTAACCCCGGGACAAGTTGAAAATGCCGGGTATCGGCGCCTCGGGGTAACGCCGGCAGGCGGATGAAAATTTCGCAATAATAAACTGATAAGAACTTGTGAATCATTCACTATAAAATCCCACAAACCACCACATTATCAAAGGCGACAGGCATATTGGCGCTATTGACCATTAAACCGACACGGCCGTTCCGGATAACTTGCAGGCCGTTTAAAGCCTCCTTCATTTTACCGTTTACAAAGAAAAAGGCGTTTCCTTCATAAACAACCATTTCCAGAAAGTTGGTGTAGTTTTTAGCGATACTCTTTTCTGTTTTCCATTGACCGGACCATTTGGCATACTTAAGAAAACCGGCGAAGTATTTTTTATGTTGCAGGTCAATAAGAAGATTTAACATGTTAGCGCTATCCATATAGTAAAAACCATTCTCCAGAGAAAGTGCATTTTTCACTTTAGCAATATCTGTTCTGATAATGAAATCCTTAATAAAAGGACCGGGATAATCTATGAGTAACGGCCCTTTACCAGCCTTCTTTTCGACAAAGAGATGCCCTCGTATCTGCTGAACGGTGAAATTGTTTGTATTTTTATCTAAAGGACGCCAGTCTTTTCTTTTCCCATTAAAAGTATCGAAAAAGAGCAAACGATAAAGGAAAATCTGTTTTTCTTTTAAAAAATGGTTGACGCCCTGCGTAAAATAGGCGGAAAATTTGTTCGTTTCCTGCGGATTGTAGGCTACCGTCAATTTAACCGGAAGATCAGCCAATGTCGTACCGGCTTCAGGCATACAGTCCAGCACACGGCTGTTTGCTTCGCTATATGAGATTTGTTTAACAATTTGCACATTGTTAACCCCCTTTCCAGAAAGTTCGTCCATGACATCAGCTATATTCTGGCCGGTAAAATTTTGCATTTCCGGCGACGCCTGAAATATATCTTTTAATCCAAACAGCAGCCCTAAAACAAGCAAAAAACCGACTATAACACCAATGGGAATATAGACGGATGTCTTTGATTTTGACGTTTTTATCTTATGCTCTTTAGACGGCCCCTTCGGTTTTGGCGTTACAGGGCTTCCGGGACCCTTTAAAGAAGGTTGCCTCCTAGGCACATTTCCTTCAGTTTGATTTAATCCGCTCTGGATAGCTTGTAAAAAATCCCGGCAGTTCTGGAAGCGTTTTCGCGGCTCCTTTTCCGTAGCCTTTTCGATTACAGCGCTAACTCAATTGGGATAACTGTTTTTGAACTGAGGCGGAATTACAACGCGTTCCTTGACGATGGCTTCCATTAAGGTCAGTTCGTTGGTTGTGTCTTTATAGGGAAGTTTTCCTGTCAGCAATTGGTAGAAAGTCACCCCCAGGCCGTAAATATCGGAACGGAAATCGACTTTCGAAGAATCGACTATCTGCTCCGGGCTCATATATTGCAGCGTTCCCAGGCGCGAGCCGGTGCGTGTGTGTGAATCTTCTCCAAAAGCTTTGGCGATGCCGAAATCACCTATCTTAACGGTGTCTGTAGCCTTTAGGTCACCGCCGCTATTTGCTACAATAATATTATGCGGTTTAATATCTCTGTGAACGACATTTTGACGGTGAGCATAATCCATTGCAGCCAGAACCTGAATAAAAATGGCAATATTTACATCCAGCGGAAAGGGGCGCTGTCGTTCGGATAAAATATCCGACAAGGACAAGCCGGGGATGTACTCCAGCAGGATATAGTAATATTCATTTTGAAAATCCACATCGAAGCAGCGAATTATATTCGGATGATTCAAAGATATTTGCAGCCGGGCTTCCTGAATAAATCGCTGACGTATCTTTTCGTTTTCGGTAAATTGGGGATGCAATATTTTCATGGCAAAATATTTTTGCATCAATTTGTCTTGCACCAAATAGACGGTGGCCATTCCCCCCGTGCCTATCTTCCTGATGATTTTGTATTTTCCTATTTCATTCATTAAAAAGTCCGTTTTCGCTTTGCTATTTAATAATTAATCAGTTCGTTGCTCTTCACTCTATTCCGGAATAATTTGGCTAATCTTTGCCGAAAAATCCTGTAACGACTCTACGCTATGTGTGCACGAATTAATGTGTTGCCCAAGATTAAATAAAATTTCTTCCAGGGAACCAAAAATCTGAAAATCCGCAATATTATGCAAAATATTGGCCATCGAACTAATCTTGCTGTGGACATCCTGAATAATTTTTAGTTTTGCGTCTAACGTGTTGTAGGATTGGCTGGCACTTAGCGCAGCCTGGCGTAAGTGCTGTAAATTTTCTCTGGATGAAATTTCTGACAATGATTGAATGGAGTTATAAAACCCACGATGTGCATTATGAAAGCTATCAATATCATTCTCAAAATTATACAGTTCATCCATTGAGTTAAACAGCCCATCGATACGCTCGAGCGTACCAGGAGATAAGGCGGACGCTGCCAGATTTAATAATTTGTTTTTACGCGCATTGTAATAGTGATCACGAACCATTGTATAATCCGTTTTGAATTGCATAAGCGGTTCAAACATTTGGCGGCTGTCATTAAACAATTCATCCGTATTTGAAAAAGCAGCGTTTATTGTTTCTTTTTGACGATTTATTTCCTGCTTTACGCGATTGCCAATATCCTGCCAGTTTACAAAAAAGTTACTTTGCAGTTTAGGATAGAGAAGATAACTTAAAATGAGCAAAACGATTACCGTCAGCGCCATGCCACCGTACACCAAAGGCCGGCGGTTAGGCCGATTCTGATCATATGCTCTTATGCCCCCGAGAGAGTTCTCCACGCCTGTTTTTTTACCTGTGTACAATTCAAAGATTACGTCAAACTGTTTGATGGTAATATTATCTCCGTTTTGCAAACGCATTTGTTGAAATTCCATATTATTTATGGTAACATCATGCGCGCCGGCGATATTACGGCAATATAAGCCTTTGTCGTCTAAATCAATTTTGATCAGATTTTTATCATCATAGGGGTCAATAGTCGCTTCTGCCTTTTTTGTTTTGGTATTATATCCGAGATAAAGCGGCAAGGTAGGTATGCTCTCCCTGCGATTTCCTCCGGGGAAATACAGCGCAGGATTTAGTTCTTCTGCACGGGAAGCGGATTGCTTGCGTACAAATATTTTTACAGCGCCAATTTTCAACAAATCACCGGATTGCAATTTTGTAGTGGCCTAAATGCGTATATTATTACCTAAATTTCTAAAG
>CAZIBE010000063.1:0-22612 GCA_964536685.1 uncultured Calditrichaceae bacterium | reverse complement strand
AGAGCAAATTTATGAAATTGATCCCGCATTTGCATATTATTTAGGACGGATGTGGTATTTTATTGGTGAACCATTTTGGAATAAAGGGATTATGACAAAAGCAGTAAATCTGATTACTGAATTTGGATTTAGACATTTAGACATTATCAGGATTTATACAGGAGTGTTTGAGTATAATAAATCATCACAACGAGTTTTTGAAAAGTGTGGGTATATTAAGGAAGCGGTTTTTCGGAAGGCGCTCTGTAAGAATAATAAGATTTACGACGAAATAAAGTATGCGAAGATAAAAAATGAATAAAGCGTTTTCTAACATATTTTGCAGTCCAGCGAGGAAGGATTTTGTGATATAAAAGAAAGAAATCCATCTGGTCTTGTTCAACAAACAGTAAAGTGTCCCTCATTCATCTTGAAATTTACTATTCCCAATAATTTTATAGATTATAGTTATATAAATGCGTATCACAAGCGTGCCAACCCGGGAATGAGCATTCGGATATTATTTTGCGTTTTATAATTTATGTTATCGCGCTCGTCCCGGTTACGCGCCATGCCTTTAAGCTCCATCTTGCTAGTTGGTATGACGATTTCAATGCCTCTATCGACTGTCCCGGAAGTCCTTCCTAAGTCCGGCTTTTTTATATGCAATGCTTCTTTTGTGATTTCGCAAGGCATTGCAACTTTAAGTGAAAATTCCCGTCGAAAAAAAATCTGAAAAAGATGCTAAATATTTTTGCATTTCGTACGAAATAATATTATCATTGTGGAAGAAATTTCCAAAGAATCCCATAAAATGGTGTAAAATCCCAAATCTAAGGCAGCCATGAGTGAGATGGACTTTTCCGGTGAATTTTATTGTTCACTGGATGCAAAAAATCGCGTGAGTATTCCTGCCGGGGTGCGCAAAATGCTCGTACCCGAAGCGCAAAACACATTGGTGTTAACGCGCGGCTTCGAGATGGAAAATCTCTATGCCTACCCTTTAAACGAATGGAAGCGGCTTACCGCTAAACTTCGTACACTCAATCCTTTTGAAAAGAAAACGCGCGATTTCATCCGTCTTTTCGTCGGCGTTGCCTTTGTGGCAAGTATGGACGGCCAGGGCCGGGTCATGATTCCCGAGCGCATCCTTAAAATGGGGCAAATCGAAAAAGATTTGCTGCTCATGGGCTCGCTCAACAAAGTTGAGATTTGGAATCCAAAAGTATATGAAAATTACCTTAAAAAAGAAAATATTAATCTGACCAGCCTGGCTGAAGAAATCAGTTTTACGGATATGTTCTTTGAAAAAGGTGAATAACTTACCATTTTTTCATTTACCCGTTTTAGGACGGGAAGTCTGTGAGTATTTGATCACGGATAGCGGCGGCGTCTATCTGGACGGCACCCTGGGCGGCGGCGGTCATGCGGAGATGATTTTGCAGCGCCTGTCGGCGCAGGGGCGCTATATCGGCGTGGACCGCGATGCGCAGGCTCTGGCCCATGCCAGGCAACGTTTGGCTTCCTTTTCTAATGTGGTTTTCTTCCGGGGCGTTTTTAGTCAGGTAGAAGATGCGTTGGCCGCTGCCGGCGCAGATGCGCTTGATGGCGTTCTGTTGGATTTGGGCGTTTCTTCTTATCAGATTGATGCGAACGAGCGCGGGTTTGCCTTTCGTCCGGGGTTGGCGCTGGATATGCGCATGGATGATCAGGAATTGCTAACCGCAGAAGCCGTTTTAGCTACTTATCCGGAAGCTGAGTTACGCCGTATTTTTAAAGAATACGGCGAGGAGCGCCATGCCGCTCGCATCGCCCAGCTGATTGTCCGCCAGCGTGAACAGCGTCCCTTCAAAACCAGCGACGATTTGATAAACGTCATCGATCGCGCGACGCCGCGCCAGCATGTGGTTAAAAGTTACGCCCGCATTTTTCAGGCGTTGCGCATCGAGGTCAATCAGGAATTGCAACACCTGAAACGGGTACTGAACGCCAGCCTCGGTTTTCTGAAGCCGGGCGGCCGGCTGGTGGTTATTTCCTATCATTCACTGGAAGACCGTATTGTAAAACATTTTTTGAAAGAGCAGGAAAATCCCTGTATTTGTCCGCCGGAATATCCGGTATGTGTGTGCGGGAAAAAGCCGCGTATGCGCCGGCTGAAACCCTTTCTTATTAGGCCGGCAGAAGATGAAATAGAGAACAATCCGCGGGCGCGCAGCGCCAAGATGAGAGTCGGAGAAAAAATATGACAAGTAGAAATAAAAAAGCCAAAGCCAAATTAATCGAACGCAAAGTTACCGGTCTGACCATTTTATCGGTACTGGTGCTGATATTTTTTCTTAAGATGTACCAGACCTTCAGCGTCGATTTGCTGATGAAGGACATTCACGCGCTGGAACAGCAGAAGCGTTTGCTAATCAGCCAAACCGAAGAGCTGCAATCCGAAGTGAATCGCCTGAGCAATATCGATCGCATCACCCGGCTGGCGCGTCAAAAATTCAATTTGGTAGCCAATAAGGATAAAGTCTATATCATCAATCTGGAAGATAAACGGGATCTGCGTGATTTGCAGGAATCTTTCGCCCGGCGGCGTCAGAGCCGGCAAAAGCGCATCAATCTGGCCGGAGTTCAGGGAAGCAGATGAGCAAAGGAAAACAAATAAATCCCCTGCGGCTGATGGCGGTTACCGCGGGACTGGTCGTCTTTTGGCTGCTGTTAGAAGCGCATCTGTTTCAGGTGCAAGTTCTGCAACACGATTTATTCTGGCAGGCGGCGCAAAGACAGTACACCAAACGCATCACCATCCCGGCTATTCGCGGCGTCATCTTCGACCGTAACGGCAATAAATTAGTCACCAACAGCCTGCATTATGATTTGGCGGCCGATCCGGAGATGGTGCGTGATAAAAATCGTCTGGCTGCCGTTTGTGCGGACGCCCTGGGGCAACCGAAGAAGTACTTTCTGGCTAAGCTGAATCAGAATAACCGCTTTCAGTATTTGGCCCGTAAAGTGCCGCAGCAGCGCGTGCAGGAGATTTTAAAATTAGACGACCGCGGCGTCATTAAAACGGAAAATTTCCGCCGCCGCTATCCGTACAAATCCTATGCCGCCCAGGTGTTGGGCTTTACCGATACGGATGACCGCGGCCTTAGCGGCATCGAACTGCAATATGATGAGCTGCTGCGCGGTAAAGACGGCGAGGCGGTGCTGCAATATGACGGCCCGCGCAAAGTGTTCTATAATGCCGATACGCCGATTAAGCCGCCGGTAAACGGCGATAATATCTACCTTACGCTGGATAAAAATATTCAAACGGTTGTTGAAGAAGCGCTGCGTGAAGGAGCGGAAAGAGTGCGCGCTAAGGCCGGTATGGTTGTCGTATTGGATCCCAACAGCGGAGCGGTGTTGGCTATGGCCAATTGGCCGTCATTTGACCCGGCGCGGCAGCAAAAATATGCGCCGCAAACCAAACGAAACCGCTGTATTACGGATGTTATCGAACCCGGTTCGACTATGAAGATCATCACGGCGGCCGCTTTATTGCAGGAACAGTTAAAAAATGCCAATGATATCGTTTTTTGTGAAAACGGAAGCTACCGCCTGTTCGGACGAACCTTTCACGACACCAAACGTCACGGTTGGCTTACTTTTCAAAAGGTGATTGAGAAATCATCGAATATTGGCATGATCAAGCTGAGCGGCGAGCTTAAACGGAATGTTCTATTTCGTTATCTGAAAAATTTTGGCTTCGGCAACGAGACGGGCATCGGCTTAAGCGGAGAATCTGCCGGTATGTTAAGGCCGCCCAATAAATGGTCGCGTATTTCTAAGGCTTCCATTTCCATCGGTTACGGTATCGGCGTTACGGTCATTCAGTTAGCGGCGGCGTATGCGGCAACGGTTAACGGCGGCTTTCTGTACCGTCCCTATCTTGTTAGTGAGATTCGTAATAACTGGGGCGATGCGGTAGAGCAAAACCGCCCGCAATTAGTGCGCCAGGTACTCTCTAAAGAAGTCAGCGCCCAGTTGCGCGCTTTTATGCGCAAGGTGGTCGAAGAAGGCACCGGTAAGAAGGCCGCGCTCAAAGATATTCCCGTGGGCGGCAAAACTGGAACGGCGCGCAAAATGGATCCTAATAAACATATTTATTCCAACTCCAGATATGTGGCCTCTTTTGTGGGCTTTGCCCCTTACAACAGGCCCAAATATGTTTGCGCCGTGATCATGGACGAGCCGCGTAAGGCGCATTACGGCGGCGAGGCGGCCGCGCCGATATTCCGTAAAATCATGGAGCGCATCGTGCATCTAAACGAAAACGCGCCCCTGTTGCAGCCATCCGAAGAAGAATTTAAAATGACCGATATGATGAATGACTTGCCGGATATTAAAGGCTTTTCCCGCGCTTCGGCCGTATCCCTGATGCAAGCGCGTAATATCGAATATGAGATTGAGGGCCAAGGCGATTATGTGAAACGGGTGCTCGTCAAAAAAAATAAGATATTTATAAAAACAGGCGCTTTGCAGGTGCAGAACAACCGTGTGCCTAATTTAGTTGGCATTACCTTGCGTGAGGCCATTGCCCGTGTGGATTTATCCAAATTTCGCGTTATACTCAAAGGCCGTAAAAAAGGCGTCGTTACCGGTCAGTCGCCGCCGCCCGGCGCAAAAGTAAAAAAACGAACGGAACTTATTTTAACCTGTGCGCCGTAGCCATTTATCCTGTCGGGATAGAAGGTTTTGCTGTTTAAAACGCACCGCCTGCACTGAGCCTGGAACGCTTGGGCCGAGAGGGTGTTCAAGGATGTAGGATTAGAAAATGACAGGAATCAATAGCGAAATGCGCCAAAAAATCATTAACGATTTATTCAGCGGTTTACAGGCGGACATTCCCTCCGCAGCCCGAAAGCTCAAGGTGAGTCAGGTTGAGTATGATTCGCGCAAAGTGCAAAACGGCGCCTTGTTTGTTGCCGTCCCCGGGTTTGCCGTTGACGGACATAAATTTGTAGCTACCGCCGAACGGCAGGGGGCGGCGGCGGCCGTCGTGCAAACCATCGTTCCCGGTGTTAAAATTCCGCAAATTGTAGTGCCGGAAAGCCGCGCCGCGCTGGCCCGGCTGGCCTATAATTTTTATAGTCCCGAAATTGGCGAGATACATGTACTGGGAATTACCGGCACCAACGGAAAAACCACCAGCGCCTTTTTACTGCGCTCCATATTACAGGCCGCCGGCCGTCCTTGCGGACTGATCGGTACGGTGCGCTATGAGTTTGCCGGCAAAAAGCTGCCGGCGCATAACACCACCCCGGAAGCGGCGGATATTTGCCGCATGCTCTTTGAAATGCACCAAAACGGATACCGCGACTGCGTGCTGGAAGTCTCCTCCCATGCCCTGTCGCTTAAACGCGTGGAAGCGTTGTCCTTTAAAGTGGGGCTGTTTACTAATCTGAGCCGCGACCACATGGATTTTTATCGCTCGGAGGAAGAATACTTTGCAGCCAAAGCGCATCTTTTTGATTTGCTGCACAAAGACGGCAGCGCCATTGTGAATTTGGATGACGCCCACGGAATGCGGCTTAATGACATGCTTTCCGTACGTAAAGTTTCCTATGGATTTTCTGAGAAAGCGGATATTTATCCGCTAAAATGGGACGTGCAGCTCTCCGGCATCGATCTGCAGTGCATAACGCCCGGCGGAGAGATGGCCGTTCATTCGCCGTTGACGGGGTTTTTTAATCTGTACAATTTGTTGGGCGTGATTGGCGCGGCGCACGCTTTGAATTTACCGGCAGAAGCTATCCGGCGGGGCATCGAAGAGGTGCAGGCCGTGCCCGGTCGCATGCAGTCCTTTAAACTGCCAAACGGCGCGACGGTGTTTATCGATTACGCCCATACGCCGGATGCGCTGCAAAAGGCTCTGCAAACACTGCGTAATGTAACGAAAAAACGCTTAATCGTTCTGTTTGGCGCCGGCGGCGATCGCGACCACGGCAAACGGCCGTTAATGGGGCAAGCCGCCGCCGGGCTGGCCGACTGGTCGGTGGTGACTTCTGATAATCCGCGCTCCGAAGACCCGCAGGCCATTATTCAGGATATTATTGCCGGCATGCAGGAAACGCAAAACCGGCAGATCATTGTCGACCGCCGCGAAGCTATTTTTGAAGCCGTGCGCATGCTTAAATCCGGCGATGTGTTGTTGATTGCCGGCAAAGGACACGAAGACTACCAGGTAATTCAGGGGAAGAAATATCCTTTTGACGAGGTAAAAATGGTGCATGAGGCGGCCGCCGATGTTTAGTTTAACGGCCGCCGATTTTAAGAAACTGCGCGGCGCGGATTTGCGCGCTTTTACAGATTTGCCGGACGATACGCCGGTGCCCGCAGTCAATACGGATTCGCGCACCTTGCAGGCCGGACAGGTGTTTTGGCCGCTGATCGGCGAGCGCTTTGACGGACATAGCTTTATTGCCGCAGCCTTTGATAAAAAAGCGCTGTTTTGTGTGGCGCAGCAGGATCGCCCGGAAGTCGCCGAAGAGGCCGCGGGGCCGCTGCTACTTTTGCCCGACGTGCTGAAAGGTTTACAGGAACTGGCGGCCAGCCACCGCCGCAAATTTGGCGGGCCGCTTTTGGCCCTGACCGGCTCCAACGGTAAAACCAGCACAAAGGAGATGATCGCCTATATTTTGCAGCGCAAAATATCCTTACTAAAGACGGAAGGCAATCTGAATAATCACATCGGCTGTCCGCTAACGCTGCTGCGTTTGAACAGCGGGCATCAGGCGGCGGTGGTGGAACTGGGCACCAACCATTTTGGCGAAATAGCTGCGCTGGCCGAAATTGCCGCGCCCACGCAGGCGCTGGTTACCAATATTGGCGAAGCGCATCTGGAATTTTTTAAGGACAAGGAAACCGTGGCCAAAGAAAAGCTGTCGCTGTTTAACGCCCTGCCAAAGGATGGGCTGGCCTTCCGCAACGCGGACGATCCCTTTATTGCCGCCTGGCCGGGAGGGGCAGTAAAAACAATTTCCTATGGATTTAAGCAGCCGGCCGATGTGCGTGCAAAGCTGAAAGGGCTGGACGACAAGGGATGTGCGATGTTTGAATTGAACGGAGCGGAAGAGATTCAGTTGCATGTTCCCGGAGTGCATCAGGCGCAAAATGCGCTGGCAGCGGCGGCGGTAGCGCTGCAATACGGTTTTACTGAGGCGGAAATCAAAGACGCTCTGGAAGATTACCGCGCTGTGCAACAGCGCATGGAAGTAGTAAATGTTTGCGGTCGCATTGTGATTAACGACGCTTACAACGCCAATCCGGCCTCTATGACGGCGGCTTTCGAAACGCTGCGCCGCATCCGTTTAAAGGGCAAATTGTTTCTTGTTTTGGGAGATATGTTGGAATTGGGCAAGCACAGCCGGCAGTGGCATAAAACAGTTTTACAACAGGCGCTTCGGTTGCAGCCACAGGCAATTTTTTTAATCGGCGCGGAAATGAAACAGGCGGCGCAGGACGCGCCGGCCTCTAACATGCGTCATTTTGACGAACACCGTCACATAGCTGCGGCGCTGATGGAACAGGCCGCTGAGGGCGACACTATTTTTCTGAAAGGCTCACGCGGCCTTCAGCTGGAAAAAGTTTTGGATTACTTACAGGCAGATTTATGTTAGCAAAATTTTTATATCAGTTTGCCGATTATTTTATCGGCTTTAATATGTTTCGCTATATCACTGTACGCGCGGCTTTATCGGCTATCACGACACTGGTAATTGCCTGGTGGATAGGACCTAAAATTATAGCCCTGCTGCAGCGCTATCAAATCGGGGAAGAAATCCGCACTGACGGGCCGGCGACGCATCTGGCCAAAAAAGGCACGCCGACCATGGGCGGACTGATCATTCTGTTCTCAGTAATTGTCTCTGTGCTGCTGTGGTCGGATTTGAGCAATATGTACCTTTTGCTGATTTTGATTGCCACGCTGGCCTTGGGGCTGGTGGGCTTCATCGATGATTATCTAAAGACCATTCTAAAATACAAGCGCGGTTTGATTGGCCGTTACAAATTGATCGGCCAAATTTCCATGGGATTGCTGATTGGACTGGTCATCTATTTTCATCCGTTTTTTAACGGACTGCATTCCAATACCAGCGTTCCCTTTTTAAAAAATATGGAAATTGATTTTGGCGTCTTTTATATATTGGTTGTCATTTTCGTGATTACGGGCGCTTCCAACGCCGTTAATTTAACAGACGGGCTGGACGGACTGGCCAGCGGCCTGGCGGCTATTGCCTTTATTGCGCTGGCCGGAGCCGCTTATGTTTCCAGTAACGTTAAAATAGCCGGATATCTTAATATCATTTATTTGCCGGGAGCCGAAGAGCTGGCCGTGTATTGCATGGCCATATTCGGAGCGGCTATTGGATTTCTTTGGTTCAATGCGTATCCGGCGCAGATTTTTATGGGCGATACGGGGTCGCTGGCCCTGGGCAGCGCTCTGGGCACTGCGGCAGTGCTTCTTAAAAAAGAATTATTGCTGATTTTGATCGCCGGTGTATTCATTTTTGAAGCCTTGTCGGTGATCATCCAGACGACCTATTTTAAATATACTAAACGGAAATACGGCGAAGGCCGGCGTGTATTTCGCATGGCGCCGATCCATCATCATTTCGAACTCAAAGGCTGGCATGAAGCTAAAGTTGTTATTCGCTTTTGGATTATCGGGATCTTATTGGCGCTGCTCAGTTTGAGTACGTTTAAAACGCAGTAAACAATATAATTAAGAATTAAGAGTTTTAGAATTAAGTATCAGGTACAAAGAAAGAGAAAGTAGAAAAACAGTAAAGCGTGTAAGGGTTAATTGTTTTGCTTATCCTGCGCTTAACGCATAACGAAAAACCGGTAATTAATAACCACAAAAAAGATGAAACAAACGGAACTAAAAAACAAGAAGATTACCATTTTAGGCGCGGCGCGCAGCGGATTGGCCGCGGCGCAGTTATTAAAAGAAATCGGAGCTAAACCTTTTGTTTCGGACAGCGCTGCGGAAGCGGATAAAACGCAACAGGCGCAGCAACTGCGCTCTGCGAAAATTCCCTTTGAATTTGGCGGCCATTCAGCGCGTATTTTTGAAGCGGATTTAGCGGTGCTCAGTCCGGGGATACCGCTGCGTTCAAAAGTAGCGCAGGAAATTTTAAGTCGCCGCATTCCGCTCTATTCGGAAATTGAAGTGGCCTCATGGTTTTGTCTGGCGCCGTTCATTGCCGTGACCGGATCTAACGGTAAAACCACTACAACTACACTAATCGGAGAGATGCTGCGCCGGCGCTATGCCGACGCCATCATTGCCGGCAACATCGGTCAGCCGTTTTCGGAATTTGTGCTGCAAAGCCATCAGCAGACCCGGGCGGTGGTGGAAGTGTCCAGCTTCCAGTTAGAAACTATCGAACATTTTCATCCACGGCAGGCAGTGGTGCTCAATTTTGCGCCCAATCATCTGGATCGTTACGACAGCTATAGCGATTACATCGACGCTAAATGGCGCATCACCAAAAATCTCTTGCCCGAAGACAGGCTGATTTACAATGTCGCCGACGCCGCTCTCAGCGAGCGCTCTCAGCGCCTTGCGGTGCAGAAAGAGGGCTTTGCCATTAACGGCGACAGAGCACAGGCCGCCTATTTTGCCGACAATATTATTTACCTGCACGGCCAAGAAGTAATCGATGTACGCGAGATGATTTTACGCGGCCCTCATAATTATATGAACGCCATGGCCGCCGCATTGGCCGCCAGCAATGCCGGCGTACCGTTAAAGGACATCCGCGCCGTACTGCGGGAGTTCCCCGGTATTGAGCATCGTCTGGAATTTGTTGCCGAAAAAGGCGGCGTAAAATTCATTAATGATTCCAAAGCGACCACCGTAGAATCGCTTGCCGTGGCCTTGCAGAGTTTCGGGGAGCCGATTGTGCTCATCGCCGGCGGCAAGGATAAAGGAAGCGATTTTACAAAGCTGAATGATTTGATTAGAGAACACGTCAAAGCGCTGGTGCTCATCGGCAAAGCCGCTGACAAAATGGAAGCTGCCTGGCAGGGACTCAGCCCGATTCACAAACCTCAGGATTTTCCGCAGGCCGTTCAACTGGCCCGGCAGCTGGCCCAAAAGGGCGAAGTGGTTTTACTCTCGCCGGCCTGCGCCAGTTTCGATATGTTCCGCGACTATGAAGATCGCGGCAGACAGTTTAAACAATTGGTTCATCAATTATAGGGATAATATGCAACGAGGGAAGGTTGATCTCGGTTTAGCGCTCAGCATTACGTTTTTACTGTTCATGGGCATGGTCATGGTTTTTAGCGCCAGTTCCATGTTTGGCGAGGGCCGTTTCGGCTCGTTAACCTATTTTTTTCGCAAGCAAATCATGTGGGGCGCCATCGCTTTTTTACTGATGATGTTGATATCCCGTTTTGATTACCGGCGTTTGCGTAATCCTAATGTTCCGCTGATTCTCATTTTAACGTCTCTGGCGCTGCTGATAGGACTATTTGTGGTAGGAGTACGCGTTAACGGAGCCAGACGCTGGTACCATTTGGGCATCATGAATTTTCAGCCCTCGGAACTGGCCAAGTTTTCGCTGATTATTTTCAGCGCCGCTTATCTGAGCCAGAAAGGGAAGGCTATCCGCGAACTAAAAAGAGGCATCCTGCCCTATTTGGCGGTGCTGGTGAGCGTAGTCGTTCCGGTGATGCTGCAACCGGATTTAAGCACTTCGCTGATGATTGCCGCTATCGGCGGCGTATTGCTGTTTATCAGTCCGGCGCGGATGAGGCATCTGTTGGCTATTGTGATAGGGGGCATTCCTGTGGCTATCTTTTTGGGAACACGCCATACCTATCAGCGCGGGCGCATCTCGGACTGGCTGCATGCTTTAGGCGATCCGTTAAGCGCTACTTACCAGATACGACAGTCGCTGATTGGTTTGGGACGAGGCGGTCTGTTCGGGCAGGGACTGGCGCACAGCAAGCAGAAATTTTTGTTTTTACCCGATTCGCACACGGATTTTATCTTTTCCATTCTGGGAGAAGAACTGGGTTTTATCGGCACAACAGTGATTCTATTCCTATTTTTATTTATTCTTTACAGAGGATTAAGAATCGCACATAAATCGGATGATCCTTTTGCCAAATACTTAAGCATCGGCATTACGCTGAATATCGTGATGTACGCTTTTATCAATGCCGCGGTGATCAGCATGTTAGTGCCGGCAACCGGATTGCCCATGCCCTTTATCAGCTACGGCGGTTCGCACCTGTTGTTTTTGGGCGTCAGCATGGGTTTGCTGCTCAATATTTCGCGCTCTACTAATCCCGTGCCGGACAAAGCGCGCTGGGAAGATTTTAAAGATAAACGGGAACGCTTTTACAGAACCATCATTTCGGCGGAGTAAGAATGCAGAGTACGCTAAAAATAGTATTTGCCGGCGGCGGAACCGGCGGACATTTGTATCCGGCGCTGAACATAGCGCAGGCCATTCGTCAGCGTCGCCCCAGTGAAATTCTTTTTTTCGGAACGAAACGCGGTCTGGAAAAGGAAAAGGCGCCGGCGGCCGGCTTTGACGTCCGCTTTATTCCGGTGGCCGGTTTACAGCGCCGCCTAACGCTGAAAAACTTAACCGTGCCCTTAAAGCTGGCGGCCAGTTTGTACATGTGCCGTAAAACGCTAAAACAATTTGCGCCTCATCTGGTAATCGGTACGGGCGGCTATGTGATGGGACCGGCGCTGCGTACGGCACAGAGCATGAATATCCCTACGGTTTTGCAGGAACAGAATATTTTTCCGGGGATGACTACGCGTCTGCTGGCGCCGAAAGCGGAATATGTCTTTTTGCCGGCAGAGGCCGCTAAAAAGTATTTTAAACGGCAGGACAATTTGCTGGTTACCGGTAATCCGTTGCCTGTGCGGCAATCGGATGAAAAGCGTGGCGATATCTTAAAATCTTTTGGGCTAAAAGAAGATAAACAAACAGTGCTGGTCTTTGGCGGCAGTCAGGGGGCGGCGAGTATCAACAGTGCGGTAACAGAGCTGTTGGGCAAGGACGCTTTACCGCCGGACGTACAAATTTTATGGCAGACGGGAACGCGGCACTACGAGCGCATTCGTCAATTGCAGGGGCAAAAAGGCTGGCAGGGAGTAGCCGTCGTACCGTTTATCGATCCCATGTACCGCGCCTATGCCGCAGCCGATTTAGCCGTGTGCCGCGCCGGCGCTATGGCCCTGGCAGAATTAACGCAGGCCGGCCTGCCGGCTATTTTGATCCCCTATCCGTCGTCGTCGGGCGACCACCAGACTTTGAACGCCGTGGCGCTGTCGGATAAAAACGCGGCCATGGTGTTAAAAGACGATTCGAATTTGACGGATCAATTGCAGGAAGCGCTGAAAACGGTATTTGAGATTCCGCAGCTGCTCAGCGTAATGTCCGACAATATGCGCGCCATGCACCGCGCAGACGCGTTGGAAATCATATTAAAAAAAATTGATGAACTGATTGAACGACACTATGGACAGGTATGATATGGACGTTAAATTCAGACAAAAAACATTTTATTTTGTGGGCATCGGCGGCATCGGTATGAGCGGACTGGCCGAACTATTGCTGCGCATGGGACATCGTGTAGCCGGTTCCGACCGCCAGAAATCGGAGATCACCGATTATCTGGAACGGCGGGGCGCGCAAATTTACGAAGGCCATCGCGCGCAAAATGTGGGCGATGTGGATTTTCTGATCCGCACGTCGGCGGTGCCTATGGATAATCCCGAAGTGCGCCTGGCGCAAAGCAAAGGCATTCCGGTACTGCGCCGCGCCGAGCTTTTGGGACAATTTTTTAACCGCCGGTTTGGCATCGCAGTGGCCGGCACCCACGGTAAAACCACTACGTCCTCTATGTTAGGGCACGTGCTGGTAACGGCCGACTGGGATCCAACCATCATCGTTGGCGGCAGGTTGATGAACCTGAAGACTAATGCCCGTCTGGGGCAGGGTGAAGTATCGGTGGCCGAAGCCGATGAATATGACCGTTCTTTTTTAACGTTGTTTCCGCGCATTGCCGTGCTCACTTCGCTGGAAATGGATCATCAGGATATTTACGCCGATATGGATGATTTAGCGGATACGTTTTTGCGCTTTCTGCGGCAGTTGCCGTTTGACGGCGTGGCCGTGATTAATGTTGACGATAACAATATTCGTAAATTGCAGGATAAAATTCCGGCCTCGGTGGTCACTTTTGCTTTGAACAGAGCGGCTGATTTTGTAGCCCGCGATCTTAATTTTACAGCGGAAACCAGCAGCTTTATCTTGTGGGAAAAAGGACGGCCGCTGGGCGATTTTCATCTGAATGTGCCCGGTATACATAATGTAAAAAATGCACTGGCGGTGATTGCCGTCTGCCGCGAGTTGAATTTGCCCTATGCTAAAATTCGCGACGCTCTGGTGCAGTTTGAGGGCGTGGAACGGCGCTTCGAAATGCTTGGTCAGGCGCGCGAAATTATGGTGGTGGACGATTATGCGCATCATCCCACCGAAATAGCGGCTACTTTGCAGAGCGCCCGCGCCGGTTGGCAGCGCCGGATTATCGCTGTCTTCCAGCCCCATCTTTTTTCGCGTACGGCGCAATTTTACCGTCAATTTGCCGAGGCCTTGTCCGCTGCCGATGTTGCGGTGCTAACAGACGTCTATCCGGCCCGTGAGGAGCCGCTGCCCGGAGTGAGCGGCAAAATGATCGACGAGTTGCTGCAAACAGAACATTATTATGTAGAAGATAAAAACGAACTGCCCGATTTTTTAGCAGGGAAAGCACAGACCGGCGATATGGTGATTTTTATCGGGGCCGGGGATATTACCGATCAGGCTAAAAAATTCTTAAAAAAATTAGAGGAAAACTGAGATGGCGCGCCGAACTTCAGCCAAAAAAAAACGATCGCTGCGCATTACGCTGGTCTATTTAAGCGCCATTGTGTTCCTTTCGCTGACGGCCTACGTCTATCGCCAGGTGAATGCGTATTTGCAGGATCAGTTTTCCAGCTTTGCCTTGTCGGATATTTCCATTGAGGGCAACCATTTACTATCGCGCGTGCAAGTGCTGAAACTGTGCGGTTTAAAACCAGGCAGCGATCGTCTGATGGAAATCCGTCCTTCAGAGGTGGTAAAGAACCTGAAAGAATCGCCTTACATTAACGACGCCAGCGCCGTGCGCAGTTTGCCGTCCACGCTGCGTATCGTCATAAGCGAACGCGCGCCGCTGGCTTTTATTTACGGCCGCGGCCTTAATTTAATTGACGAGGAGGGCGTTTTGCTGCCGGTGCCGCGCGACCATCGTAAGTGGAATCTGCCATTTATTACCGGCGTTAATCAACCGCTGGGAACCTTAGGAGAAAAAACAACGGCATCCCGCGCTCAGCAGGCAGTGGAAATTTTGGCCTTTGTCCGTTTTATGAAATCTCCCGTTGGCGATTTAATTTCCGAAATCGATATGTCTAACGGCAAGCAACCATTGCTTAAATTCATACGCGGCGGCGCAAAAGTAAAACTAAATCTGGCGCATTACCAGCAAAGTCTGTTTGTGTTGGATCGCTATCTGAATAAATTTTTCAAGTGGGAAGATTTGGCTTTGGTGCAATATTTTGACGTACGCTTTGATAATCAATTGATTGTAAAAAAGAAAAAGGGATAGCGTTAATTAAGAATCAGGTAGCAAGACAAGAGGAATTACGCCGAAGGGGCGTTCCGAAGGAGTCCTGTGGACCTTTGGCGGTAAATAGTAAAACATTTAGCGTCTAACTGTGTATGCGTTAATCGTCCTCTTCATCGTTAAACGCATTACACTTTACGCATAAGGAATAACGCTTAACGTTTAATGAAAAATAAGCTACTGTAAGCCAACAGATAATGGCTGATAGCGGACGGTTAACAGCTAATGGCTAAAGAAGAGGTTGCAAATGGAAAAAGATGAAATAATTGCCGGGCTGGATATTGGCACAACTAAAGTGGCCGTTGTTGTTGGTCGGGAGGACGAATACGGCAATGTGAATATCATCGGCATGGGCACGGCGCCCTCTCAGGGGCTGCGGCGCGGCGTGGTGATCAATATTGAAAAAACGGTTGAATCTATAAAAAGCGCCGTTGAGCAGGCGGAGCTGATGTGCGGACATAAAATCAGCAAAGTGTATGCGGGGATTGCCGGCGATCATATTCGTTCCATTAACAGCAAAGGCGTAGTTGGCGTAAAGAGCGAAGACCGCATCATCACACAAAAAGATGTGGATCGCGCTTTAGAGGCGGCCACGGCCATTGCGCTGCCGGTGGAACGCGAAATTTTGCATGTGCTGCCGCAGGAATATATTGTGGACAATCAGGACGGTATTAAAAATCCCGTGCAAATGGCCGGCGTGCGTTTGGAGGCCGAGGTGCATATCGTAACGGCGGCCGTGGCTTCGGCCCAGAACATCGTTAAATGTATCGACGCTGCCGGATTACAGGTGGCGGACATTGTGCTGGAACCTTACGCTTCGAGCCTGGCTGTCTTGCAGGATGATGAAAAAGAGTTGGGCGTGTGCATCATGGATATCGGCGGAGGCACCACGGATATTGCCATATTCTTTGACGGCAGCATCCGTTTTACGTCGGTGCTTGGGCTGGGCGGCCAGCATGTTACCAGCGATGTATCCAAAGGTCTGCGCACGTCCATGGAGCAGGCGGAGGAAATCAAAAAACGTTACGGTATCGCCATGCAGTCATTGATGGAGCGGGATGAACTAATCCGTGTGCGCGGCGTAGGCGGACGCGCGCCGCGGGAAATTTCGCGCAGTGTGATTTCGGCGATTATTCAGCCGCGCATGGAAGAGATGTTCCAACTGGCTCTGCGCGAAATGGAAAAATCTAATATTCTGGATTCTGTTAGCGCCGGCGTGGTACTTACCGGAGGGGCGTCCTTACTGGAAGGCACGGCCGAACTGGCCGAACAGGTTATGGGCGTGCCGGTGAAAATCGGATTGCCGCTGGTAAAGGGCGGTCTTGAGGAGACGGTACGCAGCCCCATCTATGCCACCGGCGTGGGCTTGATTTATTACGCTCTGCAACACGGAGAACAACCCGGCGGCGACTATCCCAAGACATTTGGCTGGGTTGTCAAACGCTTAAAAGAGATCTTCGAAAATTTATTCAGCTAAAATATAAAAAGTGAATGGAAATCATATCACAGGAGAATATGAAATGATACAATTCGACACGGCTGCCGAACAAGCGGCAAAGATTAAAGTGGTCGGCGTGGGCGGCGCAGGCGGCAATGCCCTGAATGGCATGATCGATGCCGGGCTTTCGGGCGTTGAATTCATCGCTATTAACACCGACGCACAGGATCTGGAAATGAACAAGGCTACCAATCGTCTGCAAATTGGCCGCAATTTGACCAAGGGTTTGGGCGCTGGCGCCAATCCGGAAACCGGTTTAAAAGCCATTGAAGAAGACAAAGACCGCGTCATTGAAATTTTGAACGGCGCCGATATGGTGTTTGTAACCTGCGGTATGGGCGGCGGCACGGGCACCGGCGCGGCGCCGATTGTGGCGGAAATTGCCAAAGATATGGGCGCCCTCACTGTGGGCATCACAACCATCCCCTTCTCTTTTGAAGGGCCGGTGCGCCTGCGCAACGCCCAGAAAGGCATCGATGCCATGCGCGAACGGGTGGACACCATGCTGGTTGTGCCGAACGACCGTATCTTTACAATTATCGAGAAGAATACTTCGGTGGTGGCCGCTTTTAAGGTAGTGGATTCCATCTTATTGGAAGCGACGCGCAGTATTTCTGATTTGATTAATGTTCACGGCTACATCAATCTTGATTTTGCCGATATTCGTACGGTCATGGCCGGAATGGGCGACGCTTTGATGGGCACCGGCGTGGGCGTCGGCGAGAGCCGGGCCATTTCGGCGGCGGAACAGGCCATTACCAGCCCGCTCTTGGACGGCGTGGAAATCAGCGGCGCGCGCGGCGTTCTAATCAATATTACGGGCGGAAACAATCTCTCCATGCACGAAGTGGGCGAGGCCAGCAATCTGATTCACAATGCCGTAGGCGAAGACGCCAATGTTATTTTTGGCATGGTTATCGATGAAAACCTGAACGATGAACTGCGCGTTACAGTCATTGCCACTGGTTTCAATAAGCAGTCGCAGCAGGCGCACGAACTGCAGAAGCCCAAGGAAATTGTGCGCGGACCATTTGGCGCAACGGATTTTTCCGAATTAGATAAACCGACTTTTAAGCGGGAGAAGAAAACCGTAGACCGCGAATATCCCGGCGCTGAGCGGCAAAATATTTTTACTCTGAAGGATGACGAGGTTCCGGAAGGTCCGGATGATTTGGATATTCCGGCCTTTTTGCGCAAGCAGGTAGATTAGTATCAGTTACAAATTTTTGCGGCGGAACAGGCTGCGCAGGGGGATGCGCCGCATGCGGCCATTATTTAAGCGGTACTGCAACGCAGCCAAAGTTTCTTCGGCGGGACCGATCTCCCAGCAATCTTCGGCGGGCAGTTCTTCAATGGGCTGTCCTTCTTCATTTAAAGGACAAATATCGCGCATTTCCACCAATCCCTCTTCCAGCGTCTCTTCTATCCAGCGTAAGGGCAGTCCTTGAGTACGGCAAACATAGGGCCGCCGGTCGTATATGCGGCAGGCGCCCTGAGCGTCCAAAAAAGCGCAGGCGCCTTTGGGATGCGGCAGTTCATGGGATAAAAGCTGCGCATAGTGTGTGACGATGTTCAGCGCCTCAATCTCAAAAACAGTGATGTCGTCGATACAGCAGGAAGCGCAGCCTAAAGCGCAATGCAACCGTGCGCCATGCTTGCGGAAAAGAGCCCGGACACGTTCGTCAATCCGCCGGTACAAAGCGCTTAATTCCCAGCGCAGTTCAGGAGTGAAGGATTTCATAGTTCTCATTTTAGCCTAAAAATACAAATGACCGGTTGAAATTATTTTGGGCTATCACTTACGTGATAGCCCAATATTTCTAAAATTTTATTTAACTGGTCATTCATATTAAAAGTAAAGAGAAACCGGGAAGCCAAATAGTTTAAAAACAGGTTATTTCAAAAAAGTAAGGGTTTCTGTTTCCCAATTCTGAGTTCCCGGTTCCCGTTACAACATTTCCACAGTGTTCAAAATTAAAAGCGAATCACCACCTTACCAAACTGCCGGCCTTCGGCTAAAAAGCGGTGCGCTTCCTTGATCTGTTCAAAAGAAAAAATTTTGCTGACCAGCGGTTTGAGCTGGCCGCGGTCGGCCATTTGCAGTACATCTAACATATCCCGCTGCGTTCCCATGGTGGAACCGATGAGTTGCTGATGTCTGATGAACAGCGCGCGGATGTCGATTTTCACAATCGGGCCGGTAGTGGCGCCACAGGTAACCAGTTTGCCGCCGGTACGCAGCGCCCGCAGGGAATCGTTCCAGGTTTTCATGCCGGTGTGCTCAAAGACCACATCCACGCCGCGGCCGCCGGTAATCCGCCGTACTTTTTTGCCGATGTTTCCTTCGGTATAATTTAAAACATAATGCGCGCCTAAAGATTCGGCCAGTCGCGCTTTTTCTGCGCTGCCAACGGTGGTAATGATTTTTGCGCCGATGGCTTTGGCCATCTGAATAGCGGCACTGCCTACGCCGCTGGAAGCGCCGTAGATTAAAATCCAGTCGTTGTAACGCAGATTTGCTTTGCGTACCAGCATGTGGTAAGCGGTCATAGCGGCCAACGGCAGGGCGGCGGCCTCTTCCCAATTAAAATTGGCAGGCTTCGGTACAATGTATTTTGCCGGAACAGCAATGAACTCGGCCTGTACGCCCTGTACGCTTTCGCCCGGAATGTGAAATTGCCGGCAAAGGTTTTCTTCTCCGCGCACACAGAATTCACAGTGTCCGCAGGATCGGATGGGCACGGTGATTACTTTGTCGCCGGTCTGAAAAGCAAAATCGCGCTGAGCCAGTTGGCCGATTTGCTCAACGGTTCCGGCAGCGTCGCTGCCCATGATCAGTGGCAGGGACACGCCGGGAATGCCGTCGCGCACCCATAAATCCAAATGATTAAGCGCGGCAGTTTTTACTTTGATTAGCACTTCATCGGCGGCGATGTGCGGTTCAGGGATTTCATCAATGTGCAAAACGGTTTCAGCGCCATGCTCATGAATGCGAATGGCTCTCATTTTAAAATTCCTCGTCAATAGTTAAATAAATTGTATTTCTAAATATAGAGTAAACTCAAAATAACCAAGTAACTTAATAAGTCAATAATCTGATAACTAAATTCCATAAACCAATTCAGCGCAACAACTGCCAAAGATAGAGTTTCTCTTTGTTCTGCGATCGGCCGCAATGCAATCTTTTAGTTAAAAGCGTGCCCATAAACAGAATAATACTGATGAAGATGAACACCCAGGAGTAGGGAATATAATTTACTAACAAGCCGCCCAGGATCGGATAAAAGACACTGGGCAATTGCATGATATTTTTTACTGCCACGTAGCTGGGCACTTCGCTTTTTGGAGCGATTTCCAGCAAATAGTTGGAGATACCTAAATTGAGACCTTTGTAGGTCATGCCGATCAATAAAAAGATTATTACGTACAAGTTTCTGTGAAGCATCGGTAAAATGATAGCCATCAGCGGCGTAAGTGCGCTGAGCAAACCGATTAAAAACAGAACCAGCCGGAAATTGTGCTTATCACCCAGCCGTCCCCAAAACGGACCGGATAGGATATCGCCGGCAATTTGCGCAGATACGAAAATTCCCACCAGCGAAAGCGGCAGATGCAGACCTGTTTTGGCGTAAATCACATACAATGGCAGTCCGATACCGATAGCCGACAGGAAGATTTCCGCCCAAATAAATTTAATGAAATTTGGATTGTTTTTTAGTAAACGGAAATGTTCGTACCACAACGTTTTTTCCGTTTTAACTTCGCCCGGCAATTCCTTAAGGGAGGCAAATCCGGCCCAGGCCACAAACAGGGCGACGCCGGAAAGGAAGTAGAGCAAGGCGTAATTGGCAGAAAAATCATTTCCCGAAGATAAAATATGCTTGGTCAGGTAGCCGGCGCCCAGGCCCAGCAATCCGCCTATAAAATAACGATAGCCGAAATTTTTACCGCGCTTTTTAGGATTAATGGTTTTGGAAAAAACGGCGAAATAACTGATATCGCCCATACCGCCGGCCAGAAAAAATACCAGCATGATCAGAAATACCAAGGTTAGGTTCAAAGGACTGCGGGCGTCGGCGCTGAAAAAGAGCAAGGCGGCCATCATCAGCATGGCCGTGCCGCGTATCAGCACGGCGGCGATTAAAAACGGTTTTTTAACGGCGCTGCGTTGTACCCAATTCACAAAAAATATCTGCGGTACAATAGAGCCCACGCGATTGGCTGAAAGCAGCAATCCAGATAAAAAGGAAGATCCGGTTAGAATGTAAATCAGCGACGTCTGTACAGTGGTGATTTGTGTAAAGGCATTGGCCACATACAAAAAGACGCCATGCCAGACAAAAGAGAAAAAATTGTGCCGGTAATATTGTTTTTGCTTTTCCATCGTTTTCCGCAATTGCTTTAGGTTAATGCGCTGGCAAATCTATCAAAAATAATAATACATTCCAAAATGAATCGAAAGTGGAAGGTTGAACGTTTGGATTTGATAAATGAAATCGCTAATTTACTGCGCTATAAAAGAAACAAAGTTTTTTTACTATTCAAAGGAAACATATGACTGAGAACCAACGGCAGACGAGAAAAATCGCCCTGGTGTTAGGCAGCGGCGCGGCCAGAGGTCTGGCGCACATTGGCGTGCTTAAGGCGCTGGAAGAGGCGTCTGTGCCCATCGATCTGATAGTCGGCTGCAGTATGGGCGCCATGATCGGCGGGGCCTACGCCAGCGGTTTAAGCGCTGAACAGATTGAACGCATTGCCTGCGAAACCAACTGGCTTAAAGTGGCGCAGATTTTATTCCCGCGCCGTTTGCAACGTAACGCTTTGTTAGACGGCAAGCGCATGCAGGATTTTTTGGTGGCGCTGTTGGGCGATCAGAAAATTGAAGACTTAAAAATTCCTTTTGCCTGTGTGGCCACCGACATCTGGAGCGGCGAAGAAATTGTCATGCAGAAGGGCTCGGTGGTCAGGGCCATTCGCGCCAGCCTGTCCTTCCCCTTTTTATTTACGCCCGTGCAAATGGGCGACCGCTATCTGGTGGACGGCGGCGTGGTGAATCCTTTGCCGGTGAGCGTGGCCCGGCGCATGGGCGCGGATTTTGTTATCGCCGTAAACGTAACGCCGCCCATAAATCGTGAAGCGGTGCGTATGAATTCGGGTAAAATCCGTAAAATTAAAAGCCGCTGGAGCGGAAGCGATACGTCAGTTCTGATACAGAAGCTGAAAAATCTCTTTAATGAAAATGAAACTGAACCGGCTGACAACGCACCCGAACGTCCGGGAATCCGACAGCAAATGGTACAGATCGGCACGACTATGGAAAATATGATTTTATCGTTGCGCTTAAAAGAAAATCCGGCCGATATGCTGATTCAGCCGGATGTTTCCAAAGTGCAGTTTTTTGACTTTACCGAGGCCCGGCCCATCATAAGCACAGGCGAACGGGCGGCAAAGGAGAAATTAGCGAAGATATTATCAGAAGGAAACCTTTGAAAAATTAAATTTTGATTACCCTCTCCCCGGCGAAAGCCGCCACTTTTGTGGCCGTCCCCTCTCCCAAGTCTGGGAGAGGGGAGCCGAGGGGTGAGGGGTATAACTTTAAAAATAACTTGAATTTATGGCGACTGTTTTTTATGCGTTTACATACCATTAATTAAAATGGAACATATATGACTGTGCACAGATGGATTTTTTCAAAGGTTTCAGAAGATTAGTAGCAATTTTTGGGCGAATACCCTAAGTTGACGGCGTTGTTTCAAAAAAGGATGTTCCTGATTATCTTCAATGATATTCATTCTGAATTCCGGCTTTGCACAGCGCTTCGGCCGGAATAACACAGGAGCTATGCGCAACCCGCTTTCAGGTGTTTTATGATGAATTGATTCAGCTTACATTTTGCCGTCTTCCCGGGAATTATCTTATGAAACGCTCCGTTATCCAGCCTAAAATGCTGCCCAGCAGGGCTGACATGACCACAATGGGAACGATGCTAAGCAAATCCTTTTCCGCCACTAAAATTAAAATGGGGATGGCGGTCAGCTCGGCCAGAAGCAATCCTTTTAACCAGCCCTTTAATGGCCATTGAATATAAGCGACTAAAATGCCCATTACCAGCCAGTGGGCAAATGCCGACCAGTTGGCATAGGCGTTCAGACCTTGAGCAATCATCGGCGCTACATCGATGATGCCGGCAACAGCGCCAAACAACAAAGCATAAGTTAGTTTTTTCATGTTACCCCTTGCCTGATACTAAATGAGACAAATCTCAGCGTTCGCCGCACCCTCGGTGGTTTTTGAATGACCTCAGAGCACACAGAGGTCGCCGAGTAAAGAAAAAGGATAAAACCATTACTGAGTCCGCTCTAAAAACCAGTTTTTGTCATTTAGAATCCCGATTCATCGGGATGAGAAATC
>CAZIBE010000062.1:0-22975 GCA_964536685.1 uncultured Calditrichaceae bacterium | reverse complement strand
TATCATTGTTTTAGGGGGATTGTTTTGGAGATCGGCAATAAACTCGTCCTAAATCTTGTTTTTACAATACGGGATATTGAATTTAAAATTATTTAGGACAGCTGTGAGATTATGGAGAAGATTGATTTTTATCTCTTAGCTGTTCAAAAAAATCCATCATCAGAGCGGCGCATTCTTCTTTGGCAACGCCGGGAATGACTTCAATCCGATGGTTCAATCTGGAGTCGTTCAGCAAATTAAACAAACTGGAATGGGCGCCGGTTTTGATATCCTGCACACCATAAACGACCCGTTTCAAACGTGCTAAAACACTGGCCCCGGCGCACATGGCACACGGTTCGACGGTTACGTATAAAGTGGCCTCGCGCAGCCATTTTTCACCAAGGGTTGCCGATGCCGCTGTAATGGCAATCATTTCTGCATGAGCTGTGGGGTCATTTAGCAATTCAACCTGATTGTGTCCCCTGCCGATTATTCGTCCCTCATGAACCACCACGGCGCCGATGGGAACATCATCGTGTTGCAGCGCTTTACGTCCCTCACGGATAGCTTCACGCATAAATCTTAAATCTGTATTTTCGTTGCCCATTCAGATGTAACCCGTTTAAATAAAAATGCCCTGAACAGTTCATTTCAGGGCTAATCTTGTAGCGCGTACGGGATTCGAACCCGTGCTACCGGCGTGAGAGGCCGGCGTCCTAAACCACTAGACGAACGCGCCTGACAGTTTACACAAAAAAATACCCCTCTTTACAAAGGGGTATGTCGTACGCCCGGGAGGACTCGAACCCCCAACCTTTTGGTCCGTAGCCAAACGCTCTATCCAGTTGAGCTACGGGCGCATTAATTTTTATTACTCAAATTACTTTGTTATCGCCAAACGCTCTATCCAGTCCCGAAATGGCCGAAATCTTTGATTTCGCCGCCATTTCGCGGATCCTCAAAAAATCTAAAAATCAAAGATTTTTGATTTTTCGGGATTGAGCTACGGGCGCATTATATTTTCTTGCTGCGGGACAGGGATTCTCCCGAAGGGACTCCTTCGGAGGAACCCCGGCCACCTGGGCCGGTTTATCTGTTCCCAAAATCTTGCTGCGGGACAGGGATTCGAACCCCGGCTACCTGGGCCAGAACCAGGCGTCCTGCCTCTAGACGATCCCGCAATTTGGTATTTCAAAGATTCAATTAAACCGCTTAAAACTCATTCATAAACGAGTCGTCAAATATAAATATTACTTCTGCAAATGTCAATACACTGCGTTCTTCTTATAGCGTATTTTTAAATATTTTTTTCTCCGTACAAATTTTTTACCACAGCTTAAAGCGATCTTTTAACGTTAATTTTTGTCTGTAATTAATCAGAAAGTTTTCCAGCCTTAGCCATGTTTCATTTTTCTCTTCTGTTCTTTCCTGCTTTAAAAGCTGCAGCGCTTTCTCAAAATGCCCGTCCATGTACTCAATAAACACCTTGCGCAGAAGAGGAGTGAGCTTGTTAATATCAAATAGCCTGAGCGCCTTGTCCATCATTTCCCTTGCCTTGAGCATTTGATTGCGTTCGGCGTAATAAAATGACAGTCTTCCATAAACCTTTTGCACTAACTCACGGTTATCCGTCCAGTTAGCTACGGCCTTTTTGAGATCATTAAATGCAGTTGCAGTGTCGCCCTGTCCTGCGTCAACCTGATATTTTCTATAGTACAAATCAAAGTCGTATTTCCGTTTTTTCCCTATGGGAAATTTTTCGACCGTCCCGGCTAAAGAATCCAATACTATGGCCGCTTGATCCCATTTCGCCTGATGAATCAGCGAATCCGCTGCTTTAAAAAAATAGTATTTATCGATCTTAAACAGCCGGTACTCTATTTTTTTCTGTATCATGCTATCCCCATTGCTATACCGGGCTGCTTTCAGCAAAGCGCTTCTCGCCTCTTCAAGATGACCCGCAGAGATTTTTTTATCGATACTCCCAAAATCAGGCGTTTCATGATTACATGCTGTGCTAAAAAATATCAGCAGTAAAAATAAATAGCGCCATTTAAAATGAGTAATTAGTTGCATGGCATCCATTTTTATTTGCGGTTTATTTGCTGGGTAATCCATATTAATCCGAATCACTTTACGTCTATCTGTATTATTAGTTCAAAATTATCAATGAGTTCACTCTAAAAAGGTCTCTCACTGTCATTTTCCCACCACGAAGTGGTTCCTTTCCCGTAGGGATCACTCCGTGGCGGAAAAGGGGACGGCCTTTGCCGCAAGGAGCAAGGCGACGAGAAATCCATTGTTTTTATTGAGGATATAAGATTTCTCATCCCGATGAATCGGGATCGCCGCGAAGGTGGTCACGATGGGAAAATGACAAAAACTGGTTTTTAGAGCAGACTCATCAATTATGTCTTTAACCCGGCAAAACACGGCTTAACTGATTGTCTATTAAAAGATTGTCACGTCGCTCATACTTCGCTCCTCACAATGACAGGCTGCCGTGTCATTCCGAATCCGTCGGTTGACGGATTCGGAATCTTTTTTGCTGAGTAAAGATACTAATCATTAACATTATTTTCTCCCACTAAAAGCATCTTTAGATTTACCGTTGCTTTCACTCCTTCTTCATAGCTCATTTAACTCAATAAGTAAAAGATAGAATGAGAGTACTGGAAGATCAACTCCGACTTGCTCTTATTTTACAAATCTTCCGTATTCGGCGAAGACGTAAAAAATATAAATATGTTTGACACATTAGCACAAACAAATCTATATTTCCCTATATCATCTGATACCAACAGGAGACAAACTACATGGGTCTGGTTATCGACAACGTAACCATCTTATCCAACAATGCCCGGAATACGGTCTATCATAATAGCGCTATTGTCATTGAAGATAATATCATTAAAGAAATATGCACACATTCTGGTTTAAAATCCAAATATCGCCAGTTTAGCCATATGGATGGTCAGGGACGCTTATTAATGCCGGGATGGATTAATACGCACATGCATTTGTACAGCACCTTTGCCCGCGGAATGCATCTTGCTCAACCTCCCTCTAATTTTCTGGAAATTTTGGAGCGGCTCTGGTGGCGCTTGGATAAAGCCCTCGATGAACAGGCTATTTACTACAGCGCCATTATACCGGCAATCAGCGCCGTTAAACATGGCGTAACCGCCTTCATCGACCATCATGCCAGTCCCAACGCGATCGACGGCAGTCTGGATATTATTAGCGACGCGCTGGAAAAAATCGGTCTGCGGGCCGTGCTCTGTTACGAGGTCAGCGATCGCGACGGACTGGATAAAGCCCGGGCAGGATTGGCTGAAAACGAACGATTCATACGACGTTGCCAAATAGAGGATGAACGCTTATTTTCCGGGATGATTGGCTTGCACGCTTCATTTACTTTAAGTGATAATACACTTGACCATGCCGGCGCCCTGGGGCGAACCCTGGGCAAAGGCTTTCACCTCCATTTAGCAGAAGGCAAGGATGATGACGCCCGCCTCCGATATGGTATCAGCACAACGGAACGTCTTAATCAACACGGTATCCTTGGGAACCAAACTTTGGCCGCACATGCTATTCATATCTCCCAGAAAGATATGAACCGACTGGCGGAGACACAGACCATGGTGGTGCACAATCCATTGTCCAACATGAATAACGCCGTTGGTCGGGCAGATATTTTTTCCATGCTAAACAGCGGCATTGTCACCGGACTGGGCACGGATGGCATGTCGCCTTTTCTCAGCGGCGATATCAAAGCGGCGGCCTTCATACACAAGCATGATTTAAAAAATCCGCGCGTGGGCTGGCAGGAAGTTGCGCAAATGGTGTTGAAGAACAATCCGAAAATTTTCCGCCGCCTCAGCGGGCAGTCACTGGGAGTAATTGAGCCGGGCGCCGTGGCTGATGTTATTTTAGTGGATTATTTTCCGCCTACGCCGTTAACTTCGGAGAATCTTTGGGGACATATGTTGTACGGCATCATCGATTCCCCCGTGCATACGACCATCATCGACGGAAAGGCCGTTATGGAGGACGGCGTCATTAGCGGTATCGATGAAGCGCACATCGCCGCAAAAGCGCGCATCGCCGCTCAAAAGGTCTGGCAAAAAATTGAGGAAAACAACATATGAAAGACAAGATTGAATGCCTGCAGTGCGTTACTTGCAAGCGTACTTTTTCTCCCGAAGAGATTGAATACACGTGCCCGGATTGCGGCCCGGTCAAAGGGACGCTGGATGTAATCTACAATTTCAAGACCGTAAAAAAGTATTTCAGTAAACAGCGCCTAAGCGATTCCGTAGAATATTCACACTGGCGCTATTTGCCTCTGTTGCCTGTTATTCAGCCGGAGTTCATTCAACCGTTAAAGGTGGGCTGGAGTCCGCTCTACCATTTTGAAAAATTAAACCGCAAACTCGGCCTGCCGCAACTTTATCTTAAAGATGACAGCGGCAACGCAACCCATTCCTACAAAGACCGCGCCAGTTCCGTAGCCATCGTTAAAGCGCTGGAGAAAGAATACTCAGCCATTGCCGCCGCCTCCAGCGGAAACGCCGCCGCCTCCATCTCGGCCTTTGCGGCCAGCGCCTCTTTGCCCTGCCACATCTACGTGCCCGAATCGATTCCAAAAGCAAAATTAGCGCAACTCCAGGCTTACGGCGCACAAATCAAGCTGGTAAAAGGAACATACGACCAGGCCTTTGATCTGTGCATGGAAGATTCAGCCCAAAACGGCTGGTACAATCGTAACACCGCCGTTAATCCCTATTTGGCCGAAGGCAAAAAAACGGGTGCGCTGGAAATCTGCGAACAATTGAACTGGCAGGCGCCTGATGTGGTTTTTGTTCCCGTCGGCGACGGCTGCATCATCAGCGGTATCTGGAAGGGTTTTAAAGATTTGTACGCTTTGGATATGATTGACAAGCTGCCCCATCTCATCGGCGTGCAGGCGGCCGGCAGCGCTCCGTTGGTCAAAGCCTACCAACAAAATGCGGATACGGTCGAACAACTGCGTGTCTCCACCGTCGCCGACAGCATCTCGGTCGGTTTCCCCAGAGATCAGGTCAAAGCCTTGCGCGCCATCCGCCAGTCAGGCGGCAAATTCATCGCAGTGGAAGATGCTGAGATCATCGAATCGATTTTATACCTCTCACGTAACAGCGGTGTTTTTGTGGAACCGGCCGCAGCAGCAGCTTTTGCCGGATTACAACAAATGGCCGCCGAAGGTAAAATCACTGACGGACAAACCGTTGTGGTGGTTCTAACGGGAAGCGGGCTCAAAGACATTAAAGCCATTCAACAAGAAAATTAAATATACCAACAGAGGGCGCCATGCAGGATAAACTATATTTTTACAGGGCATTGGTCAAATCCGTTTACGACGGCGATACCTGCCGCGTGGATATCGACCTTGGTTTAAAAACATGGATTCATAACGAAAAGCTCCGTCTGTTGCGCATTAATGCGCCGGAGTTGCGCGGCGCCGAACGGGACGAGGGACTGAAAGCGCGGGATTTTTTACGGGAACTGATCGCCGGCAAAGAAATATTCATTGAAACCAAAAAAGATCGCCAGGGGAAGTATGGCCGCTATCTGGCCGAAATCTGGCTGCAGCAGGAAGACGGAAACTGGCTCAATATCAATGATTTTATGGTGCAGAACGGTCATGCCAAATATCAGCAATATTAGAACTGAACGACTCCAAAAAAGCAGGAAGTGAAAATCGTATGAGCCCTTGATCTGGCTGGGCTAACAAGTCTTAAGATTGATGAGAATAGCGCGCAATAATTCCCCTATCGCTTCCCCATTTCTTGGGATGACAGGCCTGATTTAGCGGGCCGGCGGGGTTAAAAAGCGTTATTTGGCAGTGATCGGTAAGTTTATATTGAATGTATTTGTTGTTCAACATTGTTCACTCTAAATGAACAACCCCGCCGCCCCGAAAGGGGCGCCTTTTGGTACACGCAACGGGGTATCCAAATGGATTTGAATAATTATAACGACCCAAGGGTCGGGGAATAAAACCCATCTGGATGGGATTTAATAAGTCATGAATTTGGGGGTCATTCAGATTCAGATCAACACTAACACACTTGACATTATAAGCAGCATCATCTAAATTTGTCTTTGTTAGCGGGAGTAATTCAGCGGTAGAATGTCAGCTTCCCAAGCTGGACGTCGCGGGTTCGATCCCCGTCTCCCGCTCTCTTATTTTTTCCTCAATTCTCTTCATTTTACATAATCAGATTTTTATTGCACCTAATCGCTTAATGCCGTATAATTTTTATTTGTTAAAATAATCCGGAGTTGTATACCGATCAGTAAATGGTTTCCCCTGAAGGGGCGCCTGTGGCGCAAATAAGGCAATCGCTATCATCCCGATAAATCGGGATTTCGTACAAAACACTCAGCTCTCAGGACAAAATGGTTTGCGTTCAAACCATTTCTATTCGAGTATATACCCACGAATAAATTCGTGGGATAGTTAATGGTTAATTTTTCCGTAAGTAAATTAGAATAATTGTGTTGAATACGAAAATCTACAAAAGTTTAGTAATAAAACAAACACATGCCCGTATCTGGCCCCGGGTTTATAATTTCCTGTTAGGCGAGCCATGTGGATAAGAGAAATAAATTATGGCAGAAATTGAATTCTCAAAAGAAGAAAAAGAAGTAATCACCCGGAAAATCCAGCGTTATTTTAAAGATGAGCTCGATCAGGAAATCGGACAGTTTGACGCTGAATTTCTCATGGACTTCTTTTCGGAAGAAATCGGGGCATATTTCTATAATATGGGTCTCCGTGACGCTCAAATTCTTTTGAAAGGTAAGTTGGAAGATATTTCTGAAGCAATTTATGAGTTGGAAAAAATGACGGAACTTCGAAAATGAACAATAGGGTTTGGATTCAGGCTCAGAAACTGTTGTTGGCTTGACCGTCATTGGCGCAATTACCAGGCAAATCAAATATTTCAGGCTATCGGAAAGGAATGAACCATGAAAATTATTGTTATAGGCGGGAATGCCGCCGGCATGTCGGCGGCCAGCAGAGCGCGGCGTAATGATCCGCAAGCTCAGATTACGGTTTTCGATAAAGATGACACCGTTTCTTACGGCGCCTGCGGTTTACCCTATTTTATCGGCGGCGTTATCCCCAATGCGGAAGATTTAATCGCCGTCTCGCTGGAAGATTTTATCGAAAAGCGCAACATTGCCGTTCATGTGCTGCATGAAGTTACGAAAATTCTGCCTCGTAAACGAATCATCGTCGTCCGCGATATAACACACGATCGCGTCATCGAAGTTCCCTATGATAAACTGATTATTTCCACCGGCGCATCCGCTATTGTTCCTCCTATCCCGGGCGTAGAGCACGACCATGTATTTAAACTGCGCACGCTGGACGACGGCAAATTAATTAAACAATACGTGGAAAAAGCTAAACCAAAATGCGCTCTAATAGTAGGCGGCGGCTATATCGGTCTGGAAATGGCCGAGGCGCTGCATGCTCAGGGAGTTAAGGTACATCTGGCCGAAATGCTGCCGGCTGTTATGCCCAATATGGATGCAGATATGGCTCAGATTCTTCAGGAAGAGCTTTTACGCAATGAGGTGTCTCTCTATCTAAAAAACGCTTTAAAGCACATAGAGCCGGCGGAGGACCGTTTAAAAGCTACTTTAGCCGACGGCCGTACTCTACCGGTGGATATGATTGTACTGTCTATCGGCGTACGGCCCAACGTGCGTCTGGCAGAGGAAGCGGGCGTTGAATTAGGTCCCACCGGCGCCATTCGCGTCACCGATCGCATGCAGACCAATATTAACGGTGTTTTTGCCGCCGGGGATTGCGCCGAGGCCAAACATCTGGTTACCGGAAAAGCGGCATACATTCCCTTAGGCACCACGGCCAATAAACAGGGACGCATCGCCGGAGATAACGCCAGCGGAAAGATCAGCCGCTTTAAGGGCGTCGTCGGTACGGCGGCCGTTAAAGTATTTGAATTAGAAGCCGGCATGACCGGGCTATCGTCAAAGAGCGCCGAAAAGCTGGGCATTCCTTTCAAAAGCGTTACCATCAAATCCAAATCCCGCGCCGGATATTATCCGGGCGGCAAACGTTTGCACGTTAAGTTGATTCTCAATCCGCAGGACGGAAAACTATTGGGCGGCCAGATTGTCGGCGGTGAAGGCGTGGCCAAACGCATCGATGTGCTGGCAACGGCGCTGCATCAAAAGATGACCGTGGAACAAGTTTCTGAGTTGGATTTGAGCTACGCCCCGCCGTTTGCTCCGGTTTGGGACGCCTTGCTGGTTGCGGCTAATCAAGCCAGGAAGCTGGTGCGTGGCAAATAAATAGTTTAGCGTTCCAGGTAATTCTTAAGTCCCTGCAAATGCGCAGATAAAAAACGGCGCATTTTAGGCTGAACAAACCAGCGGTCGAGGATTCTTCCCGTTAAAGAATGGTGGTTGTATTCAAGCGACCATTGGACGGTCGTGCTGCCGTCGGCCAGCGCCTTTAATACTACATGCTGGTTAATATTAAAAAGTGTCGCTGAAGGTAAGGAATCGGTCTGAACAAATTGAATGGTATGGGCATCGGGAAAGCTCATGCATGACTCTGTTAACGACATCTTGTGCGAGTTAATATGATAGCATACGCGACGCGTCTTTTCCTTGTCCGAAAAATGCGATAGTTCAACAACGGGCGACCAGCTCTTGTAATCGGCAAAGGAAGTTAATAAATTATATACAGCCGGTTCCGGCGCTTCTACGGAAATTTCCTGTTGCAGCGTAATGTGATCGGGAGCGATGATTCCGTATAAAAAAACCACAGTAACCAGCAGAATTAGAATAATAGATGCAATCAGGGCACTTTTCATAATTTTTCCCGTATAATCATTTTGATTAATGTAAAATGTATGAGGGATTATTTCAACACAAATTATTTATGGATTAAACTGGCGTAACGGAGAAAATGATGAAATACCGCCGGACCATATTCATACTGGTTACTCTCTTTTCTGGCCTAGCCGCACAAACGCCCAGCCTGTATGTTTTGCAGGGATTCAGCGCCCATTCCGAGCTTCAAAATCCGCACGGCTTTGGTTTTTCGCTCGATATTCCCTTAAAAAATCAAAAAATCGATTTAAGCGCCGACTGGGCCTTTTTAACAAATCAGCGGAACTATTACGGCTATCTGATGAACGGATTCTTTCCCGGGCAACCTCCCAAAAAGGAACATGTACAAAGCTATTCTTTTTGCCGCGGCTACCGTCTTACATTGCTTTTGACATTCTATAGCAGTTTAAAACAGGATTTCCGGGGCGGATTGGGACTCGGATATTACAGCTTCAGCGGATACCGCAAAGGATTGGATTCCGGTGGGCGTGTGGATTTATTTGGCGCCGAACGCTACGGCATGAATCTGATGTTATCTTACCGCCGCTTTGCTCTGTTTGAATCAAAATTTAATTTCATAACCGGCCTGCGCTTCAACTCCATGCTAACTCCGGCAGGGCTGGCTACCGATGTGGAGAATGTTTTCAGCGGCGATATTCCTTTTATTGAATTTCAAGTAGGATTATCTTACGCTCTTTGGTGATTGGCCGTTAATAATAGGAATCCCAACTCTTGGCCGGCAAGAGGAATTGAGTATATTCGCTGAGCGCTTCCAGCAAACGCATGGCGATCTGCCGGTTGGTGATTAACATGACATTAAAATCCGCCGCAGTCCGGCGAATCAAATAGCCGTTGGTCAGCTCCTGTTGCTGATAGTTTTTGGGAATATTAATTACCAAATCGATTTTATCCTGGCGGATATAATCCATGACATTCGGTTTTTTATCTTCCAGCGGCCACCTAAGCGTCTTAACCGGCACATCGTTTTTGCGCAAAAAATCCGCCGTACCTTTGGTAGCAAACAAGGCAACGCCCATATCTTGCAAACGGCGCACCGCCGGCAACAACTCGGCTTTGGACTCAATGCTGCCTGTGGAGAGCAATACAGATTTGAAGGGAAAGCGGTAACCTACCGCCTGCAGCGCTTTTAGGTAGGCTTCGTTAAAATCATCGCCCAAACAGGCCACTTCTCCGGTGGAAGCCATTTCCACACCAAGCACCGGATCGGCGCCTTCCAGGCGAGTAAAGGAAAACTGGGGCGCTTTGACGCCCACATAATCCAGTTCAAAAATGGAACCGGCGGGTTTTTCCACGGTTTCGCCTAAAATAGCGCGCGTGGCTAAGTCAATTAAATTTAAATGCAGCATTTTAGATACAAACGGAAAGCTGCGCGAAGCCCGCAAATTACATTCAATCACTTTAACTTCATTATGCCGGGCAATAAATTGAATATTAAACGGCCCGGTAATCTGCAAGGCGGAAGCAATTTTTTTACTAATCCTGCGGATGCGCCTGATGGTTTCCAAATAGAGGCGCTGCGGCGGGAAAACCAACGTGGCGTCGCCGGAATGTACGCCGGCGTTTTCCACATGCTCGGAAATGGCATAGGCAATGATATCTCCTCCGGAGGCCACCGCGTCCATTTCAATCTCTTTAGCGTTCAATAAAAATTTGCTGATTACTGTGGGATATTCGGGAGAAATACTCACCGCCCGCTGCAGATATTCTTCCAACTCCTGATCGTTGGAAGCCACCGCCATGGCCGCCCCGCTTAGCACATACGAGGGACGAACCAACACGGGATAACCGGCCTTATGGGCAAACGCAAAGGCATCGGCCAGGTTGGTCAGCTCTTCCCATTCCGGCTGATCAATATTTAATTCATCTAACAAATGCGAAAATAAATGCCGGTTTTCTGCGTGATCGATTTGCTCCGGAGATGTTCCTAAAACGGGAATTTGCGCCCGCTTTAAGGCTGTGGCCAGATTGTTAGGCACCTGCCCGCCCATGGAAATAATCACTCCGCCCAAATGCAGCTTTTTGTGTACTTCGCGTACTACCTCCGTACTGATTTCGTCGAAGATCAACATATCAAACTGGTCGTAGTCGGTGCTGACCGTTTCCGGATTGTTATTTAGCATAACGGCCTGCCGGCCCATCCGGCGCAGGGTTAAACCGGAATTGACGGCGCACCAATCAAACTCCACCGAACTGCCGATGCGGTACGGACCGGAACCCAAAATAAGCACCGCTTGTTGTATGTTTAAATCAATATCGTCCTCGGAAGCGTTATAAGTGAGATACAGATAATTGGTCTGCGCCGGATACTCGGCGGCCATGGTATCGATTTGGCGCAGAAAAGGACGCAGATTGTTTTGCCGGCGGCATTGGTAAATTTCTTCTTCCGGTTTTCCTAACATAATTCCGATTTGTTTATCGGAAAAGCCGGCCTGCTTGGCCGCCTGTAAGAGCTGCGGCGGCAGCGATTGCCCCTTAAATAACTGCAACTGCACGCTGATATCGGCCACATGCTTTAGTTTATGCAAAAACCACTGATCAATCCTGGATAGCCGGTGTACTTCTTCGATGGTAAAGCCGGCGGCAAAGGCCTGCACGATGGCAAAAATACGTTCTTCCGAAGGGGCTGCCAGTTCATCGGTCAGATCGTCAAATTTAAAATTACTGTTACCCACCAGGCCGTTGGCGCCGATTTCCAGCATGCGCAGGCCTTTTTGCAGCGCTTCCTCAAAATGCCGTCCAATGGCCATCACCTCTCCAACCGACTTCATACCGGAACCGATTTTACGCGACACGCGGCGGAATTTTTTTAAATCCCAACGGGGAATCTTGACCGCCACATAATCCAGCGCCGGCTCAAAAAAAGCGGTTGTGGTTTTGGTTACACTGTTTTTTAGCTGCGGCAAAGCATATCCCAGAGCCAGTTTGGCGGCCACAAAGGCCAGGGGATAGCCGGTTGCTTTAGAAGCCAGCGCTGAACTGCGCGATAACCGGGCATTGACCTCGATGACGCGGTAATCATCCTTTAGCGGATGCAACGCGTACTGGATGTTACACTCTCCTACAATGCCCAAATGCCGAATGACGCGAATGGCAATGTCTCGTAATTTATGATATTCATGATTATTCAGCGTCTGGCTGGGGGCCACCACAATGCTCTCTCCGGTGTGGATACCCATAGGATCGATGTTTTCCATATTGCACACGGTAATGCAGTTATCCTGAGCGTCGCGCATCACTTCATATTCTATTTCCTTCCAGCCGTGCAGATATTCTTCCACCAAAATCTGCGATGTGTGAGCCAAAGCCTTGGCGGTCAGTTTCTTCAACTCTTCTTCGCTGCGGCAAATGCCTGAGCCCAGGCCGCCCAGGGCCCAGGCCACGCGAATCATCACCGGAAAGCCGATTTTACCGGCGACGTTAACGGCTTCGGCCACAGACGAAACCGCCGCGCTGCGCGATGTTTTTACGCCGATCTCATCCAGCCGGGCAATAAAACGCCGGCGGTCTTCGGTATCGATGATGGTTTGCGGCGGGGTGCCCAGCACTTCAATGCCGTATTTTTTAAGAATGCCGCGGCGGTGCAGTTCCAAACCGGCATTAAGCGCGGTTTGCCCGCCAAAAGAGAGTAAAATGCCGTCCGGTTTTTCCTTTTTGATGACTTCAATGATGTAATCGCCGGTGACCGGCAGAAAATAGACTTTATCCGCCAATCCTGCGCTGGTTTGAATGGTAGCGATATTGGGGTTAACCAGTACCGTAAACACGCCTTCTTCTTTTAAGGCTTTAATGGCCTGGGCGCCGGAATAATCGAATTCGCCGGCCTCGCCGATTTTTAAAGCGGCGCTGCCTAAAATAAGCACTTTGGAGTAGGCGTTACTTGGGGTGGACATATGGTTTAGCTTTTCCTGAAGAATTGAGATTTCGGTTTTTTTCCGCTACGGAAATTAGCAAGGCGTTTCCGTTGCGTTACGCGTGTGACCGCTGAGCATAGCGAGAACACAGAGTTGTTTATTCTCTTTTCCCCTGCGTTATGAATTTCATCTTTCAAATTTGCCCCAAAAAGCGATCAAACAAAAAGCGTGTATCCAGCGGCCCGGGCGAAGCTTCGGGATGAAATTGCACGCTGATAAATTTACCGGAGACATGCATCATGCCCTCGCAGGTATGATCGTTAATATTTCTGAAGAGCGGCCGCCAGTCCGCCGGCAGGCTGTTATCGTCCACGGAAAATCCATGATTCTGGGAAGTGATGTAGGCCTTCCCGCTCTCTGTGTCGATGACCGGCTGATTTTGTCCGCGGTGGCCGTATTTCATCTTAAACGTATCGCCGCCTGCGGCCAGGGCCATGATTTGGTGTCCCAAACAAATCCCGAAGATGGGTTTTTCTTTTTCCACAGCCCAGCGCACCTGTCCAATGGTTGTTTGGCATAATTTGGGGTCGCCTGGTCCGCTGGATAGCACGATGCCGTCGTACGAATCATCCTGAAAAGAATAATTCCACGGTACACGCAATAAGCTGACCTCACGGCTGAGCAACTCATCGATGATGCTCTGTTTTGCGCCGCAATCCACGAACAGCAAGCGCTTCTTTCCCCGCCCCATGAGCGAAACGTTCGATACACTCGCCTGTTCCACTAAATTCAAATGATTAGGATTAAAAAATTCCAGCGCTTCATCGTTGATTACAATTTTGCCTAACATGGCGCCTTTTTCACGGATTTTGCGCGTCAGGCTGCGTGTATCGATACCGGCGACGGCCGGTATTTTTTGATTGTACAGCCACTGTGCCAAGCCGCTACCCGCCCCGTAATGCGAATAGGCCTGCGAATAATTATCAATAACCAGGCCGCTGACCATGCCCTGCGACGATTCGTAATGTTTTTGCCAGTCTTTAGCGCTCTGGGCAGGCGGCATGCCATAATTGCCGATTAAGGGAAAAGTGAATGTTAGGATTTGTCCAAAGTAGGAAGGGTCGGTCAGCGCTTCGGGGTAGCCTGTCATGCCGGTATTAAACACAACTTCTCCGGCTACGGAATGCGGATAACCGAACGAAATTCCCTGATAGACGGCGCCGTCCTCAAGGATTAGCTGAGCTGGCAGGGTATCTATAATATTCCTCCGAATCGATAAACTCAAAAGCGTTGCAGAGTATACTTTTTGGGAATTAAGTTTACATAAATATACAAAGCGATGCAAAAGTATTACGAGTTATTTCAGAGAAAGTAATGCCAATATTAAATTAAGTCTCTCAGTTCCGGGTTGCTAATTTACCCAAAAGGATTCCTGCACACATCAGGCAAAGTCGCTATAATCATTCTTGCAGCAGGAAATCGCTCCAGGTGACGGCGGCCAGACTAAGCGTTGAATCCTGTATTCCCTCCTGCCGTATATGATGATTCAGGAAAACAACTTCCGGAATATAGCCCAATAGCCCGCTCTCGGAAAGTTGCAGCAGTGGTTTAAAGTATCGCCAAAAGTCCGAGGCCAGCGGTTTTTGTTCCGGCTTCATATTAATCGACGCCTGAGCATACAACCAAATGGTCCACGGCCAGATAGCGCCGTTGTAATACTGTACGGTGCGTCTCGTGGTATAGCCGTTCTCTTCTTCGCGGTAGGTGGCTTCGTTAGGCGATTGGGAGCGCAGACCGTATGGCGTTACTAATTCTTCCTGAATCCGGTTAAATACTTTTTGGGCGAAGGAACGATCTTCCACTACAGAAAAAGGCAAGGTTAGCGGAATGATCTGATTAATACGGAATTCCCGGTTTTTTTCATCGTGAACTATAAAATCATAAAAAGAATTTTCCGGGGAATTAATAAACTGGCTGTTAAAACTCTTTTTGATTTTCTCGGCTGAGCGTTGATATCGGTTTATTAACCGTTTTTTACCCATTTTTTCAGCAAAAAACTGAACAACGCGCAGGGCATTGTACCACAGGGCATTCACTTCTAATAATTTGCCGTAGCGCAACACTTGTCCCTGGCTATCTTGCAGTGGAATCCAGCTTACGCTGATGTTTTTATTGCCGCTAAAAAGAAGACCGTCTTTTTCAGTATAAATATTATAGGATATTCCCTTAGAATATCGTTCGATAATGTCACGAAAAAGATCAAATAATTCATCATCGAAAAAATCCAAATCGTTTGTATACTGAAAATAGTAATAGCCTAAAACGATGTACCACAAGCTTAAATCAGCTGCAGCGTAACTCACCTGTTTGCGCATATCGGGAAAATATTTAGGCAGCAATCCGGAATCCGTTAAAGAGCCGATGCGCGAATAAGCGTTGCGAAACTCTTCCAGTCCATTAGGCATGGCCAGCATGGCCGGCATGGCCAGTAAAAAATCACGCATGGATTCCAGAGGATCAAAATAACTTAGAGACCAGCTCTTTTCCTCTGCGAAATTCTTAGGAAGGATGCGCAGCAAACGGTCGCTGATTTCATGAACATGATCTGCAGCGGCCAGCCTGTTTTTCATCTCCCTGCGGTACATCCCTTCAAAATCCAGTTCATCCAGCTCCAATTCCTCTGCTGAGATAAACAAATCAATTGTATCGTAAGGCTGCAGTTCCACTTGAAAAAATCCGGGATTATACAAATCTTCATTTTGATTTGGATAGCGTCCCTTATCCCAGGGATAATAAAAATTATGATACCAAAGCGTCGCCGGAACAAATTCACCGCGTTTAAAATAGACATACAATTCCGGCATATTTGCTTTAGGCGCCCAGCGCACCCATCCCTGGCCTAAATAACTGTCTGTATTTAATCCCTGCGTTTCGGTATTGACCTCATGATGACCGCGCACCGCCAAAAAGGGCTTAATGATCATCTTAACCGGCCGGCCCATGTTACGCAGTTCATAGCGTACCAAAAGAACATTTCTATCTTTTAGTAAAAAAATCGTCTTATCCAGCTCTCTATCTTCAACTAAAAATCGGATGCGCAAAAAAGGGTCAATACAGGCTGATTGAATGTACTGGAAACCACGGGGAAAAATCGAATCATGATAGCGATTAGTGGAAAGTTCGTACAGATGATTTTCAATAAACAGGGATTCTTCAAATTTGGAAAGCATTAAAATCTTTTCGGAAAGCGTTGATGATGATACTGCCAACAGGCCATGCTCCCGGCGCAGATTTACACCTATTAAAGTACTTGCAGCATAAGCGCCGGTTTCATTTTGTTCAAGCCATTCATGCTTCGTAGCTGAATCATAATCGCTGAAAGAGTCCTTTTCGAACTGAATATGCATTTGTGTAAGCGCCTCTCTTAACCAAACCGTATGATTAAATGACTGTAATAGATAACTTCTTTAACCATTCCCTTTTGTGATATACATCATCTTTCAGGTATGGATTATGTGAGTTCGGATTTTTAGCCATAATTATTTTATGGTTACATATTTTCGGGTCAGGACGTTTTTCCTTAAAAACTATCCAAAGCATCATCGACTGTATCAAAGATATCAAAGATTTTATAAAGCCTGGTCAGCTCAAACATAGCGCGCACCGGCGGTTGCAGACCAACGATTTTCAGATCGCCGCCTTTCATTGTAGCTTTTTTCAAGCCGGCAACCAGCGCACCTAAAAAGGAGCTATCCACAAATTCAGCCGCGCTTAAATCCACAACGGCATTTTTGTATTTATCTTCGATTTGACTAAGCAAATCTCTTTTAAATGTACCGGAAAAATCAACTGTAGCGCGTTTTTCATTAATCGTAGCCACTATACAGTTATTTTTTTCTTCAAAGGTGTAGTGCATTAGTTCTCCTTTTGATTAGTAACCCGTTATTTTAATTTTCATTCTTTTGTAATCGGATAAATTTAGAAAATATTAACTTAAAAATATTCTCTGCTTTTTTCTTGCTCATATAAATAAATCTAACCATAGATGAGTCTGCTCTAAAAATCAGTTTTTGTTCTTTTCCCATCGGGACCACTTTCGTGGCGAATCCCGATTCATCAGGATGAGAAATCTTATATCATCAATAAAAACAATAGATTTCTCGTCGCCTTGCTTCGTGGTGGGAAAATGACAGTGAGAGACCTTTTAGAGTGAACTCAACTATTAAAAAGTTTTATCCAACATTATAGTTCATTCACCATTCGCGGTAAAAAATACAGCGCATCCTCAGGAGGCCGTAAATCGAAAATATTGTGCATGCGTGTAACATCCGCTGTATATCTGACCACTTCCTCACTGCGTGCCGGCTGTACGTCAATTTGGCTTTTGCCGCCTAAAACCGCCAGAATACGTTCTGCCAACTCAAACAGCGTCGTACTTTTTCCTGAACCGATGTTCGTTGGCCCCTCGCTGGCCTGTGTATTGAAAACCGATTGCATCAGGGCTTCAACCACGATTTCGATGGAAATGAAATCAATGACTTGTTTACCGCCAAAAATCTGCACGTTCTTCCCCGCCCTGACTCGTTCCATAAAGATGGGAATGACGCGATCAAAATCGCGTGGGCCGTAAACATTAGCCAAACGCAGAATAACCGTACTAAGACCGTACGTATTCTGAAATACCTGGCAGTATTTTTCTCCGGCAGCTTTACTGGCCCCGTAAGCATTTTTGGCATCCAGCGGATGTTCCTCATCCACCGGTAAGTAGCGCGCCTCTCCGTATGCTTCGCGGGAAGACGCGAAAATAAATCGGCTTACAGCGCCTGCCCTGGCTGCTTTGAGCATATTAAAGGTACCGACCACATTCGTTTCGAAGGAGTAATCGATATTGCTGACTGCGCCCATCACATTGGATTGCGCCGCCAGATGAAACACCACATCCTGTCCGTTGCAGAGCGCTTCCAATCCGTCGTAATTACGAATATCAAGGCGATGAAAATTAAATTCCGGCCGTCCTAAATGCGCCCTGATATTTTCCTCTTTTCCGCGGTGTAAATTGTCTGCAACCGTTACCTGATGTCCTTCAGATATCAACCGATCAACCAAATGACTGCCGATGAATCCCGCACCCCCCGTTACCAGCGCCTTCATACAAGTTCCTTTAAAAATACATGGTGTAATTTTTACATCCGTTATTAACGTACATGTCAATCATCGGGCTAAACCACTGATTTTTTAGTAAAAAAATCGTATTTTATTTTAAGCTAACAGCAATTTGTAAGCCATAACTATCAGAGCAACCATCAACACGGCGCGCACTGTCTTTTCGCCCCGTTTAACCGCAAGACGCGCCGATAGCCAAGCGCCGGAAGCGTTCCCTGCGGCCAGCGCCAGACCAAGGCCCCAGTCCACATTGCCGTTCCAGGCAAAGATGGCCAGCGCCGGAATCATATAAATCAAGACAATAAAAACTTTGTGCATATTCACCTGCACCAGATTCAGCCTTGCCAGATGGAAAAGCGCCGCCATGAGTAAAAATCCCACTCCGGCCTGAATGAATCCTCCATAAAATCCAATGCCAAATAAGGCTAAATACAACCAGCCTTGTGCAGGCATATCATCCTCCGCAGCTTCTCGGGGACGCGGGAGCAGCATACTAATAACCACTAAAATAATCACTAAACTTAAGAGACGTTTAAATAATATATCGCTAATCTGAACCGCGACAAGGGCTCCGATTACGGCGCCGGGTAAGGTAAAAAGCGCGTACTTTAGGCTTAGTTTGAAACTGCTGTATTTTTTTTGATGAAAGCCCCAAACGGCAAAAATATTCTGTATTAAAATAGCTACACGGTTGGTGCCGTTGGCCGTTGCCCCGTCCAATCCTAAAAAGATAAGAATCGGCAGCGTTAAAGTGGAGCCGCCGCCGGCCATTACATTAATAAAGCCCGCCGCCAAACCAATACCGAACAAAAGCAGCAGATGGTACCATTCCATTTTCATTTCCTAAGATAAGTAACCAGTTTGCATTTTTAACGTATACAGGTAAATATATTCTTTTCAAACAATAAATCCCAAGAAAAAACAGCTTAGAGTTAATCTGCGATTGTTTCTGTGAAAGAACTTCGTTAAATTGTATCTCAACCTTATTGTTTAATCGACTGGTAAAAAGCGCTATGGCGGAACAGACTGTTTTTGAAAATATCTTATTTGAAGCATGTGATCCAATGCACTATTTTGCTGTTGTAGATGGTTCCGGCAATATACGTTCTGCCAGCGATGCTATGCGGCTCCTGTTGAACTTTACTTCCGCTGACCATACCATCTACTCTTTTTTAGATGAAATACGTCTGGCTGATTTTTTCCGCAGCTACCTGCAAAATCCGCAGTTAACCCATCAGTCCCTCTCTCCCGAAAAAGAGTCCTATGTGCTTACTGCGTGTCCCCTGGGGCTGAACCATCTGATCACGCTGCTTCCACGCAACGGTCGCCCGTCAACAGAAGCTGTTTTGCGACGCTTAATGCATGATGTGCGCACGCCCCTTTCCACTGCCCTAATGGCCGTCAGCAACCTCGATTTTATCTTAGAAGAAGAAAGCGGGCCTGCCGAAGACGCGGACTATTCTCCAAAAGAATTCACCGGCAGCGCCGCCAAAGCGTTGCAGGAAATCAAAGAGAAACTGGATATCATCAGCATTTTAACCAAAATGAAAAAGGACGTCATAAAACAAACCGATTTCATCGCAGTTCTCGACGCCCTTTTTCTGCCTGCTTTGGCTAATAAAAAAATAGAACTTAAACATCTTATGCTGCACATTCATCTAAAGGCCGTAAAAACTGCGCTGGAGTTAATTACAGAGCTGTTCCAACGTCTTTCTCCGCCAGGGCAGCCGCTCAATATCCGCCTGAAGCCCAACAAAAATAAACGCTGCTATATGTTAGAAATCACCAATCTGCCGGAAGACAAATCTCATTTTGATATTGTACAGCCACTCCCTTACGCAAATTTAACGGAAAATGTACAAATTCAACTGGCCCTTGCCGAGCATATTCTGTTTAAGAACAATATGCTCATGACAGGAAAAATTCATCCGGAATCACATATTTTTAATTTAATAATTTTCATCCCTACTGAGGAACAATAAAGTGAAGGAACAAATTCTTTTAATCGACGACCAAAAAGACTTTTGTGAGAATGTTAAAAAAACGCTGGCTCTGCGCAACATCAAAATGGACTACCTCACCGAGGCGCAGTCGGGATTGCAGGCTGCGCTAACAAAATCGTGGAGCGCCATCTTAGTAGATGTGGTGCTCAATCAGCAATTGGACGGTATTGAAATCCTCAAGCAAATTGTGAATAAACGCAGCCACATTCCGGTAGTTATGATTTCCGGTTCCTCTACGCTGGATACTGCGGTAAAAGCGACACGCATGGGCGCCTATGACTTTTTGGAGAAGCCTTTGGACCCGGACCGCCTTTTACTGGTCATTCAGCGCGCTATAGAAAAAACACATTTAACCGCCAGCAATCAGGCTCTGCTCAATCAATTAAGTAAACAATTTCAATTGGTCGGTCAGAGCGACGCCATAAAGAAGATTTTTAACGAAGTGGACCGCATAGCCAAAACGGACACTAAAGTGTTCATCTGGGGTGAAAGCGGCGTGGGCAAAGACATGCTGGCTAAGGTCATACATTATCGCAGCAATCGTGAAGATAAGCCTTTCGTTGCCATCAATTGCGGAGCCATTCCGGAAAATCTTTTCGAGAGTGAACTATTCGGCCATGAAAAAGGCGCGTTTACGGGCGCCGATGAGCGTAAAGAAGGCTTGATAGCCAAAGCGGAAGAAGGAACCCTGTTTTTGGATGAAATCACTGAGATGACACTTCATGCACAGGCCAAACTTTTAAAGTTTTTACAGGACGGCCAGTACACCCGAGTGGGCGGTACCGAGACTATTCAGGCCAACGTGCGCATCATTTCGGCCACCAATCGCGATATTTACAAAGAGATTCAAAACGGCAATTTTCGGCAGGATTTATTCTATCGTCTTAATGTGGTTAATCTATACGTACCACCGCTGCGCGAACGCATCGAAGATATTACGCCGCTGGCTGAATTTTTTCTGCAGACGGCTTGTAAAAAATTCGGAAAGACTATCACCCATTTTAGCATGGAAGCATTGGAATTAATTAAAAAGATGAAATGGCAGGGTAATGTACGCCAATTAAAATCGGCTGTGGAACGTATGGTATTGTTTGCCAATTCCCGCTTTATCGATTACGGCACTGCCGCAACCGCTATTCAGATGGACCGCACTGCGGAAACTGTGCTTACCTCTAACTCATATCAGGAAGCGCTCGAGGAATTTGAGCGGCTCTACTTCATGAATTTGATTTATTCCTGCAAGGGGGATTTGAACGAAGCTGCAAAAACAGCAGAATTGCCAGAGTATGTCATCCAGCAAAAAGTGGAAAAATTAAAAATAAAACAACCGGCGGCGGAACATTCGGATGCTTCGAATCATCATCACTGATGATTAACCGGTTTTACGCAAGTATTCCCGTCTTCGATTCAGACATTCAAAGGCCTTTATTTCTGCTTTGCGGCGCGGCAGACCGCCCTCATATTCCATGATGGCCGCCCGCTCCTCCCAGTATTCCCGTTCATCCGGCGATAAAAATCCCACTTGATCCTTTGCCCGCCCAAGCAAAAACTGATTGTCGCGTGGCGCCTGCGGTGAATTGCTGATGATAAGATGCTTCATAGCTTAGTCCTTTAGTATGTTACTATCGTACACCTAAAGATAACCTGTCAGCGTTACTAAAGCAACTATTTTTTAATCCGCTTCAATGACGGATTGACGGTAAACCACACCGCGGGCTTTAAGACCGTCTAATATAAAACGTAAATGTTCCTCCCTTTCCCCAATGATTTCGGGAAAAATGATACCCTTTTGTTCAAATTTTTTCTCTAATAGTAGATAGGCTGCAACGACTGCTGTATAGCCCGTGGTACGGGCCATGGAGTGTACACCGCTTTGTGCATCATATTCATCATACAACTCCCATAGATAAGTCAGCGTTTTATTATGCTTCTTGCCTTTTACGCTGATGCGCATTACAGTAACATCGACTTCGCCTTCGCCTAACTGCCAGTGCGGAAACAGCAAACGGGACGTCAGGTCAATAGGCCGCACTTCATTGCCGGCGATGTGCAGCGCTTGTTGCTCAAACAAACCGATATGACGCAATAGTTCCATCTTTTCGGCATGTCCCGGATAGCGCAAGGTTTTTTCTACCATTTCCGGCGCATCGATGGTTTTGAGCAAAGAACGTAAACCGTCGCTATTAAAGGCCTCCAGGGTCCCCACCTGCGGGAATTCGAGATGTTCCACCTCCGAAAGCGCCGGCAACGTAACCAGCTTCCCATCCCGCATAAAACGCGCCGGCCGGGTATATTCCTCGATGACATCTCTGGGAGAAAAGACTGCTTTGTATTCAAAGGGTAAGGTGCGCACTTTGGGCAGACCGCCTACAAAGATTTTTACTTCCTCGGTGCGTTCCAATTGAGCGTGGGCAAACCCCGCTAACATGTTGCTCATTCCGGGAGCCACACCGCAATCTACAACGGCAGTTATCTTATTGGCCAGAGCTAATTCCTGAAGCTGAAAAGGGTCTTCCGCGCTGAAGGCAATATCCACTACATTTTTTTTATGGCTGATTATCCGGCGCAAGGTTTCGAATCCCAGCGCACCGGGTACGGCGTTGATCACTAAATCAGCAAATTGCAGAGCCTTATTTAAATCCTCTGCTTTGCTGACATCTGTTTTACGAATAGTGATTTCGTTGAAGCGACGTAATTTTTGCAGGGCTTCATCGCGAATATCACATACGGTAACATGGAAGCCGCTATCTTGCGCCAATTCTCTGGCGATAGGACCGCCTACCAACCCGGCGCCTAAAACAACAATATTTTCGCTCATCCTTTTCCTCATTTTGAATTTGTCCATTAAAGGATAAAAATAACGGACAGGGTTAACCGGACGCAGGCGCTTTAATTGTCTTCACGTCGCAGTGAGACCGGAACGCGTTTGCGTTCCGAGTTGAACCCATTGTTAGCGGACGTAAAATGCCCCACTCTACTTATAAATCCTGAAATTTGCCGTACGCACAAGCGATGAATCATTCCACTCGTTCG
>CAZIBE010000061.1:0-22994 GCA_964536685.1 uncultured Calditrichaceae bacterium | reverse complement strand
TCTTTCTTGGGAAATTGAATCTTTACCCACAAGAATCCCAGTAGTGCCAAATTTTATTTTATGGCCATCCTGAAAGGCAATCAAGAATTAAGAATGAATAATTGAAGAACAGAAAACAAGTAGTAAGTAGTATGTGGCCAATAGTGCATAACGAGTTTCGAGTAGCTGAAAACAGAAAATAGAAATCAGTAAAGCGTTCAGCATGTAAGCGTTCATCGTATTCCATGCAACAGAGCGCATAACGCTTAACGAATAACGTAAAACAAACTACAGAAAACATGGAGCTAATAACGGACAGCTAACAGCCAATAACTAATAGCCATTAACAGGTTAAATGCAGCACCAGATTAGTCTGATCGTCATTCAGATGCTTGGCCGCTTCTCTGGTTTGTTTGATGATTAATTGCACGCCTTTTTCACGGGCCATTTTGCGCACTTCGTCCATCACAGGCAGGCTGCCGTATATACCGCTGCCGATAACCAGTGTGTGGCAGTTCCACGGAATATTTTCTTGCGCCGAAAGAGGCGTGTGGCCGTAACGCGCTTTGTAATTGCGTGAAGCATCCTTATCCCGCAACTTAATCTGTCCGCGGTCGATGACGATATCTTCCCGATAAATGACGCCGTCAATGCTGATGGCGCCAAAATCGATTGGGCCGAGCTGCATTAAATTCTCCCCGCCAGCTATATTTGACTCAAATCCAATTTAGATAGTATTTTACCGGGTTGTCAAGAGAGAATGAAGTGTTAAGTATTAAGTTGTAAGGAGTAAGTAGTAAGTAAAGAAATCAGAAAAGAGAAAACAGAAATTAGGAAAGCGGAAAAGTAGGGACGGAATGCTTTCCGTCCTAAGTGTGAAAAAGAGCCGAGGGCCAAGGTAAAAAACCTCTGTGTGCTCAGCGGTCTCTATGGTTAAATAAAATTTAAAATTACGAATGACAAATTACGAAATGCTGAAAGCCGAGAGCTGACGGCTGACAGCTAATAAAATTTTACTTTTGCAGACAAGGAAAGGAATATCAATGGAACAGACGCTGGCAATTATTAAACCGGACGGCGTGGGCGCCGGACTGATTGGCGAAATTATTCGCAGAATAGAAAACGAAGGGCTGCGCATTGTGGGCATGCGCATGGCCCAGTTAACCGATAGAGAGGCTGAAGGCTTTTACTACGTGCATCGTGAAAAACCCTTTTTTAAAGATTTGGTCGCCTACATGACCTCCGGGCCGGTGGTGCTGATGGTGCTCTCCGGTGTGGATGTAATCAACCGCTGGCGCACGCTGATGGGCGCTACCGATCCGCAAAAGGCGGCAGCGGGCACCATTCGCCGCGACATGGGCGCCAATATCGAGCGCAATGTGGTGCACGGCTCGGATTCCAGAGATTCGGCAATCTTTGAAATCAATTATTTTTTCAAAGGAACGGAAATCGTTTCTTGAATTAAGAATTAAAAATTATGAATTATATCCGTTGATTTGCTAAAGAGATTGGTTAGAACGAAATTCCAAGAACCAAGAACCAAGAACCAAGAACCAAGTGCCAAGTGCCAGGAGCCGAGGGCCAAGAACCAAGAACTAAAAACTAAAAACTCAACGCCTAACCCGGGAGATAATCGTGAGTTTCATGAAATTTCTAATAGTCGTGCTGCTGATTTGGCTGTTTGCATCGAGCAGCTTTGCCCAAGACGGAAAAAACATCGACAGCAAAATGCTCAGCAAGATCGAATCGTCATTAAAGTATGACGCCCGAACCAAAGCGCTGATCAATGCCGTTTCTAATAATGATATCCAAAAGCTGGTAAAAAACCGCGCTTTGAGCGGTAAGATCGACCACTATTTTGCCCATCAGATTAAAACCAAAGGCATTACTAATCAAAAGTCGTCCGGTCGCTGCTGGCTGTTCACTGCGCTCAATGTGCTGCGTCCGGCCATTATTAAAAAATACAATATGAAGTCCTTTGAATTTTCGGAGAACTATCTCTTTTTTTACGATCAACTGGAAAAGGCCAATTTATTCTTAGAAGCTATGATCGCGCAGCGCGCCAAGCCGCATGACGACCGCCTGATCGAATGGCTGTTCAAAAATCCTATCGGCGACGGCGGCGTATGGAATATGATGGTGGATTTGGTTAAAAAGTACGGTGTGGCGCCCAGCGAGGCCATGCCGGAAAGCTATAATACGGAAAACACGAAAAGAATCCGTAGCTTACTGCGCCGTAAGCTGCGCAAAGACGGCCTGCAGATCCGTCAATGGAAAAATAAGCCGGAAACCTTCCTGCGCAAAAAGAAAAGCGCTATGCTGGCCGAAGTGTACCGCATGCTGGCCGTGGCTTTCGGCGTTCCGCCCAAACAATTTAGCTGGCGTTACGAAGACGAAGACGGCAAAGTAAGTCCTTTAAAGACCTATACGCCCAAACAGTTTTTTAACGAATTCGTTAACGAACAATTGGACGATTACGTGATGCTGATGAACGATCCCTCGCGGCCCTATTACCGGCGCTACGAAATTGAATATGATCGTAACTGTTACGAAGGACATAATTGGACCTATGTCAACCTTCCTTTGCAGCCCTTAAAGGAGGCCGCTAAAAAATCCATTCTGGCCGATGAACCCATGTATTTCTCCTGCGATGTGGGCAAACAGCTCAACAGCAAAGACGGCATCCTGGCCATGAATCAATATGATTATTCCAGCCTGTTCGGCATCGATTTTAATATGAGCAAACGGGAGCGCATTTTAAGCTACGAAAGCGGCTCCAGCCACGGCATGGCCTTGGTGGGCGTGGATACGTCCACGGCCGGCCGGCCCGTCAAATGGCTGCTGGAAAACAGCTGGGGCGAAAAATCCGGTTTTAAGGGCTACCTGATCATGACTAATGAGTGGTTCGATAATTACATGTTCCGCCTGGTTATCCGCCATAAATTTTTAGATAAAAAGACGCTGGAGGCGCTTAAACAAAAACCGCAAAAACTGCCGCCCTGGGACGCGATGTTTTAATAAAGGAAACACAGACAAATGCCCAAACACACCATCATCGGCATGGCCGGTCACATCGATCACGGTAAAACGGCCCTGATTAAAGCGCTGACCGGGCTGGAAACGGACCGCCGCCCGGAAGAGAAACAACGCGGCATTACCATCGATATCGGTTTTGCCTATTGGCAGGATAATGTAACCATCATCGATGTGCCGGGACACGAAAAATTTGTACACAACATGGTGGCCGGCGTGAGCACGGTGGATTTCTTTTTGTTAGTCATTGCCGCCGATGACGGCATTATGCCGCAAACCCGCGAGCATTTTGATATTTTAAAATTCTTCGGCGTACGGGAAGGCATTGTGGCCTTAAATAAAATCGATTTAGTGGACGAGGAATGGCTGCAATTAGTGCAGAGCGATGTGCGCCAATATCTGGATGAGCAGGATTACAGCCATGTGCCCATTGTGCCGGTTTCTTCCGTCAGTGGGCGGGGTATTAATGAGCTGCGCAATTTAATCGAACAAAAGATTAGCCGCCTGGCGGAGCGCCATGAACAACGTCCTTTTCGCCTGAATATCGACCGCCATTTTTTAGTGCACGGTTACGGCGATGTGGTTACCGGCACGGTACTATCCGGAACGCTAAAAGCGGGCAGCCCGTTAATCAGTTTACCGCGGGGCGCCAAAGGCAAGGTGCGCGGATTACAGGTGCATCAAAAGGAGGTAGCCGAGGCTTTTAGCGGCCAGCGGGCGGCTGTCAATGTATCCGGTATGAACAGCAAAGATATTCAACGCGGCGCCGTTTTAGTGGACGGCGATACCCTGGCGCTCACGCGGGAAATCCTGGCCGTCGTTCGAACGACTTCCTATTTTAAATTTAAGGTAAAGCGCCACCAGCAGGTGCGCGTGCATCTGGGCACGGCGGAATACAACGCCAAAATGGATTGGTTCGAAGAGCCGTCCGTACTGCAAAATGACGCCCGCTTCCATGTGCGTTTGAAATTTAAAGAGCCGGCCGTGGCCGCGCCGCAAGACGCCGTATTGATTCGCAGTCTGTCGCCGGCGATTACGCTGGCCGGCGGTCGTGTGCTGCAGATTAGTCCGCCCAAACTAAAGCGCAGTTCCGCTCTTTGGTCGCAGTATTTTAGCACGTTGGAACAGAGCAATTTAAGCGGCGAAGTACTCTTGCGTTTGCAGTTTGCCCCGCAGCCGGCCTATTCATTAAACGATTTATGCCGCCTGACCTTCCGGCCGCCGCAGGTGGTAGAGCACAGTTTACAGGAGCTTATCAAAAAGAAAAAAATTTTGCGGCTGCAGAAGGAGGATGCGCCTTATTATTTGCTGAATGAGCGCTTGCAGAAATTAACGGATGAATTAAGCGCCATACTGCAGAAGCAGGCTAAAGAAAATCCCCATCAGCCCGGATTGAATTTCAATGAGCTGGCCGGTCGATTGCGGCGTGAACAGACGCCGAACTTTGTGTTGCAGCGCGCCCTGGAACGAGCCGAAAAACAGGAACGTATTTTTCTTAAAAATGAATTCTATTACCCGGCCGAGGTGAAAGAGCGCATCGCCGCCAATAAGCATCTAAAAGATGTTGAACAAGTATATGCGGCGGCCGGCTTCAAGCCGCCGGATGCGTTGACTATGAGCAAAAACCTTGACCTGACCGTGGCCCGGTTACGTCCGCTCATCACGCAATTGGTTAAAGAGAAACAGCTGATTTCCATCGGCGGAAAGTTTTATGTGCATCACAGCGTATTTGACGCTTTGATGAATTACCTGAAAAATCATTTTGCGCAAAACGAAACGATTACCGTGGCCGAACTGCGCGAGTTTACGCAGAGTACGCGTAAGTTTTTAATCCCCTTGCTGGAATATCTGGATTTGGAAGGATACACCGCCCGCGACGGCGACGTGCGCCGGGCGGGGTACAAGTTGTAGAAGGAGAAATTTTAAATCAATGTTATTGCTGTGTTTTGCCCGGTTGTCAACCGCCCAGCAAGCAAATTCCCACCCCGTCCAACCGCCGGACGCCCCTCCCCGTCAGACAGGCTGTTGCAGTTTCAAAGATTTCTCGTCGTCAGCTGACGGACTCGCCACGAAAGTGGTCCCTTAAGGGAAATGACAGAAACTGCATGTCATTTCGACCGAAAATGAAGATAAAATCCGAATTTGAGGAGAAATCTTTAATTTTAAAACCATTCTGCAACAGCCTGTCTGACGGGGAGGGGCTGGGTGTAGGCGTCTTCCGTCACATGTTTCACTATTATTCGACCACAAAACACACAGAGCGCACCGAGCCTTTGCGAACCTTCTTTAGGTTCGTAAAGATAGAATAATGCCGGAAGCATGTACAAACCTTCGAATCCTCTCAGGATTCGCAAAAGGATTGCCTGCTCTTGCAAACTTTGCAAGGTTCGTACGGTTCTGCGGGAGTTTTATCTTTACGAATCCCTTGAGGATTCGCAAAGGGGCGCATGCCGCTTCGCCACATATTAGCCGGAAAGCATTCCGTCCTTACTTTTCCCGCTTTTCATCGCTTAACGCTTAACACTTTCCCAATTCCCGCTTCCTAAATCCTGTTTTCTGATTACTCGTTCCTAATTCACCACTGAAGGCGCAGAGGACACTGAGTTTTTTCTTTTGTCCCCGATACTCGGGATTTCGCTTCGCTCAACATTTGTCTTTTGTCTTCTACGGCTACCTGAAACTTGATACCTGATGCCTAATTTCTACTACCTCTTTTCTCTTTCCTGTTTACCTGTAACCAATCGACCGCAATTTTATTTTGGAAAAGAATGCATTTACTGCTTAATTTAAACCTGAATTATGAAAAAGGAATAAATCCCCTTGCGCAACCTTCTTGCCCCTTTTGGGAAAGGTTGCGTACAGTTTGTTTTACCCACAGGAAATTCACGTGACTAATTCTCAGGACTTCCGTTACGTCAGCGATATGTGGCGTTTTAGCCCGGGCACGGTCATCGACGACCGCTTCGAGATCGTCAGCAATGCCGTGCGCCGTAGCTTCAGTACGCTCTTTTTGGCCGACGATCTGGAACAGAGCGTGCGCAAAGCCCTGCTGTTTATTCCCAAAACCATCAAAGACGAACCGGAAGCTCTGGCCTATATTCAGGAGCAGACTCAACTGATCCGCTGGCTGGAACATCCTATGATTGCCCGTTTGTATGAGTTTCACGTGGGACCGCGTTACGCCTATTTTGAGATGGAAGATGTGCCCGGCAAATCGCTCAATCAGAAAAAGCTGGAACATCCGCAAAAGCGTCTGTCCGAAAATATCGTACGCTGGCTGGGCGTGCAGATATTGGACGCGCTGGAATACGCCCACAACAACAATGTGCTGCACCGCGATATAAAACCCAAAAACGTGGTGCTCACGCCGGACGGCAAAGTAAAACTGATCGATGTGGGCATTTCCGAGACCCTGCGCGCTTCCACCTCGCTCATTTGGGACACCACCCCGCAAACCACCATTCTGTACATGTCGCCGGAACAGTTACAGGGCAGGCAAATCGGCATTCCGGCCGATATTTACTCGGTGGGCGCCACCTTGTACGATTTAATCAACGGCCGCGCGCCTTTTTTTACCGGCGATGTCTACACACAAATCCTGCGCGAGCAGCCTAAACCGGTGCCGCACGCTTCCGCTGATCTCAATAATATCTTACTGAAAAGTCTGTCCAAAAACCCCGATTTCCGCTACCAGAATTGCGCCCGGATGAAAAAGGAATTGGCCCAGCCCGGGTACCAATTCCATTCGCAAAAAGGCGGGCCGCAGGCGGCCTCCGCTCCAGCACCGCGTAAAAAAACCTCGGGCGTAAAAAGCCGCCGGTCGGCGGTGCGCCGCAGGAATCCCAGCATAAAATATTTACTGGGTACCATGCTGATTTTAGTGTTGGCCATATATATGTTCTCCAAACTGGGTAATTTAACTAAACCGGCTACACAGCCTGCTCCTGCCGATACGCTGGTTCGGCAAACCCAGCCCGCCGCGCCGGATTCGTTCCGGATGAAGATGCTGCATGCCCTGGTGAGCCAGGCCGATCGCCAATTTGAGCAAAAACATTTTCTACGACCTATAGACGCCAGCGCACTGGATTTGTATGTGCAGGCGCGTAAAATTGCTCCCCATGATCAACATATTCATAAGCGCCTGAGAATCCTCTCCGGCAAACTGGAAGAGGCGCTGAAAACAGAAATTGCCACAGGAACACTGGCCGGGGCGCGGGTTTTGTTAGAACGGGCACAACGCAGCTTTTCAGGAGACGAACGCTGGCAGTCTTACGCCGGGCAAGTGGAAGCGCTAAGCCATATGCCGCTGCGGCTGGCCATCTTAAACGGGAATGGCAAAAAGGGCATCGCTAAGGAGCTGGCCGCTAAATTGCAGTCCCGCGGATTTTCGGTAGTCTATACGGAGAACTACCGCCGCAAGGGACGCATCTACTGGCGCGTAAAAAAAACTTTTTTAGCAGGAAAACCCTTCCGCAATTTAAAGATCAAAGGTCTGGAAGAAAAATTACATCTAACTTACAGGCGCAATACCTCTTTAGCGGTTACTAATGCCGAAGTAACAGCAGTGCTGGTGTTGGGCAGGGACTACCGTAAAATACTCAATTCAATTACGAATTACGAATGACCGCCCAGGTCACTTTATTACTTAACACTTACTACTTATATGAATAACCAGTTGAACACTAATTTGGTTTTTTAAAGTATTTTTCCTGAATACCGACTTTGTGCTGCGCTGGGAAATCCTAAAGCGGGGATTTCAAGCAGGGTTCCGCGGACCGTGTATCCATTGTGATGTTATTTGTGGAACATTTTTGCTTAGCATTGTTGTTGCAGAGATGACTAGCCACGAGCTTCAGCTCGTGGCTAGTAGCAACACTTCTAAAATGTGGGCTTTAACCCAATCTTAATTTGTTTTGGAAAGATCACGAAGAGCGGATATTTTTTTCCTTTTGTCTTGATACAAAAGGAACCGAAAAAATCAAGGCTGGAAAATCCCCGCTAAAGATTTCCGTCGGCTTGCTGCGCGTCCACTTTCCCGCTTATGAGCCAGCCGTTTGTTAATAATGCTTCGGCGCAACCGGGGAAAGCTTTACACGCTGCGCTACGCCGGGAAATCCTAAAGCGGGGATTTTAGGCCTGTTTGCGAGGCAAAGCACCAAGAAGCATAGTCTCAAGCCGGAATCCAGGAAAATTTATTTAGGTAAATCCAATTATTAGGCAACTGTTCATTCATATTAATACTTAATCTCCCCCCCCTCCCTCAACCTCTTTTTTGCCATTTTTAAAATTAGTTGAATCATTGCCCCGTAACGCTTAATTTTCTTTGGAATTAAGCAGGGTTACTTATGACGGCCACTTTATGGGACAATTTTGAGCGTCTGCTGCACGATGCCGAAAAACAGTTTTTGGATTTCCATTTTTCGGAAGCGCTGGATTTGTGGCGGAATTACTACCGCATTACCGCGCGTGTGGAATACGAAACCATCATTCGTGAAATTGCAGAAAGCTGGGATGAAGAAACATACACGCAGGTGCCCAGTCTTTCCCGCCTTTTTAGCCTGTTTATGGAATTGCGCAGTAAGCGTTTAAAAAATGAAATCGGCGCTTACACCTTTACCCTCTACAAAAATCTTCTGATTAAGATTTACCGCGAGCAGTTTCGTTTTACCGCACAGAACGAAATGTCCGTTGACGCCGGCGTATTTGAATATCTCAGCGAAAATTATGAATCGGCGGCAGCCATCCTGCAGGAAATTGTACAGCAAAATCCCGAGCAGCTCATAGCCCGCATATTCTTAGGCTATGCTTACGAAGCTCTCAAGGATCACCAGTCGGCGATTACCGTTTTATCGCAAAATTTGTTTTTGGCCGCCGACGAGTTGCAGAAAGACGAACTGTACCTCTCGCAATTTAAAATGCTGGCCGGCCGGCTCCATTCACAAACCGGCAACTGGCGCGAAACGGCCTGGCTGCTCACTTTTGAAGCGTGGTACCGAAATTATTTAATCATCAAAGAAGACCTGACCTTCTTCCGCATCATGCAGCAAAAAGAAAATAATGAGCGCATTTTACAGGTAAAATATTACGCTTACGAACGCTACCGCCATTTTGTGCGTTCTTTGTTTTTGGCTGATTACACACGCCTGTACGATAAAAAAAATAGGGGATTCATCAGCGAGCAGGAAGCCAATATGGCTAAGTTAGACAGCCGCTTATTCGCCCGCTACCGTAAAAAACGTAAAGACTTTTCGGAACCGGCCAAACAGGAGGAAGCTGATTGAGCGTTAAAGGGATTTTATTTGATTTTGACGGCGTGGTAGTTAAAAGCATGGAACAGCACTTTGCCGCCTGGCAAAAAGCTTTTGCCGAAAAAGGTGTGCACATTACCCAGGATGAGTTTTTTATTTTGGAAGGACAGGGTATTTACACCATTTCCAGCCTGATCGGCAAACGGCATGGTTTAAGCGACGAAGATATTGAATATGTACGCGATCGAAAACTCAATTACTATAATCAATTCATGACCATCGAGTTTTATGAATATTTTCCCGATATGCTGTCCCGATTGTTTAAAAAGAACATTCCCATGGGTATCGTAACCGGCGGTGTGCGCGCGCGTGTGAATAAGATTGTCGATCAATATTTCAACGGTAAATTTTCGGCCATCGTTACCGTAGATGATGTGAAACGCGGTAAACCCTTTCCCGATCCCTTTTTAAAAGGAGCGAAAAAACTGCATCTGGCGCCAAAGGAATGTGTGGTAGTGGAAAATGCGCCCATGGGCATTCGCGCCGCCGTGGATGCCGGCATGACCGTCATTGCCATTACTACCACCTTACCGGAGGACAAACTGCGCGAGGCCCATCATATCGTCCATGATTTTAAAGAGGTGGAACGGATTCTTGAGCAGTTGTTGAAATGAAGCAATATTAATATTGGGCCGAGCCATTGCTCCTGAAGATATTTTAAAGTGAATCTCAATATATATTCTTCCCTCTATCTCTTACTCTTTAACCTTTTTACAAGGCTTACATAAATACTATGAAACTTGAACATTCCGTGTTGGATATTGGATATTCTTTTTGGACCGCTGAGAACACAGAGTACGCTGAGAAAGATCGTTTTTTCTTACTCTTGCTCACACTCCTACTCTTACACTTTAACCTTTTTACAAGGCTAACATAAATACTTTGAAACTTGGACATTCCGTGTTGGATATTGGATATTCCTCTTTTACCTATTGGGAAGATTGGGGAGACAGAGCGGAACTCTTTTTTTATCGTACTCTCTCATAAATCTTGCTTGTCACCATAGACCAATACCTCCGCCCGTTCGCCAACAAAAATATATTTTCCTTTACTTACCTTATGCGCTGTGGTTATCTTATAGGAGGAATCTTTGATCGGCCTTTTGTCGTGATGTCCACCGGTACGGCCGGCAAATACGCGTTTTGGAGAGAACACCGGAGGTTACTACCGTATGACTTTTTCACTAAATGCAAAATTGCGGTTAATATTTTTCATGTGGTTGGTGGCTCTTCATTCATTCGCTGTGTTTTTAGGTCTGCTGTTGCTCCCCGCACAACAGCTTTCCCTTTTTGGCCTGGAAAATTATCGCGCCAGCTTCTTTCAGGCGCAGGGCGGTGTATTTCATCTGGTCATGAGCGTCGCTTACATCATGGCGGCTAAATATATCGATGAAACGCCGGCGCTCATCTATTTTTCGATTTCGGCTAAATCCATTGCTGTCGTTTTTTTATTGATTTACTACGTAACTGTAGAATCTGCATGGATAATTTCGCTATCGGCCATCGGCGATGGTATCATGGCTGCTATTATCTATTTGTTGTATATCCAATACAAAAGGGAAGTACATTGAGTAAGCGACCTTCACCGTTACCGATTATTGTTGTTACCGGCGCGTCCGGATTTATCGGGCGTCATTTTATCAAGCAATTCTACAACAATTTTTATATTTACGCCATTGCCCGAAGAACGCAACGCGAAGTACATATCAATGAACATAAAAATATCAACTGGATCCGCCTGGACATTGGCGACCGGCTTAAGGTGCAGCGTACAATGGAGGAAATTAGCGCTCGGGGCGGAGCGGATTTTATTTTGCATCTGGCCGGCTTTTATGATTTCAGTAATGAACAGAATCCGGAATACGAACGCGCCAATATCAATGGTACACGACATATTTTAGAGAATGCCCATAAACTGAATATTAAGCGCTTTATTTTTACCAGCTCGCTGACAGTAACCGATTTTCATAAAAACGGTAAATTCATAAACGAACAAAGCCCGGCCGACGCTACTTTCCCCTATGCCCGCAGCAAAGCAATCTGTGAGCAGATGATCCGTGAGTATTCAGGTAAATTTCCCTGTGCTGTTTTGCGTCTGGCGGCCATTTTCAGTGATTGGTGCGAGTACGGTCCCTTGTATATGTTTTTAATGACCTGGCTTTCCGGCAGCTGGCGTGCGCGTGTTCTTACCGGACGCGGACACTCGGCCATTCCCTATCTGCATATAAACAATCTGAATAATTTCTTCTATACTGTTTTCCGGCAAACTGAGCGTCTTCCCCGTTACGGCATTTATGTCGCCAGCTTCGATGGCTGTACCACGCATAACGAGTTATTTGAATTAGCCAATCGCTATAATTCCAGCAAACAAATTATTCCTGTTTACATTCCCAAATGGCTGGCCTGGCTGGGCGTATCCGGCAAAGATGCCGTTGGCCGAATCAGTGGGCGCCGTCCCTTTGAGCGCCCCTGGATGATCAAATATGTAGATAAAAAACTCTGTGTGGACGCCTCGGCAACGCGCCAACAGTTGGAATGGTTTCCGGTTCAGCGCTTTCACATTAAACGGCGGCTGCTTTTTTTAATTGAAAATATGAAAAGCAATCCCCATAAATGGAATCTCCGCAACCGTGAAGCGCTGTTAAAGAGCAATAAATTAAATCCGAATTTTCTGATTTTGGAAGCAATGATTTCTCTGGAGGATGAAATCGAGCAAGCCATTGTCCATATTCTGCAAATGGAAGAGTATAACGTCAGTTTTAAAACTTACAAACAATTGTCAAAAGAAGAATTGTATCGGCGGATAAAATATATTTACGAAATACTAAAACGAACGGTGCGCTCCGGCGACCGCCTGCATAGCTTACAATATGCACGAAATCTGGCTATCGATCGCCTAAAAGAAGATTTTGATATCGAGGAAGTTATTTTAGCCGTAAATATGGTGGGCCAGGTGGTAGTGGAGAAGCTGATAAAACAGCCGCAACTACATAATATGCAGCAACGTATTCACGATGAAATCATGTTAACCATCCAATTGATCACCGATGAAGTGGCCGATGTGTACGAGCAGCTCACCGGCTTTTCTTCTACTGTGCCCCATTGACCCAGCCTCGGTTCTTCACTCTCAAAATTCTTCTAACACTCTGCTACGTCTATACGAGTCTTTTGATTTCCATAGTAAATTTCCTTAAATTTTACGGCTTTTAGCGAAGAAAGCGGCTCATTACAGAAAGGTTGATATAATGTATTATTTAACCATACAGACGTTTATCTCGGCGGCTCATAAATTAAAGGAATATTCCGGCGCCTGTGCACGCATTCACGGGCATAACTGGAAAATCGAAGTAACCGTTAAATCTGATCAGATCGATGACATCGGCATGGTGATTGATTTTAAGGATTTGCATGATTTAACCTGGCAGGTGGCCGGCGCCTTTGATCATCAGATAATTAATGATATTCCGCCCTTCGATACCATGAATCCCACGGCCGAAAACATGGCGCGCTATATTCATAACGAAATTGCCCAAAAGCTGCCTGCACACGTGCGCATGGCTTCACTTAAACTCTGGGAGACTGAAAAATACTGCATTGAATACAGCGAATAACGCCATGTCAGACAGCAAAAATAACAGCTTAATCATAAACGAAATTTTTTACAGCATCCAGGGCGAATCCACTTACGCCGGCCGGCTCTGCGTGTTTGTCCGGCTGACCTACTGTAATTTGCGCTGCACTTACTGCGATACGGCCTACGCCTTTACCGAAGGGCGGGAGATGACGCTGGAAGAAATTATGCGGCGCGTAGGTTCTTTTAAATGCGGATTGGTGGAAGTAACCGGCGGCGAACCGTTGTTGCAGAAAAATGTGCATACGCTGCTTACTATGCTTGGCGACGCCGGCTATGAAGTATTACTGGAAACAGGGGGACATATGGATATCCGGCCGGTGGATAAACGCGTCAAACGCATCATGGATATCAAATGTCCGTCCAGCGGCGAATCGGAAAAGAATCGCTGGCAGAACATCACTGATTTGCGCCCGCAGGATGAGGTGAAATTTGTAGTAGGAGATCGCCGCGATTACGAATGGGCTGCAAAGAAAATAGCCGAGTATCAACTGAACGAAAAATGCAGCGTACTCATCTCTCCGGTGTTTGGCAAAATCAATTATGAAGAGCTGGCCGGCTGGATTTTAGGCGATCGCCTGCCGGTGCGCATGCAGTTGCAAATGCACAAGTATATCTGGCCGCCGGATAAAAGGGGGGTGTAGGTTTTAAAGCCGGGGGTCGGGGATGAAGGAGTAAGTATTAAGTGGTAAGTACTAAGTATCGAGTAGCAAATATCAGGATTTAAGAAAACAGAAATCAGAAAAGAGAAAAGAGTCGTGTTAAACGTGTAAGCGTTATGCGAAACTAGACTCCAATAGAAATGGATTGAATACAAACCCTTTCGTCCTGACTGAGAGTTGAGTGTTTTGTACGAAATCCAGGTTTATCGGGATGATGCCGATTACCTTATTTGCGCCACAGGCGCCCCTTCAGGGTAAACCATTTACTGATCGGTATAACTTTGGCGCGCTTACCGAATAACGATTATCTTAATAACTCAATGGTTAAAAAAACGAATATCCAATATCCAGCGCGTAATGGTCAAATTTCAATTCATGAGAAAAGACAAACAGCTTTGTAGAAAACGAGAGTATAAGAAGGAAAAGAAATCTTTGTGTTCCCTGAGCCCTCAGTGGTTAATAAAAATTTTGAATGCTGAATGTTGAATGAAGGGCCGACATCCGTGAATAAAAGGATTTAGAGGGTTTGATTTTTCTTAGGTTTTTAATTACTGAAAGTTGAGATTTACTTGGAATCTGAAACCTTTGAAAAATTAAATTTTGTTTACCCTCTCCCCGGCGAAAGCCGCCGCTTTTGCGGCCGTCCCCTCTCCCAAGTTTGGGAGAGGGGAGCCGAGGGGCATAGCTTTAAAAATAACTTGAATTTAGAGCGGCTGTTCTTTATGCGTTTACATACCATTAATAAAAATGGAACATATATGACTGTGCACAGATGGATTTTTTCAAAGGTTTCAATCTGTTATTTGTTTTTTGAGATTTCATAGGCCATCGGTCGTTGTCTATTGATCCGCGGCCATTAAATTTAAGAAGGAGTTAAATATATGACTCAGTTGGAAGTATTCGAGAATCAATTTCCGGAGCGCGATTATTTTATTACGCACGTGAACGAAGAGTTTACCTCGGTATGCCCTAAAACCGGGCTGCCCGATTTTGGCATAATTACCATTAATTATATACCCGATAAACTCTGCGTGGAATTGAAAGCGCTGAAGTACTATTTTCTGGAATTTCGCAGCAAAGGCATCTTTTATGAGGAGGTTATCAACGAAATTTTAGATGATTTGGTTAAGGCGTTGCAGCCCCGCTATATGGAAGTCATCGGCGAGTTCACCACGCGCGGCGGTTTACACTCCGAGGTGGTAGCCGTGCATGATCCGCAGGATCGGGGGAGGTTCCGATGAAACGGAAAAAAGCGGTAGTGCTGGTCTCCGGTGGCCTGGATAGCTGCGTTACGGCGGCTCTGGCAGCGCAAAAATACGATTTGGCCTTTCTGCATCTGAACTATGGCCAGCGTACGCAGCAGCGCGAATTGCAGGCGTTTAACGACATCGCCGATTTTTACGGCGTGCGGGAGCGTTTAGTTGTGGATGTGAGCTACTTCAGGCAAATCGGCGGTTCCAGTTTAACCGATAACACCATGAAGGTTAGTCAGGCGGATTTACAGGCGCAGGGAATCCCCAGCAGCTACGTACCCTTTCGTAACGGCAATATTCTGTCCATTGCCGCAAGCTGGGCCGAGGTAATCGCCGCTTCGCGGATTTTTATTGGCGCGGTGGAAGAAGATTCCTCGGGTTATCCGGACTGTCGGCTGGATTTTTTTAAGGCGTTTACACAGGCTGTTAATTTAGGCACTAAACCGGAAACGCGGATTGCCATCGAAACGCCGGTGATCGCCTTAAAAAAGTGGCAGATAGTCAAAAAGGGCAGCGAGCTTAAAGCGCCGTTGCATTTAACCTGGTCCTGTTATCAAAATGAAGATAAAGCCTGCGGCGTGTGCGATAGCTGCGCTTTGCGCCTGCGTGGTTTTCAGCAGGCCGGGCTGGAAGATCCCATTCCCTATGTAGCGCGGCCGGATTATTTATAACCCCTTGCGAACCTTTTCAAGGTTCGTAAGGTATTTTTTCCCATGCAAACCAATCTTTACGAACACTTGAAGGATTCGCAAAAGTATCCGTTATCCCTTGCGAATCTTTTCAGGACTGCAAGGATTTTTCCACTCATGCTTGCCTATCTTTACGAATCCTTCCTGTTCCTTTAGGGAACAGGATTCGCAAAGGCAAAGGGCTTTTTACTTCTTCCAAAAGGCCGGCGAGAAAAGGATCAGCACGGTGTACAATTCCAGGCGGCCGATGAGCATCAAAAACGATAAGAACCATTTGCCGACAGCCGGAATGGCCGCGTAATTATTGGTAGGCCCTACGCTGCCCAGGCCGGGACCGATGTTACTGATGGTCGCCGCTACGCTGCCCATACTGCTTTCCAAATCCAGCCCCAGGCTGCTCATAAACAGTACGCCTAAAACAAACATGGCCATGAAAAAAAGAAAAAAGCCGCTGATATTAGTGACAATATCCCGTGGAATAACCTGATTGCCGATACGCACCGGCAGCACGGCCTGCGGATGAATGAGCCGTTTCAATTCATTAAAGCTGAACTTGAACAGAATGATAGTGCGGATCATTTTTATGCCGCCGCCGGTGGAGCCGGCGCAGCCGCCCACAAACATCAATAAAAATAAAATAAGCTGCGAAGATGTAGCCCATTGTTCATAATCGGCTGTGCCGTATCCCGTGGTGGTGATAATCGAAACCGTTTGGAAAAGGGATTGGCGAACGGCCAAAGCGGTTTGATGATTGCTGCGCTGCCAGACATCCACACCAATTACAAAAGCGGCTAACAGGATCAGCCCCACAAAGAAAATGGCTTCCCTGTCTTTAAAATAAACCAGCGGTTTGCCGCGTAAGGCGCGGTAATGCAGGGCAAAATTGGTCCCGGCCAGGATCATAAAGAAGATAATGATGTAGTCAATCCAGGCGCTGTTAAAATAGCCTACGCTGGCATTTTTAGTGGAAAAGCCGCCGGTGGCCATGGTGCCGAATGTGTGGCAAAAAGCGTCGAACCAATTCATTCCGGCCACTTTGAGCAGAACAGCCTCTGCAACAGTCAGTAACAGATACACGCCCCACAACAGTTCCGCCGTGTGTTTGATGCGCGGCGTCAACTTGTCCGGCGTAGGTCCCGGCACTTCCGCTTTAAATAACTGCATGCCGCCCACGCCTAACAGGGGCAGGATGGCCAGCGACAGCAGGATAATGCCCATGCCGCCCAACCAGTGCGTAAACGAGCGCCAGAATAAGAGCCCGTGCGGCAGGGCTTCGATATCGGTTAAAATGGACGCGCCTGTGGTGGTAAAACCGGACATGGTTTCAAAAAAAGCATTGGTGTACGATGAAATATAGCCGGAAATATAAAAGGGTAATGCGCCGATAGCGGCGAACAGAAGCCAGCCCAGCGTAACGATTAAAAAGCCGTCACGCGCCCGCAGTTCACGCTGAGTGCGCGTTAACAGGAAGCCGATCAGGCCGACGAGTAGGGAAATGGCGATGGTAATCAAAAAAGAAGATAAATCGCCCTCGCCGTAGCCATAAGCAATTGCGGCGGGAAACAGCAGCGCCAGGGCCAAAAAAACAAGCAGAGCGCTGAGGATGTTTAATACGGCGCGGTAGTCGATCATAATTAATTAAAGAGTTTTTCCACTTCATGAATGGCCGTGGGCAGGGCGAACAGCACCACTTTATCGCCGGCCTGAATTTGTGTGCCGCCCATGGGAATAAAAACTTTGTCGTCGCGCATGACCGCTCCCAGAATAGCGTCCCTCGGGAACTTCATTTGCGCCAGCGTTTTACGCGTGATCTTGGAGTTTTCCTTTGGGATCATTTCGATGGCTTCGGCGGCAATTCCCGGAATGGAGGCTACGCTTACCACAGCTCCGCGACGGATGAATTTTAAAATACCGTTTACAGTGAGCTGTTGTTTGGATATAAACGCGTTGATGCCGATGGTCGGAATGATCGGCGTGTAGTCGGTTTTATTAATCAGTGAGATGATCTTTGGCACCTGCAAATGTTTGGCCATCAGGCAGGAGATGATGTTGGTTTCGTCGTCTCCGGTTACGGCAATAAAGGCGTCCATATCTATGATTCCTTCCAGAGCAAGCAGATTGATATCGCGTCCGTCGCCGCGAATGACCAGCGATTTGCGCAGCCGTTCGGCCAAGTCCGTAGATTTGTCGACATCAGATTCAATAACTTTTACATTATACTGGCCTTCCAGCTCTTTGGCTATCAGGTAACCGGTTTGCCCGCCGCCTAAAATCATCACATCTTCGATGTGCACGTTTTCCTTGCCGGTAATATGAATAAGCGTTTCGCTTTGTTCTTTGGGTAACACGACAAAAATACGATCATTGGCTAAAAACATATCTTCGCCCCGCGGGATGCGCGTGATATCCTTACGCTGGATGGCGATGGTGCGAAAGGGCAGATCGGGGAATTCTCCGGTTAGCTCCGCCAGCGGACGATTCAGCAAGGGCGCGTTTTTATCTAATTGAATTCCCATCAGCACGATGCGTCCGCCGGCAAATTCTAAAATATCGGTAGCGGCGGATTGCCGGAGCAGGCTTACCGCGCCCTGAGCGGCAACGGATTCCGGGTGGATTAACAAATCAATTTTTAGTTTGCTGGCGCTGACAGGGGAATCTTCGCGTAAAAACTCGGGATTGCGAACGCGCGCCACCGTACGCGCCACCCTGTACTCTTTGGCTATGATGGCCGACAGCAGATTGACTTCATCACTGTCGGTAACAGCGACTAGCATATCGGCCCGTTCGATGCCGGCGCGGCGCAGCGCGGGAAAGCTGGTGCCGCTGGCATGGTACACCTGAACATCCAACGCTTCGGCAGCGCGCGCGTATTTGGCGGCGTCTTTTTCAATTATGACAATGTCGTGCTGTTCGTAGGAAAGCATTTTAGCCAGAATAAATCCCACATCTCCGGCGCCGATAATAATGATGCGCATAAACTATCTACTTGTATTTGTCTTTCATGATTTCAATAACGCGCTCAATTTGTGCGTCGTCAATATGCAAATGTGTAACCGCCCTGATGCGCGTGGGAGAAAAGGCGATCATGCGCACGCCTTCCTCTTCTAATTCTGCTACGATTTCCGGCGCTTTTTTAGCGGAAAGGCTGGTATCCATAATGACGATGTTGGTCTGCACCGTTTCCAGGTTGATAACAAAGCCGGGAATATCGTTCACTGCTTCCGCCAATAGTCGCGCCCGGCGATGGTCTTCGCTTAGACGTTTAAAATTATGTTCCATGGCGTACAAAGCGCCGGCCGCTATAATGCCCGCCTGACGCATGCCGCCGCCGTACATTTTGCGGTGGTAATGCGCCCGCTTAATGAAATCTGCGCTGCCGGCCACAACAGAACCGACCGGCGCGCCCAGACCCTTGGAAAAACACATGGAAACGGAATCGAAGTAAGCGGCGTATTCTTTAATGGAAATTCCGCTGGCGATACTGGCATTCCACAATCGGGCGCCGTCTAAATGCATGCGTAATTCGTAGCGATCGGCTAAAGTACGCATCTTTTTAATTTCCTCGATAGGGTAAACCGTTCCGCCCCAGCGATTATGCGTGTTTTCCAGGGAAATCAGACGCGTTTGCGGAAAATGGTCGTTGACCGGTCGGATGGCCGCTTCCACTTCTTCAAAATCCAGAATGCCGTATTTGCCGCAGACGGGATGTAATTGCACACCGGCAAGCGCCGCCGGCGCTCCGGCTTCATAATTAAAAATATGCGCCCGCGCCTCGCAGATAACCTCGTTTCCGGGTTGTGTATGCGCGTTGATGGAAATCTGGTTGGCCTGCGTACCACTGCTGACAAACAGAGCCGCTTCTTTGCCGGTTAGCCCGGCGATTTTTTCTTGCAGCGTATTGACCGTAGGATCTTCACCGAAAACATCATCGCCTACCGCTGCATTGGCCATAGCCCGACGCATCTCGTCAGAAGGGCGAGTGAGCGTATCGCTGCGTAAATCGATTATTTCCATAGAGAAAAAATCCTTATATTGAATTTAACGGCGCTTAATAAAGCGCTAAACAAATTAAAGACCTGCCCCTTTTAATGCAAGCATCATGCGCAAATAGCTCAATAGATTTCGTATTTTAACAGATAGCTCCTTTTCCGTATTTTTAATCTTGAAATTGGCGATAAAAATCACAAATAGGTATGAAAATTTTAAATATTATAAATGATTAAAATGAAGCGGCAGGATAAATCCGTAACCTGCAGGCGGCTAAAGCAGATTTCCCCTAATGATTTTCATCTATTTGTCCGATATTATGACAATGAAGAAATGTTTTTTCGCTAAAAATAGTGGATAAAGCGAAAAAAAATTATTAAAATATATTGTTTATGAACCTGACTTCTTGTTCCTATTGTTTTTAGTGGCAGAAACTACTTAAGAAAATATGAAAGCGGCTATATGTTTTCCGGCAGAATCGGCTTTACGCATAATAACGGTTCGGACAACTAACATTCCTTAGATTTCAAATTGTATAAATATATAGATATTTACAGAATAACTCCTGACCTGCTAACTTTGGCTGATTGTATCGCATCAATCATAAGTTGGAGCTTAATGAATTGGGCATAGAAGCCGGGAGGAGCGTATTTATAGTGCAAAAATATTCCGATAGAACAAAAACCCGTTAAAGAAGAAAGGAGGTCGGTAGAAGAAGAAAATTGACTGGTAATTTTTATCCTGAAATTAAAAGGAGGAATTTCAATGAAGTACAAAATGATTATCTTTGTACTGAGCATGTTCGGTTTGTTTATAATGGCCTTTGCCGCAAATCAGAAAAATGCCAATGTACCGGTACAAGATAAAATGGCCAAGGATGCTGACCGAACAGTAATGATGGAGGATATGAATTACTCAGGAAGAGTAGCCCCCGGAGAGTTTAACGGAGGCATAATATGGACAGAAACATTTGAAAAAACCGCTACATGGGGCAACTGGACAGGAAAAGATAACACTTACCCGCGACCGGAACCCGGCCCCAGCGAATGGATCATCGACGGCTGGAACGCTTACGATGGCACCAGCTGGCGCTGTGCCGACAGCACGCTGGGCAATTACGGCGGTTACGACAATCACTGGTATCAGGTATTGGATACGCCGCCGATGTTGTTGGATGAAGACGCCACTTTTACCTTTTTCCATCGCTATGCGGTAGAAGATCCCGCTGGCGTTCCTGCGCCTTACGATGGTTGGGACGGCATGAACGTGCGTATTTCCACTGACGGAGGCGAAACCTGGACCGTTTTGCCCTCGGCCACTTATAATGTAAGTAGCTCCTGGGCTTTTGGGCACCCCGATCAGGGGCAAAACGAAGGACCGGGCATTCCGTCCTGGGCCGGCCGCCGCGATGACTGGCATCAGGAAAGCTTTGATTTATCGGCTTATACCGGTAACGAAGTGATGCTGCGTTTTGCTTTCGCTTCCGATATGGGCTACTCCACCGGCGATGGCGCGCCGGATTTGTATGGCTGGCAGATCGATAATATCGAAGTGAAATCCGCCAATAAAGTATTTTTCACTAATTACGGCACGGATGTGGATATGGCCGGTAAATCGAATGAGTTCATTCCGCCTCCCGGCGGCGATTTATGGCATATCGTGCGCATCGACGATCCCATACCGCCGTTTCTGCCGGAAATGAAACCCTTTGGCTTTGCTAAAAATTTTGCGGCAGTTTGTCAGCGCGGGCAGTATATTTACAGTCCCGACTCTACTTATAATCCCTATATGGACAACATCTTTTTCACCGGGCCAATCTCGCTGCCGGTTGCCAGTCCCATCTATCTGGATTACAAGTATGTACCGAATTTTTATGACTACGATGATTTCCCGAATGTGGAATTTTTCCGGCCGGAAGTCAGCTTAGACGGTGAAACATGGGAATTTATCGAGGAACAGCCCTATGTATATTCCTTTGGTTATTTTGAATGGCTGGAATTTTCGTGGGTATATGGCTATCCGTTGAATATGTCTATGTTCGATTTAAGCCGCTTTGCCGGTCAGGATATTTACCTGTCGTTCCGTTTCTGGTCTGACTACGATCAGCCGCTTGGTCCGGGTCTGCTCATCGACGATATCGTGATTTACAGCCCAACGGCGCCCATACCGGCTCCGCAGAACCTGACGGCCGACGTTGACCCGGATGCCGGCGGAATTATGCTGAATTGGGACGACATGCATAAGCAGGTAATCTTTCAGATTTGGCGTAAAGCTCAAAGTGCAAGCAATTTTACTTTGATTGATCAAGTCATTGGCGAAAACAGTTATTTAGACACCTCCATTGATCCTTATTTTGAATACAGCTATGTAGTTACAGCGGTAGTAAAATACACAGGTAATTCTGAACCGTCCAACGTGGCTACTGCTGAATACATTCCGCCGGGCGTTATCATGGTGTCCTATGATGATTCCGAGCCGGATTCGGCCATTGCCGCCGATCGCAATAAACTCATTGGCGTAAAATTTACACCACAGAGTTATCCGGTCAGTTTTGAGGCGCTGAAAATATATCTGGACAAGACCGGTACTTCAGGCACTGCGGCCCAGTTTGCCATCTATGATGATAATGGCACAGGCGGCACCCCCGGAACACGGATGGCCTATAAAAACAAATCCGGATTGGTTGCGGGCTTTAACACAATCATCTTTAGCAGTACGGTAACTATTGACGAAGGCAGCTTCTGGGTTACTTACAAACGCTATGGCAACGGCCTTAAGGTTGGCGTGGATAAAGATGCGCCCATCGATGGCCATACGTACGTGCAAACCGGCAGCGGCTGGGTCCAGCAAACAGATTGCGACGCCTTATTCCATGTGTATCTGGATACGACCAGAAGCCGGAATATTGATGTTGTGGCTGGTATCGGAACGACTGAAGTCGTTAATCCGGAGCGTTTAGCGCTGTTCCGCAACTATCCTAATCCCTTTAATCCTTCCACGAGTATTTCTTTTAATGTGCCGGCTCAGCTTAGCAACCAGCCGGTAACATTGGAAATCTATAATGTGTTAGGAAAAAAAGTGATTTCCTTGTTTAACGGCACAGCTCAAAGCGGATTGAATACGGTTCGCTGGGATGGCCGCAACCAGAGCGGTATACTGGTACCGTCCGGTTTGTACATCTCCCGTTTGACCTGTGGTGATAAACAGTTGATGAACCGCATGCTTCTGATTAAATAGCAGAATACTATTTAACTGTAAAAGCCCAAAGGAGAATGCTCCTTTGGGCTTTTTTATATTAACATCAATGCACCCGCTTATGAGGATATGTGATTGCTGTTTAGAGTTAGATGTTTTGGTTCTCTTTGCAATTCTATGGGTGAAGATATTTCATCTACGCATAAAAATGTTGATAAATTGCTGATTTAGAGCGTATAAATCCATCTTAAATTTCAC
>CAZIBE010000060.1:0-23114 GCA_964536685.1 uncultured Calditrichaceae bacterium | reverse complement strand
ATGGTGGCAGCACTTTTGTTCTTGATCATAAAATTTTAACTGGTCATTCATATTTATAGTGATTATAACCAATATATACAGTATATTTAAAATAATTTATTTGTGCGGCATAGACAAAAAATAAGCAGTAAAAAACCATTTCTTAACATATTCCTCATTATTAACTAACAATTTTCTGGTAATGTGTTGTGGAATTAATTGGTTTTTTCCATAGAAGGCTTGATTTTCAGTTGTTTTTAACGTTACTTTACAGAGCTTATTTCTTAGTGTACGATAGTTTTTTTGATCACAACTTTATTTACAGGAGGAATTATGAAACTATTGAGACAGTTGGTGTTGTTTATGTTAATGGCGCTAACAGCTGTGTCTTTGCTGCCGCAAAGAGCCGTGGCGCAAAGCGCTTTGGCAGCCGGCGACATTGCCATCGTGGGATTTAATTTTGCCAATCCCGATGAATGGGCTTTTGTGGTTCTGGTTGATATCGCTCCCAGTACGGTGATTAACTTTACCGACAATGGCGTAAAAAGCGACGGCACGTTCCGTACGGGTGAGGGAACGCTTGTCTGGACTTCTCCGACAACGACCGTTAGTGCCGGTACGATTATCGATATTACTAACGATGGCGGTTGGGCGGCCGATTTAGGAAGCGTTTCCGACGGTTCTGGTTTGTATCTTTCCGGTAGCGGTGATCAGATTATCGCCTACCAGGGTGACGAGGCCAGCCCCACATTCATCTATGCTCTAAACAGCGAGGGTACAGGCTGGCAAACAGACGCAACAAGCTCCAATACATCGGCTTTGCCGCCCGGCTTAACAGACGGCTATACGGCTGTGGCGCTGGATGAGATAGACAACGCGGTATATAATGAATCGGTTACTTCCGGAACGCAATCCGAATTATTAACGGCCATCAGCAATAAAGATAACTGGACAGGCAGCAATTCGGAACGTCAAACTATGCCTGCCGGCCCATATACCGTCACCGGCGGCGGAGGCGATAATCCGCCGGTTATCAGCAATGTTTCACGCACGCCTAAAGTACCCGCCGCCGACCAAGACGTTACGGTAACAGCTACGGTCACTGACGACAACGGTATAACGATGGTGCAATTACGCTACAAAATTAATGACGGAACAACGGTTAATGTAGACATGATCAATACGTCTGGCGATGAGTATAGTGGAACCATTCCGGCTACAGCATATACTGACGGCGATCGCGTGGAATATTGGGTGTACGCCGAAGATAACGCATCACCGGCGCAATCCACAGAGAGTTCTCACAGCAAATTTTTCGCCGGTACAACAGACATGTCTGCCGTACATGCGGTGGATACAGACGGCGTTGCCCTTTACTCGGATTATTATGTCCGCTTACGCGGAATCGGCTCAGTACAGGACAGCACATTTTCCGTATCCAATATGGATGTCTATTGTCAGGACAACACAGGCGGGATCAACGTATTTATATCCGGAGCGGCGGCTTTCGAATTTTTTATCGGTTACGATTATACGGTTGTGGGACGCATTGATCAATATAACGGTAAGATGGAAATCATTCCGGATGACACTACTACCGATATTACCGATAACGGCGCCGGTACGCCGCCCGTAGCTCAGGTGAAAACTATTGCCGATTTGCTGGCCGATCCCGAAACGTATGAAGACGTTTTGATCAAAATTGAAAATGTTACAAAAACCGACGGCGTCTGGCCGGCGGAAGGCTCGGATGCTAATATCACCGTTACCGATGACGGCGGAACGAGTACGTTGACCATGCGTATCGATAAGGATACGAATATTGACGGCAGTGCTGAAGGCAACTATCCGTTAACGGTTACAGGAATTTTTACGCAATACGACAATTCTTTACCCTACACGGAAGGGTATCAGATTATGCCGCGCAATACGGAAGATTTAGTCTGGACGCCTAATGCTATCGGACTGGTTGAGAATGTGGGCGCCATCAAAAGTTATCAGCTGTATGCCAATTTCCCCAATCCTTTTAATCCTTCGACGACTATAATTTTCGGTATTCCGCAAACCACGCAGCGTGTGTCTCTGAATGTGTATGATATTTTGGGAAATAATATTGCAACGCTTTTTGATGGATCGTTAATCACAGGCCAGTACAAAATACAATGGAACGGCTTAAACGGGAAAAATCAGCAGATGCCTTCCGGCGTCTATTTTGCTGTGCTCAAAGCGCCGGGAGTTTCTCAAACAATTAAGATGATGTTAGTCCGTTAAACCGCTTTTTTTTCGCCATACCTTTTAAGCCCCTGGTCAGAAAGGGGCTTTTTTATTTTTATTCCTTATTTTCGGTCATCCTTTTTCGAATATATTGACATGAATCACCTCTCTTGATTTAGTGCTTACTAATATAGGACTGGGTCATAAAGGAATACAATTTTAGGAGGAACAAGGATGAAAAATCTTTTAATAACACTCGTGGTCTCGTTTCTCGTCGCTTTTTCACAGGCCCAAACTGTATATCTGAGCGACGATTTTGAAGACGGAAATATAGACGACTGGGTTCAGGGTTCCGTCGGTGATTGGATAGCAAGCACAGATAATCCGATCACAGGAAGCTATTCGTTAAAGCACAACCTTGTTGATACGACGGCGCATAGTTCCATTCGTCATGTAATTACTGGCTTAGATGTTAGCGCCGGAGTTACAAGTTGGCGTTTTAATGTTAAAACCGGCAATTTCGATCCCACCAGCACCAGGAAATTTTTAGTTTTAATTATGGTGCATGATACCACTAATGTGAATGGCTACGCAGTAGGAATTGATGTGGGCGGAGAAAGCGATTCTTTAACGTTGTGGCGCATTACCGGCAGTGTACAGGACAGCTTAATAATTCAAACTGATTTTGATTGGGATGCCAATACTATTGCCGGTATCGAAGTAACGCGCGACGCCGCAGGAGTGTGGGAACTAAAATATGACACTAATGGCGGTTTTGACAATTTGGTGGCAGCCGGAACAGGCTTTGACGACACCTACACCGCCGCCAATTATTTTGGCGTGACCTACTACTTTAAAACTTCCAGCGCCGGGGCATTTTGGTTGGATGATATACTGATTCAGGATGGTCAGCGTATTTATGCTAATACTAAAGCCTTACTGCAAGGACCTTTTAGCGCCGATACCATGGCTACGGATTTGGCAGGCGGTAACTATCTCCCAACCACTCAGCCCTTTGCCGCTTCGCCCTGGAATTATAATGGAAGGGAAACCGTTACAAGTTTTAATGCCGATGTAGTGGATTGGGTGCTAGTACAATTACGCACAGCAACGGATTCGGCCTCTACGGTAGCCAGCCGCGCCGCGTTTATTAAAAAAGACGGCTCTATCGTTGATACGGATTTCAGGGACGGCGTTAGTTTTAGCGGAATAGCAAATGGTAATTACTATGTGGTAATTCGTCACCGTAATCATCTGGCCATAATGAGTGCCAATACCATTGCCCTTTCCGGTAATAGCGCGCTGTACGATTTTACAACGGCGCAAAGTCAGGCATATGGTTCTGATCCGATGATTGAAGTAGCTACAGGTAAATTTGCCCTGATTACCGGAGATGCCTCGGCCAACGGGCAAATCCAGAACGACGACAAAAACGACATTTGGACCCCTCAATTAGGAACCGCCGGTTACCGTTCGGCCGATTTTAATCTGAACGGCCAGGTACAAAATGACGATAAAAATGATTTTTGGCAAGGGAACTTAGGGAAAGGTACCCAAGTCCCCAATTAGAATAAAGTTAGGGTTTTTTTTGACGATAATATTTAAAAGATAAATTGAATATAAAAAGTAAAAAGGAGAATAAAATGAAGTTGCTAAAGATTTTAGCCCTGCTTTTATTCGCTATCCAAGCAATATGGGCCACCAGCCTGACTTTTACCTTTGCCAACGGTGTTGTCACTAACGATGGTACAAAAAAATATGAGTTTGATGTAATGGCTGCCGCTGATAACGACACCACGCGGCTGGGGGATGCTTTGGTGTACATTAACTACAACACTTTGGGGTTTGGTTCCTCCATTTACGCCAATAGTAAAATTACGGTAGGAAAAGGCACGTTGCTGCAGGGCGAGTTGGTTGCCGGGTTGCCCCTATATGAGATTTCCAATATCGCCGATAATTCCGCCTCCCGTGTAGCTATAGGCATCGGCTACAAATATCCGGATAGTCCGACTTACGGAAATGCGGTACCGACATCCCCCACGCAACTAATACATGTGGCCATCGAAATTGCCGACACCAATCAGACTTCTGGATTGAGTTTTGAACAGAGTCTGATGGTAGGCCAGCAATACTTTTCGGATAATTCAACGAAATTTTCTCCGATTGTGGCCAGCGACACGGATGACAGTCCCCTGAAATATTCTCCCAGCGCTTTGGAAGATGATATTTCGGTGAATGTCCCCCGTGCTTTTAAGTTACAGCCGAATTTTCCTAATCCCTTTAATCCGTCCACTACACTGCGTATCGAAGTGCCGTTTAAAACGAACAATGTGCAATTGGTCGTGTACGATGTACTTGGTAAAAAGGTAGCCACTTTATTCAGCGGGGAGGTAAACATGGGAACATATAAATACGTTTGGAACGGACACGACCAGTCGGGCAGGGCGCTGCCCACAGGCGTCTATTTTGCCGTGCTTAAAGCGCCGGATTTCAGCCAGACCATTAAGATGATGCTGGTGAAATAACATCCACTTTAAGCCCTCCCTGAGAGGGCTTTTTTGTTTCTCTGTCGTTTTAGCGGCAGAATAAGCTGGTTCTGTCGAGGATGATAAAACCGGCATAGCGCTAACTGACGTTGTATCTTTTGCATAATTCCTTATAAGCCTGCTTCTTTACTTGTGAGTCTGCTCTAAAAACCAATTTTTGTTATTTTCCCATCGGGACCACCTTTGTGGCGATCCCGATTCATCGGGATGAGAAATCTTATATCCTAAATAAAAACAATAGATTTCTCGTCGCCTTGCTCCTCGCGGCAAAGGCCGTCCCGTTTTCCGCCACGGAGTGATCCCTACGGGAAAGGAACCACTTCGTGGTGGGAAAATGACAGTGAGAGACCTTTTTAGAGTGAACTCACTTGTTCAATTAAATAAAATCGGATAACATCTTCCTTAGTAATGCGGCTTCGAAAGCAAGGTTATTATCCGACAAAAGAATTTCCAGACGGGCTTAATGCACAGGGGACGTTCCATCTTTATTATTTTGGGTACGATCGATTTTGTTTTGCAAATAAACAAAATATTTCAGAAACTCTTTTTAAGTTTAAATATATTAGGGACTCTTTCGGAGGGAAGAGGGAACTAACAGTACCCTGATACCGGAGGCAGGGGCGCTCCAACTACAATCTAAGAAATGAATTCAATGGAGTTTCCTACAAAGAATCTATTACAGTATTGAAGGGGTAGATTGGCGCACGGTTGTTTTGAAACGTCCGTTTTGGGAGTGTATGATCAAAATAAATTTAAAGAGATTGCTTCTGTCGGTGCTTTGGTCGGCTTTGCTGTTGGCTTGTGGCGGTAATACTAACGAGCGGCAAACGGCCTCTAAACAGCGGCAGAACTTTGTTATGGCTAAAGTATTGCATGAAGCGCGGGAGGTACAAATTTTCACTAACGGCGTTCCGCAGGCCTGGGAAAAGACCGAGCTGTCAGTTCCGGACTCGGCTATATTAATCGCCCTTTTAGTGGAAGAACATACGAGTGTAAAAAAGGGCGACTTGTTAGCCAGCCTGCTCACCTTTGCCGGGAAAGAAGAATATGTACCGGTCAATCTTATCTCACCGATTGATGGCGTGGTAACCGGGGTCGATTACAAACTTCAGGCACATATCCCGGCTGGAAGGCGAATTATTGAAATAAAAAATTTTGATCATTACATCCTCAAGGTCAACCTGGCTTCTTTTCAACTGGATTACATAAAAAGGGACACTCCGGCAGAGCTGTTGTTGGATAAAGCGCGGCTGAAGGCGCGTGTGTACGAAATAGACCGCAGTCGAAACGAAGTGGTACTCTTAACCGAGCCCGTTTCCGGGCTGACTATTGATGAAGAAATTTTGCCGGTGAGGATTGTATTCCCACATATAAAAGGTTCTTACCTCCCGGAGCGCTTTTTCATGCAGGCTGATTCCCTGCCTATTTTGTTGCAGGATAGTATTGCGTTGGAAATCTATGCCGTGGGCAAGTCGGATTCGCTGGTTTTGATCCATCCGCCATTGCCAGACGTTCAGGCTCTTAAAATTAGACTGGGAGAAAACGGAGAAGATTAACCGTGAGCCGCGTGGCCATTATCACAAAAATTATAGGATTTTATGAGGGTTCAAAATAATCCTAAAAAATCCTTGACTTATTGCGATAATATATTATATTTTTTAAAGCTATAATAATGAGAATACATAATAATGCGCAAACCTGTAATACTGATATTGTTGATTTTTACTGCCCTGGCTTATGCGTCCAGCATTTTCAGCGAAGCCAGCGCAGTCCCCGGCACCAATCGCGTTACTATCAACTGGGTTACAAGCTCGGAAATCAATATAGATAAATTTGTTGTACTGCGCAGCACAGACGATGTCAGTTATATTGAAATATCGCGTATTGTTCCTAAAGGGCCAGGCACACGTTACGAGTATATTGACGATGGCGTGCTTTTTAAAGATATTTCTCCCTTGTTCTACAAATTACGTGCGGTTGATATTAACGGTAAAGTGGTGGATGAATCTTCCATGTTAGTTCATCCAAATATTTCGGGTATTTTTCGTACCTGGGGAACGTTAAAAGCTCTGTTCCGGTAAGGGACTTTTTTGATATAATTATTTTAAACCCTTTTCATCATCATGGAAAGGGTTTTTCTTTATCTGACAGGTATGAAATAAAAGGAAGCAAATAATGAGGTTCCGCTACCTGAAGTAATGTTAAATGAAATGGAACAGATTGGAATCTTGTTTGGATTATTGGATTATAATGTTTAAAGAAATGGCATGATCAATAGATTAATCAGGAGATGAGCCCTGAAAAACTTTTTTTCAAACTAATCACCTTAAAAACTGTCAAGCGGTTGTAATAAATATTTGTTTAATTAAAAATAAAAAAATGTTAAATTTCTGTTAATATGAACCATATTCATTAAAAACAGGTATAATGATTAGTCAAGAAGTTTCATAATCGCATGATTTTTTGTGCAGGTAATAATTTTTATAGATGATATTCTATTTGCAGGAGGCCAGTTTGTTTTCATTAAAACATATTTTTATGATATTATTTCTATTTCCGGTTATTTTGTTTGCTCAGTACGAAGAATATTTGCAGAAGGACCCCGAGCCGACCATGCACAAGCAGGCCGGGGTGGCGGTAAGCGTGATCGAGAGCGGCACGGGGATCGGCGGATTCTACTATTTGCCCGTAGAAGGTTTTTGGCATTTAGGCGTTTCGGCCAATTTTTTCCTGCTTCGCGACAGCAAACAGATTGAGTATGTTAACAGCTGGGGCCATCCGGCTACCTCCGGCAAACAGAACAATGCCTATCTGATCGATTTTTTGTTTATGGTTAAAAAACGGCTGTTTGCCCGGGATATTGCCGACAACCTGCGGCCTTATTTAGCGCTGAGCGCAGGCCCGCTTTACGGAATGAATTACCCTGAAGATAAAAGTCTTCGTGATCAATTCGGCTGGACCTATACGGTGGCTGGCGCCGCCGGAATAGAAGTATTGTTAGAGAGAAACTATTTATTTGGCATTCGTTTGCAATACCGCTACATGAAATTTAGTAAAAAAATCGGCGAAACGGACAATCACTCAACGGCGGACATCCGGCTGGAAATAGGAAAAATATTCTGAACTATGACACAGGTTATTTTTATTGAACTGGCAGTGGCTAAAAAAACGCAATATGTGTGTGATATCATAGAAAAATTTTACGGCGATACTCTAAGCGTACATGTATTTGTTAAAGACAACCCGGACGCCCATCGTTTGGATCAACAGTTATGGAGCTGGAAGCCCGATACGTTCATTCCGCATGTACGCGTTCAGACGCCGCAGGCAGATGCTGAAGAACAGATTCAGATTGTTAGCGAACCGTCTTCTGCAAGTAACGCGCAGGCCTTGATACTGTTTGATCCGTTACCGCCGGAAGTGTTTAACAACTATCGTTTTGTCATAGATTTTGCCGAAACCTATGATGCCAGGCGCCTTCAGGATAGCCGCCGGCGCTTTAAGACGCTTTTGGACGAAGGTAAACGAAAACCGGAATTCATGAAATTAGGCGCATTCTTAAGCAGGAATTTAGGGTAAGTTTGTCATGCGCCGGCTCAAACCACAGCGCTTATGATCGATGCCAGATTTATAGAAGAGCTGAACGAGAAGCAGCAAAAAGCAGTAAAGGAGCCGCGTTGTCCGATTCTTTTATTAGCCGGGCCGGGCACGGGTAAAACGCGTACGCTTATAGCCCGCATTATTTATGAAATTGTACAATATAAAATCCCCTCCGATCAAATATTAGCCTTAACATTCAGCAACAAAGCGGTTAAAGAAATCCGCCAGCGCTTACAGATAGCTTTGGAGGAAAAAGCAGCTAAGGTCAAAACCAGCACCTTCCATTCGTTTTGTCTGGAGGTGCTGCGCAAATATCCGCAGCGCGCCGGACTGCACCGGTATTTCAGCGTTTGCGACGAAGCGTACCAAAGACGGTTGTTGTTAGAGCTGCTGCGCACCCGCGTTCGTAACGCTCCAGAAAAAAAAATACGCGGCATTTTACTGGCCTTTTCCAATTATGTTCTTAAAGACAAACCGCTGCCGCCTTTTTCGGCCATGCTGTACGATGAATATCAGGAGTACCTTGCCCGCCATCGTTTAATCGATTTTAATCAACTGCTATCCAAAACGCTGCAACTCTTTAAAGAAAATAAAGATATTCTGGAACAGTACCGTTTCATGAATCAATCGATTTTAGTGGATGAATTTCAGGACACGGATCCGCTTCAGTATCAGATTGTCAAATTGCTGGCGGCTAAACACCGCAATATATTTATTGTAGCCGACGACGACCAGTCTATTTACGCCTGGCGCGGCGCCCATCCCAAAAACATTTTGCAGTACATGGAAGATTTCGAAATTCACGATCCGATCTATCTGGAGCAGAATTATCGCTGCGGAAAAACCATCATGGACGCTGCGCAAACCATTGTCCGGGGAACGGAACGCGTTGAGCCCAATAAAATCATTCGCAGCGTAAAGGAGACGAATTCGCAGATTCAGGCGTTATTTTTTGATAATGAACGGCAGGAAATTTCCTACATCCTAAAAAAGATTACCGACTGGCACAAAAACCACCACATTGATTTCGGGCAAATAGCGGTGATTTTCCCTCGCCATATTTACGGCGATAAATTAGCGGATTATCTGCTCAATAAGCGGATTCCCTTTCAACTGGCCAGAGGGCGCAATCTGCTGGAAAATCCTACGATGAAAAAGATCATGCTCTACTTAAAGTTGATCCATGATCCGACGGATGAACTGATTCTGCAGGATTTGCTGGAAAGCGAATTGGGCTACCATGTATTTAAGCAGGCGCAGGAATTACAACGTATCCGGCAGGTTGGCTTTAAAAAAGCCATGAATCTGCTGATCAATCAGGCAAATATCAGCTACAAGGTGCGCAATAGTCTGAGCACGTTTATCGGAAATATTGCGAATCTGATCAATCTTAAATCTTTTTTTACATTTCGAAAGCTAATGCAGGAAATTGTTCGCGGCATTCAAAAATTAAACCTGTCGGTGCTGCAAACCCGCACATCCCGCCTGGAAGATATCGCCTATGAAAAGTGTAAAAACCTGCGCTCGCCGCACAGCAATTTGTGGCTCTATCATACCAACGAAAAAATCCAATTTATTGCCCGGCAGCTGCTCACCAAGATGCTAAATAAGCAGGTACATCTTTTGGAACAGGGGAAAGTGGTACATTTGAAACCGGCTGATATTGTGCTTTTGTTGGAGCCCTTTCCCACAGACGATTTGCCCTGCCGCTATGAGCTGCTGTTTAAAGAAAAAAGCGGTAAACGCAAAGGCGACTTGTCGGTGCTGTTTCGCTGGCTGCAGGCGCAATTAGCTTCGGAAGAGAAGGTCTTTTCCGATTATGTGGTTTTTGATTTGGAAACTACCGGCAAAGACGCGGACCGTTGCGGCATCGTGGAAATTGCCGCCGTAAAAGTGCAACAAGGCCAAATTGTAGATCGTTTTCAATCGCTGGTAAATCCGCACATGCCCATCGAGCCGGGAGCGCAAGCCGTTCATCACATTACGGAAAAGGATATCGCCGATGCGCCGATGCCGGAAGAAATCTGGCCAAAGTTTATGGAATTTGTCGGCAATGAGGTCATTTTAGCGCACAACGGTTACAGCTTTGATTTTAAAATCATGGACCGTATGAGCCGCGAACTGAATTTTCCGCGGATGAGCAACGTCCGCTACGACACGCTGATTTTATCAAGGATTCTGTTCCCCGGGCAGCAAAACTCCATCGACGCTCTGGCGGAGCGTTTTCACTTAGATGCCGGCACGCGCCACCGCGCGTTGGACGATGTGGTGGTACTGCATGAAATTTTCCAGCGCCTTTTATTCATCAATCGTCAAATAGAAACAAAAACGTTAGCCGAGGAATTTACCGAATACGTGGCCCTGGGCAATGCGCTGGGAAACACGGTCAGCGCTACCGAAGACAGGATCTATTTTAACGCCGGCATTCGTAAATTATTGTCTCCGTTCAGTGAAATCCGCAAACCATACGCCCAAAAATTCCTTTTAGACGATGAAGCGCTGCATAATGATTTAATGCGCATTTATCAGCGACTTTTCCCGGGCGCCGAAATTTACAATAAAGAACAGGAGTTTTTTAACCGTATAGTGAAGACAGCCGAGGAGTTTAATCACTTACCGGTTGATCAGGCGATTGCCGAGTTTTTATCGTTTATTTCCCTGATGAACACGCAGGATAATTTGGAGCAGGCGGAAGCAGTTTCGCTGTTGACGTTTCATGCGGCCAAAGGATTGGAATTCGAGTGCGTTATCATTACCGGTATGGAAGACGACCAAATGCCCAGTTTTTTTGCCTATAAAAAAGATGACGACGACGATCGTCCCGTAGCCCAAAAAATCGAAGAACAAAAACGGCTGCTGTATGTGGGTATAACGCGCGGTAAAAGCGAGGTGGTTTTTACCGTGGTAAAAAACCGCTTTGGCCGCGAACAAAAATCCTCGCCGTTCTTGGAGGAAATAAAATCGCTGATCAAAATAAAAAACAGCGATTAGTCGTTTTGCTTCTAAATATTGAATTGCGTAAAATAGCGCTCGGGCAGAAGCGAAAAAATATGGCGCAGCGGCCGTATATTTTTGCATTTTTGAGTTTACTCTAAAAAGTTGATAAAAAATTTTAAAATGTTTTTCCTGAAATTTTACTACTCTTTAGCTCACTATGTTAAATAGTGGGTTATTACTTGTTAGAACATACTTTCTTTAAAACTGTTTCTGACGGTTTCAGTAAAGAAAAAGTTGAACATCTTTTAATTTTTAGAGCAAACTCATATTTTTATTTGATAGTTTAATCTGTAAACAGCGTTCAGTGCGACAGCAGGCGGCCCGATAGGCGGTACATTAAGATATTTGAAAAACAAACTTACTGATATAAAGCGGTTAAAGGTCATTCACAATCAAAGAAATCCATCTTGTCTCAGAGGGGAACAAAGCGATTTCTAATCGGCTAATTGTGGCATTACGTTTGTTTGATTAGCCTTTAACCTGCCGGCGAACTTCCATGTGCAGCCGGCAAGATGATTTGCAAACGAATAACAGGAGATAAATAGTATTCCGCGATCAGGATTGCTTAAACACGCGGAGATATCATTTCAAAGAACAAATGAAAAAATTACCCAAAAAACGCTGGAAAATTCTGAATGACGATTCCAACCGATCGCTAATTGATGTGTTACTGAATAACCGCGGACTTCCGGCAGAGCACATGGACCCATTCAAGTTAACCGATCGCATGCACGATCCCTATTTACTGCCGGATATGGACAAGGCCGTGAAACGTATCCTGCAAGCGGTTGAACAGAAGGAACACATCGTTATCTTTGGCGATTATGATGTGGACGGCATCACTTCCACAGCGCTGATGATCTATTTTTTCCGTAAAATAGGGCGGCCGGTAGAATTTATTTTACCGCACAGGGAAAAGGACGGTTACGGACTGCGTCCTTCCAGCGTGGAGCAGGTGGCAAAACGAGGCGCCAGCCTGATCATTACGGTGGATAACGGCATTACTGCGCACGACGCCGTGGAGCGCGCCGTTCAGTTAGGCATTGACGTGGTCGTTACCGATCACCATTTGCAGGAAGGTTCTCTGCCGCCGGCCTATGCGGTGGTAAATCCCAATCGCAGCGACTCCCAATATCCGTTTAAATCCATCTGCGGCGTGGCCGTGGCCTTCAAACTGATATACGCCCTAAGCGAAAAATTGCTGCCGGAGGCGGATTACAAACAATTTTTGCTGAACCATCTGGACCTGGTGGCTATGGGCACCATCGCCGACGTTATGCCTCTGCGCGATGAAAATTACGCCTTAGTAAAATTTGGGCTCAAGGTTCTGGGCGGAACGCGTAAACCCGGCTTAGTAGAGTTGAAACGCATCAGCGGCGTAAAAAATAAAGTCGTTACGCCCATCTCCGTGGGCTACTTTTTGGCGCCGCGCTTAAATGCCTCCGGCCGTTTGGAAGAAGCGGACCTGTCTGTAAAACTGCTCATTTCCGAATCCGAAAACGAAGCCCGCGATTTGGCGGCCTATCTGGATAAGCTGAACCGTAAACGGCAATCCCTGCAAAATGATTATTTAACCAACGCCCTGGATTCCTTAAAAACGACTCCGCAGGATATTGGCAAGGTCATCTTTGTAGAAAATGAAGACTGGCAGGCCGGCTTAATTGGTTTAATTTCGGGACAATTAAAAGAACGCTTCTCGCGTCCGGCTTTTGCCTTTACACGCGATGAAAGCGGTAACTATGTAGGCTCGGCGCGTAGCATCGATGCCTTTCACGTAACCAATGCCTTAACCAAATTCAGCCGCTATTTTCTGAATTACGGCGGACATCACAAAGCCGCCGGTTTGACGGTAATACCCGATAAGTTTCAGGAATTCAAAAAAGAATTTATGACCTATGCCGCCGAAGTAATTGACGACGACGATCTGGTTCCGGAACTTGTTATCGATTCTGTGGTTGATATTGATCAGATAAACCTGAATACAGCGCGCATTATTCAGGATGTGGGTCCTTTCGGCGAAACGAATCCGGAACCGGTTTTTGTTATGGAAGATGTGCTGGTACGCGACATGATGACCATGTCCAATGGTAAGCATCTTAAATTGCATGTGCAAAAGAGTAATCAGATTTATGAGTGCGTGTGGTGGAATGCCGGCGAACTGAAAGATGAAATTCTTTTTGGCATGCAGGCCGCTGTGGCCTTTAGGCTGAATATCAACAACTGGCAGGGCACGGAACGCCTGCAGCTATCGCTGGAGGATATGCGAAAAAATCCTTCAGGTGGGTGATCCCGATGCTTGATTTTACGGCAGGGATATAGTATTTTGTTTTAAATAATAAACGAATGGTCAAAATGGAAGAACGTTTAATAGAAATAATTGTCTATTTGCTGGAAGAGTTTCGCTTCCATAGCAGGCAGCAAAATTACAACGAGATGTCCAAGGAATTGTTGTCGCGCGGATATACAAAAGATGAAATAAATTTAGCCTTTAAATGGATTGCCAATTTCTGGCAGGATCGCAACTCCTCTGCAGAGGATGAGTTCAATTACACGCAGCGTTCCACGCGTATTTTGCACGATGTGGAGCGGATTGTCATTAATCCGGAGGCGTTTGGATATTTGCTGCAAATGCGCCATCTGGGTTTGCTATCCGATGCGGATATGGAAATGGTAATCGATAAAGCGCTTTCTTTGGGAACTGCTTCAATCACCATCGATGATATTAAATCCATTGTGGCCTCAATAATTTTTGGTATGGACTCTAAACACAATTCCTGGGAAGGGTTTGTGTTTCCGAAGGGGAGTAATACCATTCACTGAAACTGCCGGCATAATTGTTCTGAACCTTATCACTAAAATAATTGCGGAGAAGCATGGCTGCAAAATCACTGGTAATCGTAGAATCTCCAGCTAAAGCAAAAACGATCAATAAATATTTAGGTAAAGATTACGTTGTAACTGCCTCGGTAGGACACATCATCGATCTCCCTAAAACAAAGTTAGGCGTAAATATTGAAAAAGGCTTTCAGCCGCAATACGTAAAAATCCGCGGGAAAGAGAAGGTCATTAAAGAGTTGCGCGAGCAGGCCAAAAAATCCGCTGAAGTGTACATCGCCACAGACCCTGACCGCGAAGGCGAGGCGATAGCCTACCATATTTCCACGGTGCTGGATAAAGACCCGCAACAAGTGCATCGCGTGGAGTTTAACGAGATCACGCGCAACGCTGTTGATAGCGCTATGAAACATCCCCGGCCTATCGATATGGACCGTGTGTATTCGCAGCAGGCGCGCCGCGTATTGGACCGCATTGTCGGCTATAAAATAAGTCCCGTCCTGTGGGAAACCATTTACCGCGGTTTAAGCGCGGGACGCGTACAGTCGGTAGCGCTGCGTTTGGTTTGCGAACGGGAAGAAGAAATCCGCGCTTTTAAACAGGAGGAATTTTGGACCATTGAGGCGCTGCTGCGTTCCGGCGATTCCGATCCATTTAGAGTGCGACTGTTAAAAATAGACGGTAAAAAAGCGCATGTGCCCGATGATGCAAGCGCCAAGGAACATGTGGCCGCGATTAAAAAAGCGTCCCTGATCATCAGCGCTTTAAAGAAAAAGGCGGTCAAACGCCAGCCGCCGCCGCCCTTCATCACCAGTACTTTGCAGCAAAGCGCATCTCGCGTGCTGCGCATGTCCACTAAGCGCATCATGGGAATTGCCCAGTCGCTTTACGAAGGCGTGGAAGTGCCGGGGCAGGGCAGCATCGGTTTAATCACTTACATGCGTACCGATTCTACGCGCATCAGCAATCAGGCTGTGGACGCCGTTCGGGATTATATTCAAAATCAATATGGCGAGGCCTTTCTTCCGTCGCGGGCGCGGCATTTTAAAAGTAAAAAATCCGCTCAGGACGCTCACGAGGCTATCCGGCCCACTTACTTAAACGCCGAGTTTTCGCCGCAGGCGTTAAAGTCGGTGCTGAACAGCGATCAGTTTAAATTATATAATTTAATCTGGAAACGTTTTGTGGCCTGTCAGATGTCGGCCGCCGAATACGAAAAAACCACCGTAGAGGTCAGCGGCGATCGCTATCTGTTGGGCAGCGAGGGTGAAGTGATGCTGTTCCCGGGCTACACAAAAGTGTATACCGAAGACAGGGAGAACGGCAAAGAGGGCAACGGTCTTTTGCCCGCCGGTCTTAAAGAAGGCGCTTCCTGTGCGATAGAGGATATTTCGGCCGCGCAAAATTTTACCAAACCGCCGGCACGTTATACGGAAAGCACGCTGGTTAAAGAGCTGGATAAGTTGGGTATCGGTCGTCCCAGTACCTACGCGCAAATCATCAGCACTATTCAGCAGCGTAAATACGTGGCCATGGAAGACCGCAAATTAGTGGCCACCGAATTGGGCGAGACGGTGAACCGTATTCTGACCAAAAACTTCCCCGAAATTTTTAATGTGTCCTTCACCGCCAGCATGGAAGAAAAGCTGGACGCCGTGTCCGCTAAGGAAGCATCGTACGAACAGGTGATGAACGAATTTTACGGCCCGCTCAAATCGGCTTTAGAGGAAGTAAGCAAATCTAAAAAAGATATTAAGGCCGATTTGATTGAGGAAAGCGGCGAGGTTTGCGATAAGTGCGGCCGTCCCATGGTGATCCGCTGGGGACGAAACGGGCGCTTTTTAGCATGCAGCGGCTATCCGGAGTGCAAAAATACGAAACCGCTGGACCAGCCGGCAGAACCGCAGGTAACCGACGAGAAATGTGAGCTGTGCGGCAGTCCTATGGTGATTAAAACCGGCCGTTTCGGTAAATTTTTAGCCTGCTCCAATTATCCGAAGTGTAAAAACACCAAGCCCTTGAGCACCGGCATTCATTGTCCCAAAGAGGGTTGCGACGGTTACATTGTGGAACGGCGCACCAAAAAAGGACGCACTTTTTACGGCTGTTCCAATTACCCGAAATGTGATTTTGTCAGCTGGGATAAACCGGTGGAACAGAAATGTCCCGAATGCGGCAATCCCTACATGGTCGAAAAATACAGCAAAGCCAAAGGAAAATATTTACGCTGTCCGGTTTGCAAATTTGAAATTTTGCGGGAAGAACTTGAAAATGCCGTTTAAATTGTGTATAAATAATTAAGGCAATTTACTTTTTAAATCCGGTAGATGGATAAACATATCCGCAGCTTCATCAAATATATTTCATTGGAGCGCCGCTATTCAAAGCTTACCGCGGAATCATATACGAACGATCTGCGCCAGTTCGAAGACTTTCTTAAAGAATATCTGCAATCCGACATCGTTTTTTGGCATTTAGCGGATAAGAAAGTTATCCGCTACTATCTGGTTTATTTACAGGAACAAGATTTATCGCGCCGCAGCATTGCCCGCAAACTGGCCACCATCAAATCTTTTTTTAAATATTTATCCAGAGAAGAAATCATTCCACGCAATCCTGCGTTATCTATTAAAATGCCGCGCTACGAAAAAAAACTGCCGGAATACATTTCTCTAAAAGAAATGGAGGCTATTTTAAAATTGCCGCAGCTGAATGATTTTGAGGGTATTCGCGATTTGACCATTTTGGAATTGTTCTACGGAACCGGAATGCGTTTGTCGGAGTTAATAAATCTAAAGATGTCACAGCTTCTCTTAAAAGAGGATTTAATTCGCATCCGCGGGAAAGGCAACAAAGACCGTGTGGTACCAATCGGATCGGCTGCCAAAAAAATATTGGAAAGATATTTGGAATTTCGTCCTCAATATGCCGATAATTCTGTCGATAATGTATTGGTACTGAAATCAGGGAAAACAATGTATCCGATGGCCGTACAGCGAATCGTAAAAAAATATTTGTCACAGCTTTCACACCTTAATCATAAAAGTCCCCATTTGTTGCGCCATACGTATGCCACGCATCTGCTTAACGCCGGCGCCAGCATTCGCGTGGTAAAAGATTTACTGGGGCACGAAAGCCTTTCGACCACGCAGGTTTACACGCACATGTCCATCGAGCATTTAAAAGATGTATATAAACACGCCCATCCGGGCGCTTCAGACAACCATCATAAAACCTAAGGAGGTTCTAAATGAAAGTCGCAATCACCACCAGAGGGTACAAAGCACCAGAACGCCTGAAAACATATATCAACGACAAAGTAAGGCGGCTAAACCGCTTTTCTGATCAAATTAAGGACCTGGAGGCAGTGCTTTCGTATGAAAAACTGGACCAAGTGGTGGAGTTTAAGTTGCGTCTGGGGAATAAAAAAATATTTGTTAAGGAGAAGTCTGAAGACGTATTTAAATCCATTGACTTAGCAATCGATAACGTAGAGCGGCAAATTACCAAGGTGAAGGAAAAGATCAAGGATCATAAAAAAGAAAAAATAGTTCAGCTGGTTAGTGAAGAGTAATTTTTTCCCATGTAAGTATATGGCGCTGCCTGTAAAGGCGGCGCTTTTTTATTTTGCGCACCTAAGTAAAGTTTGTTAAATTTTTGCTATGACAGATTATATCACCGTACGCGATCTCATAGCGGAAAATGAGACGCGATTAAAATTACGATTGATTTGTTCGGAAAACGGCCTCAATCGAAAAATTACCACCAGCGAACTGCACCGCCCCGGTTTAGCGCTCTCCGGTTTCGTAGAACTCTTTACCTCAGATCGAATTCAGATTTTGGGAAACACCGAAATGCGCTATCTTTCGGGTCTTACCGATGAGCAGCTGCAGGTTTCGATTAACCGTTTTATCGAATTCGAAATACCGGCGATTATCGTTACTAATGACAACCCTGTGCCGGATTATTTGCTAAAAGCAGCCACGCGCCGTTATATCTCCATCATAAGCACTCCGTTTAGCACCACGCAAATCGTGCATCTGCTTGGCGAATATCTGGAGACAAAGTTTGCGCCGCAAGTTTCGATGCACGGCTCGCTGGTAGATGTGTACGGCACCGGCATATTATTGACCGGACGCAGCGGCATCGGAAAGAGTGAAATTGCTTTAGACCTGGTGGAGCGCGGACATCGTTTGGTAGCCGATGATTTGGTCATTATCATGCGCAAGGCGGAAGAGGTGCTAATTGGCCACGGTAAGGATATCGCCGAGCACTTGCTGGAAATCCGCGGTGTGGGTCTGGTGGATATGCAAAAAATATTCGGCATTCGCGGCGTGCGCATGCAAAAGCGGGTGGAAGTGGAAATTCATTTAGTGGACTGGGAAAAGGGCAAGGAGTACGACCGCCTGGGAATGGAAGACAAGACGACTAATATTTTAGGCGTTAAAATTCCGCAAATCATTTTGCCTATCAATCCCGGTAAAAATATTACCGTGATTGCCGAAACCATCGCCATGAACCATCTGCTAAAATGGTACGGCTACCATACGCCCAGGGAATTTAACAAGCGCTTGAAAGAATATATGAAAACCAAAGATATCGTACCGCTGGATAAGGATCACGAATACCTGAAGAAAGACTGGGAATGAACGAACAAACCTTGGGCTGCCTGATTACACACGGCACACTGGCCTGTAGTTTGAAACAGGTCTGTGATAAGCTGATCAAACCGGCGGCGGATATTCATTGCTTCTCTAATCAGGAAGTAACCCTGGAGGAAATCGAAGCGCATATTAAAGCATTGATTGAAGAAGCTAAACCGCAGCAAGTAATTATTTTTGTGGATTTGGTGGGCGGGAGCTGCTGGTTTTCGGCCAACCGTCTGAAACAGGAATTTCCGCACTTGGTCATTGTTGGCGGCGTAAACGTGCCTATGCTGGTTTCCTTTCATATGAATTTACAACGGCTGGAATGGGAAGCGTTAATAGAAAAAATCTTAAACGATGCCCAAAAGGGGGTAGTGCGTCGATAATCATGGCAATGGATATTCAGCTTTTTAGAATAGACGACCGATTAATCCACGGACAGGTAGTCATTGGCTGGGCCAGCTATCTGCATTCAAAAGAAATCATTTTGTGTGATAATTCGGTTTATGCCAATGATTGGGAAAAGGAGTTGTATCTTTCCATCGTTCCGGAGCATATTCATCCGGAAGTAATGAATGTTAGTCAGTTGGCCGATTTACTGAACAGCGAGCAAATGGATCTGAGCAAAACCATTGTTGTGATTAATTCGCCGATGGTGGTCGAAAAATTGCTGTCCGCGGGTTTGCCGTTAAAAAATATTAACGTGGGCGGTATTCATTATAAGGAAGGCCGCAAAAAGTATCTGTCCTATTTATATTTGAGCGACGAAGAAGTAGCCTCGTTTCGGCGCTGTATGGCCTGGGGCATTGTGTTTCAATGCCAGGATGTACCGGAGGGGAAAGTGATTCTTTTAAAAGATATTATCCAATAAGTCGGGATGCAGCCACTTTACACAAAGAAGCCAATAAATGAAAAAAATATTCACCACAGAATTCAAAGTCGGGCTTACGGTAATTTTTTCTACGCTGGTTCTTATTTTAGGGATCATCTGGGGAAAAGGCTTTCGGTTACAGACCAACAAATATCAATTGCAGGTTGTCTTCGATAATGTGGGCGGTATGGTGCCCGGCGATCCGGTAACCGTTAACGGCGTTAAAGAAGGCAAAGTGTTAAAAATAGGCTGGAAAGGGCGCAAGGTGCTATGTACTATTCAGCTTAATAACGATGTTGTGCTTTACGAAGACGCCACTTTTACCGTTGTCAGCGCTGAATTGTTGGCCGGTATGAAAATTGAGATTTTCCCAGGCAAATCAAACAATCATCTTAATCTTTCCGAACAGCCCTTTGAGGGTAAGTACGGCGGCCGCATCGTGGATGTGGGCATTGTTATCGGCGAGCTGGCCGAAGATATGTCCAAGCTTTCTTTTCGTGTGGATTCCACGGTGAGTATGATTAATACGTTTTTGAAAAAGGGGGAAATTCAACAGAACGTTACCTCCTCCCTGAACAATTTGAATAAAATAACAGCCGGCCTGGCGACCCTGCCACACTCTATGAACAAGACTATGACGGTATTGGACAGCACGGTCAATCAGCTTCACTATCTGGTGAAGAATAACGATAGGGAAATGGAATCGACTTTAACCAATTTAAATACGATTTCCATACAGTTAGACAGCGCTACCGTATCGTTGAATCATATATTGGGCAGCATCGAAAAAGACAAGGGCACGCTGGGACGTATGGTATCCGATTCCACTATGTATTTGAATGTAAACCGTACGTTGATGCGTATCGACTCGCTGGCCAGACAGATTAAGGAAGAAGGATTGCAACTGGATTTATTCTGAAAATGGACCATATTAATTTGCATCACAATTAGGAACATATTAAATTTGTAAACTTAAAAATATGTGGCGCTTTAGCTCAGTCGGTAGAGCAAGGGACTGAAAATCCCTGTGTCCCCAGTTCGATTCTGGGAGGCGCCACTTTTAAAAGCCTCAGCGTTCGCTGCGGCTTTTTTTATTTTAAACGGGAGTGCCAATTCTGTTTTTTTGAAGGCGAGATTACATTTTTCCCCGGACTTTTTGGTAAACAACGTTAATCATTAAACCTGATTGTCTTTAAATCAGCAAAGAAGTTGATTGAAATTCCGCCATGTGCTATTTTAAATAAAACAAACATGATATAATTGTTTACAAAGCGGCGGTCCTCAATGAAACGCATTATTTGTTCTTCGTTTATTTATTTTAGTATTTTACTCTCTGGTCTTTTGGCGCAAAATCAACCCGGGGATATTTTATATCTGCATAAACAGAATCTGTTTTATCAGGCTCAACTCATCAAATCCAATGCTTCGGCCGTCTACTACGGCCCCTTTGATGCCCGCTATTACGAAATTCATCTGAATCTCAATTTTCAGCAACAACGTTTCAGCGGCTTAGTGCATGCCAGCTTTACTTCAAACACAGACTCGCTTCACGAAATCATCCTCGATATGGCCGGCGCGTTAATTGTGGATTCATTGCAGGGGGCAGTGAGCTCGTACAGCCATGAAGAAGACTTGTTACGCATCCAACTGGATCGGAATTACGAACGGGAGCAGCCGTTTAGCGTTAATGTTTTTTACCATAGCCCGGATTTCTATTCCGCCCGTCCCGCTTTTGTTTTTGACCGTTTCCCTGACGGCTCGGATCATGCGTGGACGCTCAGCGAGCCATACGGCGCCCGCCAATGGTGGCCCTGTAAAGACACGCCCGCCGACAAAGCCGACTCCGCCGATATTTATATTACGCTTCCGGCAACATCAATGGTCGCTTCTAACGGCACGTTGCTATCCATAGAAAACGCCGCTAACGGCAAGCAAACCTTCCATTGGAAAGAGCGCTACCCCATTACGACCTATCTGATTGCCGTTTCCACCGGGCCGTATTACCACTTTACCGATTATTATCACTATGATGATCAGGATTCCATGTTATTGGATTACTATGTCTATCCGGAATATGGCGTCGAGGCAAAGCGCATTTTTCAGGAAGTGCCCGATTATCTAAATGCCCTTTCTTACTATTTTGGTCCCTATCCCTTTTTAGATGAAAAGTACGGGATGGTACAGTTCCGCTGGGGCGGGGCAATGGAACACCAAACGCTGACCAGCATCACTTATGTAACCGATAGCTGGCGCTATGTGTACGTGCACGAGCTGGCTCACCACTGGTTTGGCGACGCCGTAACCTGCGCTTCGTGGCAGGATATCTGGCTTAACGAAGGATTTGCCACCTATTCCGAAGCGCTGTACGCCGAGTGGGCCGGCTATTTGGGCAATCCGCCGGGAATGGAGTCCTATCATGAGTACATGGCTACCAAGCAATATACGGGAGGCGGTACGGTCTTTTTAACCGATACGACCGACGCCTCGACGATTTTTTCGGCCATTGTGTACGATAAAGGCGCCTGGATCTTACACATGCTGCGCCATATAGTAGGCGACGACATGTTTTTTACAATTCTGAAAGAATATGCCAATAACGTCCGCTGGAAATACGGCGCTGTGCGTACTGAGGATTTTCGATCGGTTTGTGAGGAAGTCAGCGGAATGGATTTAAGCAGATTTTTTGACCAGTGGCTGAATTATCCCTATTTTCCCAAATATCGGTTTGAATGGCAAATCGCCGGACGTACAGGCAACGATTATCTTATAGATTTTACCATCCGGCAGATACAAAACACCATTGCCTACCAGATGCCGGTAGATGTTTCCTTTTTATTTCCCGATGGCACAGATACGACGATAGTGGTGCAGAATACGGATTTTACGCAGCAGTATCAGTTTACCGTTCAAAAATTTCCGTTACAGATTGATTTGGACAGAGACAATTGGATACTCAAAGAAAGCGCGGAAACTTTGACTGCCCGCATCAGTAACAAAATTGACATCGTATCGGTGTATCCTAATCCTTTCAGGGAGCAAGTAACCATTCTAACCTCTAACTGGCAAAATACGCAGACAAAATTGCAGGTGGTCGATATCAACGGGAAAAAAGTGACTGAATTAGAGCCGACGTCCCAAATTGGCAACAACTATTTTTATCGCTGGGACGGAAAAAACGCTTTTGGAAACAAAGTTGCCAGCGGAATCTATTTTATCCGTCCTTTCCCTTATATTAGCGGGTTATCGGAAAAACACCACAATGGAAAAATTTTGCTCGTTCGCTAAAAAAATTTATATTTTTAATTCCTCCGTACCTGCCTTAACGAGCCGGATAGATTTTTCTGTTTTCTGATTCCTGATTTCTTTATGCTAATTGCTCCCCGAGCTCACTGAGGACACTGAGTTTTTTTCTTTTGTCATTTGTCT